>QKEJ01000157.1 GCA_003252375.1 Halodesulfovibrio sp.
GTAATCACGGGGGCCGATGTCAGTAATACGGCCTTCCATGGGTTTCGCGGGATTGTATCCGGAAGAGATGAATGCCATTTTTCAGTACTCCTCTCTTGACTAGCGCTGGTGGCGCTTGCGGTATTCGGTGATGTCGCGGTCCCAGCCTCCGGGTACTTCTTCTTCCTTGAAGAAGATGTAGGGGTTGTGGCGGGGTTCCATAACGTGGCGGGGATCGGCTTCCTGACCAACAACTTCGAGCAGCTTCTGCAGAGACAGACGCTTCATGGTTTCACCCAGGCGCTCGCGGTTCTTGCCTTCTTCCATCCACCAGTCCCAGATGTTCTCAACAACTTCCTTGATTTCATCGAAGGGAGCTGCGGCTTCCACGAAGGGAATCACGAGAGAGGACATCTGTGCGCCGTCGAGAATGGGAGCCTTTGCACCACAGAGGATGGAGGCGCCGCGTTCGTCGCCGATACGCAGAGCGCGAGGCATGGTGTTGATGCAGTGCATGCAACGTACGCATTCCTTGCGGTCGATGGTCATCTTGGAGCCGTCCCAGGTGATAGCCTGGGAAGGACAACGGTCAACAACTTCGGCCTGAAGGTCGAACTTGCCCCAGTCACGGCTTGCATGGGCACCAGCGTTGGGCTTGAATTCGCCGGCAACGTAGGCCTTAACAGCGTCCTGGTCGATCTTGATGGAGTCCTTCCAGGTGCCGATGACGGAGAAGTCGGAACGGGCGATAGCGGCAACGCAGCCGTTCGGGCAGCCGTCGAACTTGAACTTGAACTTGTAGGGGAATGCGGGACGGTGCAGTTCGTCCTGGTACTCGTTGGTCATCTCGAGGGCGAGAGCGGACGTATCGTAACAGGCGTATTCGCAACGGGTCTGGCCCAGGCAGTCTGCGGGGGTACGCAGGTTGGAGCCGGAACCACCGAGGTCGGTGTCCAGGTTATGGGTCACTTCCCAGAAGATTTCTTCCAGCTGGGGAGTGGTGGTGCCGAGCAGAACGATGTCACCGGTGGAACCGTGCATGTTGGTGAGGCCGGAACCGCGCAGATCCCAGATGTCACACAGAGCCTTGAGGTATTCGGTGGTGTAGTACTTGCCGGAAGGCTGGTTCAGACGCACGGTGTGGAAATGTGCCACACCGGGGAACTTTTCGGGCTGGTCACAGTAACGGCCGATAACGCCGCCGCCGTAACCGAACACGCCGACGATGCCGCCGTGCTTCCAGTGCGTTTCACCGTCGTTGTAGGACAGTTCGAGAACGCCCAGAAGATCTTCGGGGCAGTCTACGGGAATCTGATAGTCAAGTCCCTTGGGGTTCTTGGCACGAGATTCGGCTTCCTGCTTGATGTCGGACACAAAGCTGGGCCAAGGCCCGGACTCGAGCTGGTCCAACTTAGGAGTCGCATGTTTCGCCATTGCCTTACCTCCACAAATGGTATGGTTTGGGTTCAGAACCAGACAATAACCACGCAAGCCACTGGCGATTCAATGTGGTTTGCGCGGTTGTGCTTCGGCGGGCAGGCTCCGGTCTAAAACCAGCCGCCAAGGGCACGTGATTTTTTGGACAAAGTACTTCATTGCTAGAGGGAAGCCCCCGTTTTGTCAAGCCCGAAACCCATTTTATATGGGTTGGTTGACCATATCACAACCGGCGTTTTCATCCCCTGCAAACCCTGCTTGGCAGGGGGCTCAGTGTCGTTGAGGAGGGATTTGGTGATGGTTGGTTGCACAGTCGGCATGAAATCCCGGGCAAAAGGTTCTCCGGGCTTGACCTTGCGGGCAAAAGAAGCCACATCCATCGCAGCAAAATTGGAGGTGCGGAATGAAAGATGAGCGCGGGCTATACTATTATCCCGATCCGGCAGACAGAAAGACGCGGGTGTACGTCTCTCAGGTGGCGGACGAGGTGCACTTCCGTATCTGGCGCAGCGATCATCCCGAGGTGTGGGACAGGCACGGCTGGGTTCCCTTTTCCGCCATTCAGGAGGCGGCGCGTATGTACAAGGACATGGGGCGTGATTCCGATCCCATGCTCCTCTACGACATCAGTGTAGCCAAGGTGCTGTTGCGGGAAGCCTCCTAGTTTTCCGACCATGCGCATCCAGGCAGCCTTTTGGCTGCCTTTTTCTTTTTTCACGGTGGGCTGCGTGGACAGAAAATGGGTGAGGTCTTATCCTTTCATGACGGAACGGCCCTTGTTGCCGTTTCGGGGAGGATGCCATGCATGAGGTAAGTCTGGGCGGAACCATCCGTGATTACCTGACCGGTGACGACGTGGAGCGCACCACGTACGAGGACCTGCGACAGGCCCTTGCCCGGGTTCTTGTGGAAGAGCGCGGGTACCCTGCTTCTGCCATCCGGCCCCGTGTGGGAGTGCATTTCCCCGTTGCCGATGGCGGAGAGGAATACTGCCGTACCGTGGATCTGGCCGTGCATGATGCTGCCGGGGTGCCGATCCTGCTGCTGCTGTTCTGTCCGGGGCAGGTGAATACCTATCGGCGGGAGAGCCTGGCCGCAGCGCGTCTGTTTCCCGGCGGGCCGGTGCCGCTGGTGGTGGTGACCGATACCCGGGACGCCATACTGGTGGGAGTGGAGGAGAATGCACTACTGGGGGACGGGATGCGGGCCATACCCACGTGGGACTGGCTTGCGCAGCTTGTTCGCGAGCATCCCGCGCGTCCGCTTTCGGCAGAGCGGATTGCCGGAGAGCGGCGCATTCTGCATACCTACAGCGAGTTCATCAAGACCTGTTGCGACGAGTCCCTCTGCATGCTCTAGACGGGCATTTACAAAAATGGGAATTTGTACGGCGCACACAGGGGCTGCTGGGTGTTTTGGGGTGTGATTCAGTAACAAAGACGGCCAGTTGGCAATGTGATCGGCTATTGTTTTGCGTTTTTGGCAAAACAGTGTATAACCTGCTTTCTTTCAAGTGGAGAGTGAACTGCATGTCCAGACGCTGGATAGAAGCCAACAAGAGTGAGTTTGCGCGTGATGTCATGCGGGATTTCTGCATGGCGGCCAAGGAGCTGGAAGAGCAGTTCGCCCGGTTTGAGGAGAGCGGCGCCGTCTCCTTTGCGTCCATGCGCGACCTGCTGGGCAACATGATGAACAAGGGGTTGCTCTGGCGTCTCAAGGATACCGCGCATCATCTCTTCAGAACCAATCCGGATGACCATGTCGTGGCCCGCATGCTCGACTGGTCCATCGGCTACATTTTCCACGAGTGCATCAAGATCAAGGAAGATGCCTACCAGCAGCAGCACTATGCCCCCATGTTCAGGGCGCTGCAGCGTCAGGAGCAGTACGAGGAGGCGCAGGAGATCGGTGATCCCCTTTCCGCCGTGCTGAGCCAGACCCGGGAGAGTATCGAACGCGAGGTGCGGCGTATCAGCTTCATCCTCGAGCAGAGCCGGGAGCTTATCTGCCAGTACTATGCCCGGCAGGGAGAGAACCGTCTGCTGGCCCGCCTGCTCTTTGACCGGAATGATCTTGTGCGCAGCGTTTTCAACGACAAGTATGATGCCCTGATTTCCAGCATCTACCAGGATGTGCCCGAACGCATGTACATCCAGGCCGCAGAGGGCCTTATAGAGTGCGGCCGCCCCGAAGAGGCGTGCAAGGCCGCAGAAGAGGGCGTCCGGCTCAATCCGGCCTGCACGCGGGCCCGGAAGGTTCTCGCCGAAGCCGAGGCGCTGTTACAGACTACGTCCCCAAGGAGGGTAATGAACGCATGAGCCTGTTGCATCTGAACCGACCCACTACCAAGCTGAACATGGACAATCCCGATAAGGCCGAATTGTACCGTGAGCTCTTTCCCTATACCAAGATCAGCCGCATTGCCTTTGACGATATCTTTCTGATGCCGCGCCCCGCGGACCCCATGTTCATTACGGACACCACGTTCCGCGACGGGCAGCAGGCGCGGCCGCCCTACACGGTGAAGCAGATCGAGAGCATCTTCGAACTGATGCACAAGCTGGGCGGCATGAGCGGGCTCATCCGCGCCTCCGAGTTCTTCATGTATTCCGACAAGGACCGCCGGGCCATCGATGCCTGCCGCGCCAAGGGGTACAAGTATCCGGAGATCACCGGCTGGATCCGCGCCAACAAGGATGACCTGAAGATCGCGCGGGACATGGAGTTCCGTGAGGTGGGCATGCTGACCTCGGTGTCGGACTACCATCTCTATCTGAAGCTGGGACTGGATCGCGAAAAGGCCATGCAGAACTATCTGGCCGTCATCGAGCAGGCCCTTGAGTGGGGTATTTCCCCGCGCTGCCATTTCGAGGACATCACCCGTTCGGACATCCACGGCTTCTGCCTGCCCTTTGCGGAAAAGCTCATGGAGCTCTCCAAGGAAAGCGGCCTGCCCATCAAGATCCGCCTGTGCGACACCATGGGCTACGGCGTGCCCTATCCGGGCGCCACGCTGCCCCGTTCCGTGCCGCGCATCGTGCGGGCCTTCACCGACGAGGCGGGCGTTCCCGGCAAGTGGCTCGAATGGCATGGCCATAACGACTTCCACAAGACGCTGGTCAACGGCGTTACCGCATGGCTGTATGGCTGCGGCGGCGTCAACGGCACACTGCTGGGTTTTGGCGAGCGTACCGGCAACACCCCCATCGAGGCGCTGATCATCGAATACATCTCGCTGACCGGCGAGGATGATGCCGCCAACACGCAGGTCATCGCATCCATTGCCGAGTATTTCGAGAACGAGCTGTCCTATAATATCCCCGACAACTATCCCTTTGTCGGCAAGGACTTCAACGCCACCAGCGCAGGCATTCACGTGGACGGCCTCGCCAAGAACGAGGAAATCTACAACATCTTCGACACCAACAAGATCCTCAACCGCTCCGTGCCGATCATCATCACGGACAAGTCGGGACGCGCCGGTGTGGCCTACTGGATCAACCAGTACCTCAAGGTGCCTGCCGACAAGCAGGTGTCCAAGAAGCACCCCTCCGTGGGCCGGATTTACGAACGCATCATGCAGGCCTATGAGCAGGGGCGTAACACCTCCTTCTCCAACAAGGAAATGATCAAGCTGGTCAAGCGTTACCTGCCGGAACTCTTCGCCTCCGACTTCGACCACCTGAAGGCCGTGGCCAACGAGCTTGCCGCGCACCTCATCGTGCGCCTTGCAGAGGATTGCGAAATCCGTCTCGGCAAGGACAATCAGGTCTGCCTCAAGGAGTTCGCGGAGGAGTATCCCTTCATCCAGTACCTGTACCTCACGGACGCCAAGGGCCGGCTCATTGCCGCCGAAATCACGGACGCGACCAACAAGCACAAGTACGCGGACCTCGCGCCTGGCTACGACTTCTCCAACCGCTCCTGGTTCATTCAGCCCATGGCAACGGGCCAGCTGCACATTACGGACCTGTATTCCTCGTTCTTCACCGGAAAGCTGATTCTTACCGTTTCCGCTGCCGTGACCGATGAGGATGACAACATCACCGGCGTCATCGGCGCCGACATTCAGCTCGAACAGCTGCTCAAGCGGCAGGGCGAGCTGGATGACGACCTGCATCCCGGCGAACTCTACTAGCCGGTTTTTCTGCACACATGCCGACGGCCTGTTCGTTCATCGGACAGGCCGTCGTGTTGTTTGAGGTCCTGTTTCGGTGCGCAGACAGTGCTTGCGGCTCAGCTTTCTAGAGTATATATAGACGCGATATACGGAAGAACTGCATTTTACGGAGGAATAATGCGTCAAACATCCCTACCGTTGCTCATATGCGCCGCGCTGCTCATGGCGCTGGTTCTGGCTACCGGATGTGCCAAGAAGAAGATTGTGGCTCCGGACGGCAGCTATACGGTCAAGGGGCCCCTGCCGGATGCCTCGGGACCGACGCCCCTGGAGCCCCCGTCCAAGTGGCAGAAGCCCAAGAGCTACACCATCAACGGCAAAACCTACACCACCATGTCCAGCGCCTCGGGCTATACCGAGGAAGGCTATGCCTCGTGGTACGGCAAGGATTTTCACGGTCGCAAGACTGCCAACGGCGAAGTGTATGACATGTACGGCATGACCGCCGCGCACAAGCTGCTGCCGTTCAATACGCCGGTGCGGGTGACCAACCTCGAAACCGGCAAGTCCACCATTTTGCGCATCAACGACCGCGGTCCGTTCATCAAGGACCGCATTATCGACCTTACCTACACCGCCGCACAGGAAATCGGCATGGCCGATACGGGTGTGGCCCGCGTGCGGGTGGAGGCTCTGGAGGCTGTTGGCGATACGGCCATAGCCGAGGCCACCATCAAGGAAGAGCCCAAGGCGGCGCCGAAGCCCGTGCTGGCGACCCCGGCCATGGCTGCCGAACCGGTGCCCTTTGCCAAGCCCAAGCCTGAATCCTTCCTGCCGGAAGGGCGCTACTATGTGCAGATTGGCGCCTTTGGCAAGCAGGGGAACGCGGACGGCCTGAAGGAGCGCATGAACCAGCAGGGCAAGCCCTGCCGCGTGGTGCATGACGAAGCCCGAGGGCTGTGGCGTGTGCAGGTTGGCCCCTATGCCAAGGTGGAGCAGGCCGAACAGGCCAAGGCGGACCTTGCATCGGTCAATGACAAGAGCTTCGTGTTCGCCGACTAGGATTCCCGGAACAGGTATTGAAAAGGGCCGGAGGCAGCAGCCTCCGGCCCTTTTGCATTGTCGGAAGGAACAATCTAGTCGTGCGGTTTCGCCATCCGCAGGGGCTGGACGATGGCGTCGAACCGTTCTGCGGTCAGATAGCCGAGGCGCAGGCAGACCTCCCGCAGGGTGCCGCCTTCCATGTGGGCTGTATGGGCTACCTCAGCCGCCTTGTCGTAGCCGATCTCCGGGGTCAGGGCCGTGACCAGCATGAGGGATGCCTGAACGTGTCCGGCAATGACCGCCTCGTTCGCGGTAAGTCCTTTCAGGGCGTGATCGGTGAAGGAGCGGCATGCGTCGGCCAGCAGCCGCATGGACGTGAGCAGGTTGAAGATCATCAGCGGCTTGAACACGTTCAGCTCGAAGTTGCCCTGCGAGCCTCCCACCGTGATGGCGGCGTCCAGCCCCATGACCTGTGCGGCCACCATGGTCATGGCCTCATTCTGGGTGGGGTTCACCTTGCCGGGCATGATGGAGGAGCCGGGTTCGTTGGCGGGCAGCTCCAGTTCGCCGATGCCGCTGCGCGGGCCGGAGGCCAGCCAGCGGATGTCGTTGGCGATTTTCATGAGGGAGCAGGCCAGGGTCTTGAGGGCGCCGCTGGTCATGACAATGGCGTCGTGGGCGGAGAGTGCGGCATAGAAGTTGGGCGCGGGCTCAAAGGGCATGCCGGTTTCCTCGGCAATGTTCGCTGCTGCGGTTGCGGCGAACTGGGGCGGCGTGTTCAGGCCGGTGCCCACGGCGGTGCCGCCCAGCGCCAGCCTGAACAGGTGCGGCAGCATGGCTTCGAGCCGTTCGAGATTCTCGCCCAGCAGGGCCTCGTACCCGGAAAATTCCTGTCCCAGCGTCATGGGCACGGCGTCCTGCAGGTGGGTGCGGCCTATCTTGACGATGTGGTCCCATCGGGCAGCCTTGTCCTTGAGGGCAACACGCATGTAGCGTACGGCCGGGATGAGGTCGTGCACAAGCTTGAGCACGGCGGCAATGTGCATGGCGGCGGGAAAGGTGTCGTTGGAGGACTGCGACATGTTCACGTGGTCGTTGGGATGGATGGGCTGCTTGCTGCCCAGCTGTCCCCCGGCCAGTTCGATGGCCCTGTTGGCGATGACCTCGTTGGCGTTCATGTTGGTCTGGGTGCCGCTGCCGGTCTGCCAGACGCGAAGCGGAAAGTGATCGGAAAGTTTCCCGTCCGCCACCTCCTGTGCTGCGGTGATGATGAGATCCGCCTTGTCCTGCGGGAGCCTGCCGAGTTCCCTGTTGGCTTGCGCGGCAGCCTTCTTGAGAATGCCGAAGGCGTGGATGATCTCGTCGGGCATCCGGTCCAGCCCGATGTCGAAATGGTGGAGCGAGCGCTGCGTCTGGGCCCCCCAGTAGCGGTCGGCCGGAACGTCGACCGGGCCCATGCTGTCTGTTTCGATGCGGATGCCGGAGGTGCGGGATTCAGCGGAAATGGGGGTGAGGGATGGCATGGGCTCTCTCCTTGCGTGTAACGGTTCGGGATACTATAAGTATCTACAGACATGCGTCTGCCGTGTAAAGGCTGCAACCCCAATTCCTTACCGAAGGTGCCCGTGAAGACACATTCCGCCGCATTCAGACCGGACATGACCCTCGTGACCTATACCTGGAACGATGCGGAGCATGCCCATGCGCTTCTGGAGTCGTTGCGGGAGTGGGACGTGCTGCCCAAGCAGGTCATCGTGGTGGACGACGGATCGGCCGACCCCTTTGCCACCACGTGGGACCTGCTTCCCCTGCGCATCATGCGCCTGCCGGAAAATCGGGGGCGCACCGAGGCCAAGCGGGCGGGATTGAGCGCCGTGACCACGCGGTTCATCCTTTCCCTGGATAACGATATCCGCCTTGCGCCCGACTGGTGCGCCACCTGCCTGCCCCTGGCCTCGAAGAATGATGTGGGTATTGTTTCCACGCCCTTGCATCATGCCTCGGGCGGAAATGTGGATTCGCGCTATCTGGCCCATGCCTACAGCCTGCAGCTGGGCGTGTCCGGCGATGTGGACTTCATTCCCGGTGGTGCCTGGCTCATGCGCCGGGCGGTGTGGGATGCCGTGGACGGGTTCGGCGTATATGACCGTCCCTTCGGGCAGGATGCCCATTTCTGCACGCGGGTGGCGGCTGCCGGGCTGCGACTCGTGCTGACCACGCAGTCCGAGGCTCGGGAGGTGCGTGCCATTCCGCGCCACGTGATCATGCGGCGCGGCTGGCGCTGGCAGGGGCATCACATCAAGGGGGCCCTTGACGAGGGCAGGCCGCTGGACGAGGCGTGCAACGTGCTGCTCTATACGGTACGCGAGCGCATGGCCCGGTCCATGAACGCTGACGTGCTCTTTGTCTATCTGGACCTCTTGTACATGCTCTACGCCATGACGGACCTGCTGACCCACGCCATGCATCTGGGGCGGGAGATCGCCACGCAATGGGGGCCGCTGGCTTCTGCGCGGCGGCTGCTTGCCCCGTATCCTGCCCTGCGGGCCCAGCTGGAGGAAGACCTTGCCCGTCTCAAGGTCGTCATGCCGGAATCTGCAGCAGGGGCCACGGCCCTGTTCGATCTGGCGGGCGTGCTGCGTCCCAGCCTTGAACCTGCGGTCTGTGCGGCGCTGGAGGCCGGGGTGCCCGAGTTGCGGCTGCCCGTTGAAGAGGCTCCCTCCGGCATCTAGTCCGTCTCGCCATTCTCCCGCCAGAGCGCTTGCACTGTCCGTGTCACCGCGGTGATGAGCGGATCGTCATTGCGGGAAGCCTTGTGCACGAAGGCGAGGGGGATGGACATCTGCATGCCGTGCCAGATGGTCACGTGCCCGAGCCGTTCAAGCTCCGTTGCTTCAGGCTGTCTGAGAACGCATAGCCCTTCCCCCGCAATGACCAGCGCCCGCATGATGTCCTCATGGTCCGTCTTTATGCTGTGCTTGAGGGTGAGCCCGTGTTCCTCGAACTGCTCGTCGAGCAGATTGTACAGGGGGCAGTCCGGCGGCACCCATATCCACGGCATGCCGGCCACGGCGGTAAGGTCCGCATCAGCCAGCAGTTTCTTCCATTTGGCGGGGCCCACCACGTGCAGGATTACGGAGGCGAGGGGCACGACGGTAAGTGCCGGGTTTTCGGCTCTGCCGAAGATGAATCCGCCGTCCATGCTGCCTCTGGCGACCTGTTCAAGCACGTTTGAGGTCATGGACTGCATGAGATTCAGTTCAATGTCCGGGTGCGCCCGGCGCATCCGGGTGGATAAGGCGCTTGCCCGGAGAAAGGCGGGGTCCGTGTTGAAGCCGATCCGGAGCGAGCCCCGGAGCTCTCCGCTCAGGGCGCGCGCTTCCTGCAGCATGCCGTTGGCTGCGTCCAGCAGGTTTCTGGCGCGGGGGAGAAGGGTCATCCCTTCACCGGTCAGCAACATTCCCTTGGCTGTTCTGGCAAACAGGGAAACGCCAAGCTCGTCCTCCAGCGCCTTCAGGTGGCTGCTTACGGCAGACTGGCTGAGATAGAGGCGTTCCGAGGCCCGGGTGAGGTTGCATTCCTCGGCAATGGCGACAAATGATCGGAGTTGATGCAGTTCCATGGAGACTCCTTGCAATGCTGCGGGTTGCTGGCACCCTACCGCTCTATATCTGCAAACGCCAATCGGAAAACGAGAACGCAGTCATGCCGATTATCCATTGGAACGGGATTCCGCGCCCATGCTAGAGCCTCTGCAATGATGTCATCAGCCCGGGAGGTCAGCATGAAAGCACATTGGGAGAGCATGGCGCGGATACTTGTGCGGATAATGGCGAGGAGCATGGAGGTGGCGGGGTTCATATGCAGCCCCGAGGATTCGGTGTCGGCCGATTGCCGCCTGACGCCGGACTGGCATCCCGCGCGTTCGGGCGTAACCTGCGTTCTCAAGTGGGTTGTCTGGTTCGTTCTGGCGACGGGAGGGGCACTTGCGCTGGGACGGCTGCACTAGGCCGCTGCCGCCTGCGGAAGGGATATTTACAATTGGGCGGAATGGGTAGACACTCCTGAGCGTTCACTCACTTTGGCCTCGGAGATTTGCATGCCCCCGCTGATGTCACTCATGCCCCTGATCAAGCTCGCTTCGGTTTTTGTCGTGATGCTTGTGGCCATCCGCTGCCGGATCACCCTCATGCTGTCCATCTGTCTGGGCAGCGTTGTCATGGCACTGCTGTTCGGACTGCCGTTCAGCCAGTGGCCGGCCACGGTGGGATGGGCGCTGCTGCAGCCCCAGACCCTGTATCTGGCCATCATCGTGGCGCTCATTCTCCTGCTCAGCGACATTCTGGACAAGACGGGGCAGGCCACCCGGCTCATGGACAGCCTTGCAGGCTACCTGCGGCATCCTCGCCTGCGTATCATTTTTTTCCCCGTACTGATTGGCCTGCTGCCCATGCCGGGCGGGGCCGTCTTCTCCGCGCCCATGCTGGGCAGCGTTTCGGAAAAACTTCGCGTCGCCCCGCAGGACAGGGTGCTGCTGAACTACTGGTTCCGGCATATCTGGGAGACATGGTGGCCCCTCTATCCGGGCATCATTCTGGCCGCATCCATATGCGATATTCCCATTGCGCATCTGGCTCTTGTGGGGCTGCCGGGCATGGCGGTCATGCTGCTGCTGGGCTGGTTCTTTCTGCTGCGTCCGGGCGTGCTCGTACTGGAGGATGCCGGCAACGGCGTCCCGGCGGTGCGCAATGCCCGCTCCGTACTGCGCTTCGGGCTGCCCCTGCTGGTGGCCATTGTCGGGGCCGTGGGCATGGAGGTGGGGCTCAGTCTCTTCCTGCCGGGCGTCCCCTTTGAAATCGGGGTCATGGCGGCTCTTGCGGCAGCCATCGGCGCGGCCATGGGGCAGAATCCGGGCAGCGGCCGCATCATCGTGCAATCGCTCGGGCGGCGGCATCTCTGGGACATGCTGGGGGTGGTTGCCTCCATCTTCATCTTCAAGGACATGCTGCAGGCGGCCGGGGTCATTACCCAGCTTTCGGCCATGGCCGGAGGCACGGCGGCCCTGTTTGCCGCAGCCACACTGTTGCCCTATCTGGTGGGGCTGGTGTCGGGAATTACGCTGGCCTATGTGGGGGCGACCTTTCCGCTGCTGACCGGGCTGATCGTTCAGACCGGCATGCAGGAACACCAGATAGCCTACGTCATGCTGGCCATCTTTTCGGGCTTCACGGGCATCATGTCCTCGCCGCTGCACATCTGCTTTGTGCTGTCCTGCCAGTATTTCAAGGTGGACATAGGCACGGCGTGGCGGCGTCTGGTGCTGCCCTGCATCCTGCTTATCAGTAGCGGGATTGCCTACTTCATGGTGCTCTCCGGTCTGTAGGGGCTGCCGGGCAGGTATCCGTTCCGGTGGTACAGACCCTGTTCCGGCCTGCATGCTTGGCATCATACAGGGCCTTGTCCGATTCCTTGAGCATATCGTCGAGGCAGCGTTCCGTATCGCAGTCTCCGTCGGGCATGGTTGATACGCCGATACTGACGGTGAAGCGGAGCTGGTCTCCCGTCTCCAGCGTGACGGACTGCTCCTCAATGGCCCGGCGGACACGTTCCGCAGACACCACGGCATCCTTCAGGCCCGTTTCGGGCAGGAGGGCCACGAATTCCTCTCCCCCCAGCCGTCCCACGATGTCGACGGTGCGCAGCGCCTGGACGATGGTTGCGGATATGGCCCGCAGCACCATGTCACCCACGTCATGTCCGTAGGTATCATTTACGGATTTGAACTTGTCCGCATCGACCATCAGGAGGGAGAGCGGACGGCTGTACCGGCGGCATCGGTCAATCTCGGTGCGGGCGAGATTGACGAAATGGCCGCGGTTGAACAGGCCGGTCAGGTTGTCCGTGGTGGCCAGGCGTTCCAGAGCCTCTTCGGCGGCCTTGCGTTCGGTGATGTCGCGCAGCTGCCCCACGGCAAAGAACTCGTTGCCGCGCCTGAACGCACTGACGGATCGTTCCACAGGGAAGAGCGTTCCATCCTTGCGCACGGCCATGAATTCGGAGACGGAGTTTATGACCGGTCCCTTGCCGGTGTGGGCGAAATGCTGCAGCCCCTCGTGTGCCGGGGCGTGATACTCCGGCGGTGTGATGAGGGCGTGCATCTTGCTGCCGACGGCCTCATCCTCCGTCCATCCGAACAGCTGCACGGCTGCCGGGCTCCAGAAGTGGATGGTATCCTTGGCGTCAATCATGATGAAGGCGTCGTATGAGGCCTCGGCCATGGCGCGCAGCTTGCCTTGTTCCGCCTGCAGCGCTTCCTCCACGAGCTTCTGGTCCGTGATGTCCTGCACCGTGCCAAAGGAGCGGATGGGCGTGCCAGCAGCATTCCTCTTGGTCTCCCCGGTGCCCTTGATGTGGCGGACGGCTCCGTCTGCCCTGACGATGCGGTGGTCAAAGGCATAGGGACGCCCCTGTTCCACGGCGCTGGTGTATGCGTCGGTGACAAATTCCCGGTCTTCGGGGTGCACGCGCTGCAGGAATTCCTGCAGGGAGGGCGTAAACTCGTGCTTGTCCACACCGAAGATGGCGTAGACTTCGTCGGACCACCAGAGTTCATCGGTTTGCGGGTTGTGATCCCAGTTACCCAGATGGGCCACGGCCTGTGCCTCACTCAGAAGGGCCTGCGCCCGGGTTACCTCGGCATTGCGACGCAGGTGGCGGGCGGTGCTGAGGATCAGGGTGGCCCCCAGCAGGATGGCGAAGACATGGATGAGAGGGCTTTGCGGGTGCTGCGTCGCCCATCCGCCTGCCGGGAGCCCGGCAAGAAGCCAGCGGCCCGAAGGAAAATGCACGGGCATGACGATGGCCAGTGCGGCGTCGGTGAACAGGGTTTCGTCACCCAGGAACACGGCGCCCTTGTCCCGCAGGCTATCTGCACCACGCAGGGCGATCTTGATGGTGGGATCCTCCCCCACCATCGTGAACAGGGCGTCCATGTCGATAACGGCGGAGACGATGCCCCAGAAGGTCGAGGTTCCGTTGCGCAGCGAGTTTACCGGGGCTCTGCCGATAAGGCCGGTTCCGCCCTGCAGAAGGCGCAGCGGCCCGGCAATGACCATCTTGCCCGTCTCGTGTGCCTGTTGGACCTTGGGCCACTGGGTGGGGATGGTCCGGTAGTCCACGTTGAGAATGGCCTCATTGCCTTCCAGAGGATAGACGTACTTCATGATGAAGTCGGGCGCTGCCGTGAGATTCTTGAGCAGCCGGCCATGGGTGAGCGTGAGCCGGGCGTATTCGTTGAACTCCTCTTCGGTCAGTTCTTCCGTCACGGCAATGAAGTTGGCAGTCCCCTGCAGAAGCTGCAGGTTGGCCGTCAGTTCGTTTTCCAGCTGCTGGCGCAGGGAACTGAGTTTCAGCAGAAGAAATTCATGCTGGGTCAGGCGGTAGGCCCGCAGGGCATACTGCTGCGCCAGGACATCGAGTCCGCCGATTGCCACGA
>QKEJ01000036.1 GCA_003252375.1 Halodesulfovibrio sp.
TCATACCCGAAGCGCGGAGCCCTTTTCCAAAGAAGTGCACCGCCCCTGGACAGCCACAGGTGGTGTACTGGCAATGCCCGTCGGTTGCAAGCCGCCTGCGGTCCCCACGCGTTGCCGGAAAGCGCACTCTGCCCCCCAGAAGGAACGTCCCATCCTTCAGCATACCTACGGAACCGCCAGCTGCCGTGTAGACTTCAGCGGATGCGGCGCACCCCGCCCCAGCTGCCTGACGGAGTATCAGATATACATGTGATACAAATATGATTCTTTCTGGAAAAAGTGTTTGACAGTTTGGGGGACGCCCCTTATATACCTTTCCTCGTTGACGCGGAAACGCATCAACACAAGCGGGGCTGTAGCTCAGTTGGATAGAGTACCTGGCTACGAACCAGTTGGTCGGAGGTTCGAATCCTTCCAGCCCCGCCATTTTAACCCCCGCCGGACATCCGGTGGGGGTTCTTCTGTTATATCCCCATCCGTGGCTAAAAAAACATGCCCCGCAGCAAACTGCGGGGCATGTCATGCACACACGATAATCCGGGCCGGAATTCAGTACCGGCCCAGGGTCTTCTTCACTCCAGCGGAAAGCGCCTCAAGCAGCTGTCCTTCATACTGACGCACAAGATTCAGTTCATATGCGCCAATAAGGGGCATATCCTTGGGCCGGTTGGCACCGGTCACCTTATCCCCCATGCGCACCATGGACATGGCCGCAGAACAGTGCGTCATGACGTAGAAGAACCGCTCGGGAGTCCAGTCCCGTCCTTCGAACCAGGGAAGCACCTTTTCATCCCACCGGAAAGAAGGATTTCCATCCTTGTCCACCACGGGATGAGCCGATTTCCCGGTCACCCGGTTCTCGTACATGAACTGCTTGAAGGCGGGAAAGTCGGCACAAAACCGCTCGATCTCAACATTGGTCATGGGGGGCTGGTCATGAAAGGAAGCGGCCTGCGCCGCAACCGGGACCACCACACACAGCATGGCTCCCACCAGCAGGGTTGCAAACAGGGAATGAATACGAACAGTCATGGCGTCTCCTCGGCTATGGATCATGGGGCTATCGTTCAATATACCCGTTCCGCCCTTCAACAGGCAATGTCTTTTGCATAAAAAAGCCGGCCCCTCACAGGGGCCGGCCCAAAAAACGAAACACGGTGCGGCGAACGATACGACTAGTCGTACTTGACCGCACTGATCTTCATGAGCCGGTTCCAGTTGTGGATGGCTTCCATGTAACGGATGGAACCGGTCTTGCCACGGATAACCATGGAGTGGGTCACGGCACCGTCACCGGTGTACTGCACGCCGCGCAGGAACGTGCCGCCCGAGATGCCGGTTGCGGCAAAGAACACGTCGTCGCTGCGGATCAGCGTGTCCACGGTGTGAATTTCGCGCAGGTCGATACCGGCTTCCTGGATGGCTTCCTTTTCCACATACGACTGCGGGTCAAGACGCGCGAACATCTGGCCGCCAATCCCCTTGATGGCGCAGGCTGCGAGCACGCCCTCGGGGGTGCCGCCCGTGCCGATCATCACATCCACTTCGGAACGCGGATCAACGGCCATCAGCGCACCGGCCACGTCGCCGTCGGTATGCAGCTGAATGCGGGCACCGGCCTCGCGGATCTGCATGATCAGCTTTTCGTGACGGGGCTTGTCCAGCACGAAGACCACCAGGTCATCCACGTCCTTGCCCAGCGCCTTGGCAATGTTTCTGAGGTTTTCCTTGACCGGAGCGTCAATATCGACGGCGTTGCGTGCTGCCGGGGGCACAACCAGTTTCTGCATGTAGAAGCTGGGACCAGGATTGTACATGGTTCCTGCCGGAGCCGTTCCCACAACGGAGATGGCATTGGGACGACCGTAGGCCAGCAGCTTGGTGCCTTCGACCGGGTCAACGGCCACGTCCACGGCAAGACCGGATCCGGAACCGACCTTCTCGCCGTTGAACAGCATGGGGGCGTTATCTTTCTCGCCCTCGCCGATGATGATGGTTCCCTTGATATTCAGCGAATTGAAGGAAAGGCGCATGGCATCAACGGCAGCGCCGTCGCCAGCATCATTGTTCCCCTTGCCGAGCCAACGGGCAGATGCCAAAGCAGCAGCTTCAGTTACTCGGACGAGATCGAGGGCAAGGTTCTTTTCCGGGGCTTCCATCAAACAATCCTCCAGCGTGAATGCGGTTTCCGGTCTCACAAACGAATCAAGCGTATAGTATGAAAAAAACGAAACAAAGAAAAGGATCACCATGATCATTTTCGATAGCTTTCATTTTCGGGTGTCCCCTACAAGCCGGGGAATGTAGCGCAGGTGTGTGCAGGCTTCAAGACAAAAGACGGGAGCAACCCCACCCGACACCCAAAAGCCGCACAACAAAAAAGGCCCGCCTCCGGAGAGGCGGGCCCATAACGTCTCTGGACGCGAAGGCTATTCCTTCTTTCCGTCAGCCGGAGCTGCAGCAGCCTCGGCGGGCTTTTCCTCGGAAGCGGCAGGAGCCTCAACCTTTTCGGGTTCGGCGGCCTTTTCCTCTTCGTAGTTCACGGTCACCTTGTCCATGGCGGCAATGATGTCCTTGGTAATGTCAGCGCTGTCGGCAAAGGACATGGCCTGTTCGGAAGCAAGAATGACATCCAGCTTCTTCGCGGTACGGTAGTCGTCCAGTACCTTGCGGAAGGCATCGTTCAGCTTGCCGATGACCATCTGCTGTTCGGCGTTCATGCGCTGCTGGATCTCGCCAAGCGAACGCTGCATCTTCATCATGGATTCCTGGCTCTTGTCCTTTTCGGTCGCAGCCTGCATGGCCTTGAATTCCTCCTGGGCAGCCGCGCTGGCCTTTTCCAGATGCGCTACGCCAGCCTTGCCGGGAGCGGATTCCTGAAAGACCTTGCCCGCATCAACCACGGCCACCTTGGGCCCGGCCTGCTCCGTGCCGTTACAGCCGGAAACAGCGAACATGACAGCAAGCACCATGACGAACGACAGCGCCAATCTTCTCATAACAACTCCAGAGGTTGATAATTTCTGCCGCAACACGCGGCCATTTTCCTTGTTGCCCCCGGCCGGAACACCGACATGGGGAATCGCATCCATAAACCACCATACCGAGATACACAAGAGTACGGTACGAATAATTACTGCATGCCCACAAACTCCTTGCGGGCAGTGACCACCTTGTTCAGATAGCGCCGGGTCTCCTGGTACGGCAGATAGCGTGTCAGCCTGTCATACACGGCCTGCGGCGTCATGCCGTTGATGCGGGCGACCGCCAGCGTACGGTCCGCATTGAAGGTACGCAGCACGTTCCCCGCCCCTCCGTTGTACGCGGCAATGGTGCAATACTCGCGGGACACGGGGTTGCGTATGCCGACAAGATAGATCGAATCCAGCATGTGCAGATAGGCGGTGCCGTACTGGATATTGCTTTCGGGCACGTACAGCAGATCCGCCGTGGGGTATCCCTTTGTCTTGTTGATCATGTGATACACGTCGGCCCCCGCCGTCTTGGGCACCACCTGCATCAATCCGTAGGCCGGAACGCTGCTCACGGCCCAGGGGTTGAAATCACTCTCGGTCTTGATGACGGCAAACACGAGGTTGGGGCTGATGTTGTATTTGCGCGAGAACCTGTCCACATGCACCTTGAACTTCAGCGCACGGACATGCCCGTGGTCCGCCACCATGGGGATCTGCACAGTGTGCACGATGACATTGCGTCCTTTCACCTGAATCTGCCGCACGGTGCGCTGCCGCTTGATGAGCATGTCGGCAAACCGCTCGGTACGCCATTGGTAGCGCAGCGTCTGCCCGTCATAATCCCGCACCTCCCCCAACAGAAAAGGCTTTTCCCCCAGCTTCACCTCGCCGGAACTCCACAGATCCAGCCCCCGGGGATCATACGGCGTGAGCAGGGTCGTGACGATGGCGTTTTTGAGGCTCTGCAGGGGCTCCTTTTCATCCAGTGTCTCCACGGTAATGACGCCCTTGTCGAAGTCCACCTGCGCCCTGCTCTTGTAGTTCTGGGTGTACTTTACATACGTTTTCGGCTCGGGCTCCTTAACTTCCTTCTCGCCCCAGACCCCGCCGACCGCCTTGCGAAAACTCTCCAGCTGCTGGGCAAAGTGCTTCAGGTCCGCCTCCAGCTGCTTGGGGTTGGCGGCATACCGTACGCCCTTTTCCGCAGCCCACTGCCCTGCTCCCTGGGCATCTCCCGCAGCAATGAGTCGCCCGGCGCGCACGGCCTCGGAAGCGGTACAGGCGCTCAGCGCCGGCACCATTATCAGCCCGGCAAACAGCAGAACTCGAAACACACATCTATGCATCACAACAACCATCCAATCTTCAGTATAGCGTCATCAATGACGTTCCAGGATAATATTGCGCAAGGATAGCCTCGATCCCCGCACCGGCCCTGCCCATGCCTTCCGCCCCCCACTGGCTCATGCCCACCCCGTGTCCGTACCCGGCTCCGGAAAATACGAACTCGCCCCCCTGTCGTGTCACACGGCACAGGGTGGACTTCAGACGGGTGGGCCCGAGCATGAGGCGAAAGGTATTGGCCTTCAAAACAATGCTGCGCTCAGGCGTTTCCACAACAACGGTTGCAAGCCGCCCCGATTCCGAAAGGTCTCCCTGCCGCACATCACGTATGCTTGCGACATCGAATCCGTTCCGGCGCAGCGCCCCGGCAATAGTGTCACCGCTCACCGCCCACTGCCAACGCATGGCATGGACGGCATTTGAAACCCTGTCGTCCCGAACCTGATAATAGGGCATGTCCGAAGTCCATACCCGGCTGTCATCCTCAAGCATGCCCCCGCTATGGGCATGGAAATAGGCCAGCACCACGCGGCCGCCATAGGTAAGCACACGCCCTCGTGTCCGGGCAACGGCGGCGCGGGTCCGCGCGTTCCCCACACCTGCACCGCCGTAAACCTGAGACGCCGTCGTGGCGGTCACGTCATAGAGCCTGCCCTCCGACTTGCGGAGCAGATACAGGGCATAGGAGCGCGCTGCAACGGCCTGCGCCTGCAGAGCGGCCATGCTGAACGAAGGCGACATTTCCCCCGGCACCACGCCTTGCAGGTAGGTTTCCATGCCGAGCCGGTTTACCACCAGCACCTTACCCTCGTTGCACCGCAAGAGCAGATCACCCGCAAGCGTCATGGCTCCAATCTGCATGCGCTGCCCATCGGCAAGGGAAATCGTCAGCTGCCCGCCGCACGCCCTGCCATCCAGCACAAGGGATGTCCCCGCGACGGTGCAGACGTGATTCCCTGTCTCCAGCCGGCCGTAGCCCGGTATGGAGACGGTGCCGGAGAGTGAAAAGGAAAACGAGCCAACCTCGGCCACGGACACCCGCACCATGGGCTCGTTTCCCAACGGGGATTGAGGGGGACGGGAATCGGCAGGCGGAACGGCATGGCCGGAGGCAAGCTCCCCGGAAAGCCGGTCACGCATGTATTCGGCCGTGTCCCGTCTGCTGCCCGAAGGAAACAAGGCCAGATAGGCCTGAAAGCCGGCCAGGGCCATACGTGGCTGGCCCGCCTCGTATCGAAGCATGCCCGCATTGAAGTAGGCGTTTTCCAATTCCGGACGACCGGGATAGAGACGCATGGCATTGCCATACACGGCCAGGGCCTGCTCCGGCAGATCCAGAAACATGGCGTACACGTCCCCCATGCGCACAAGGGCTTCAGCCTTGTCCGCAGGACGCGTGGCAAAGGCATGGATGGTATTCCAGGTGTCGGCGCACTCGAAAAGGCGACCGTCGGCCAGCAGTTGCATGGCGTGCGCCCTGAGCGGAGCCGCATTAAAGGAAAGAGGAGAAGCGCCGAGAGCTGTCCCGGCCGTCAGGCAGTGCAGCGCCAGCAACGCATGCGCCAGCACCACGCACCACGACAGGGCCCCATACGGACGCCCGAAGATGGCATGCCGTACCCGGCAGGCGGTTTGCCCTGCAGATGGTCGCCGCATCATACCTCCTGATGTGTCATGCCGCCGGTGCGGCACCCCTTCAGGGGAGGCTTGCCGCCTCCTCGTTCCCTGCTGCACGCAGAAACGATTCCACAAGTGCATCCATGGTCCCGAAGTCCAGCGCGTCCACCCAGTGGATACCCTCATCACGGCGGAACCACGTCAGCTGACGCTTGGCATAGGCCCGGGTATTCTTGAGCCACAGGGCGCGGCACTCATCCATGCTGAGTTCACCTACAAGATGGCGGTAGACCTCGGCGCAGCCGATTCCCGACCAGCCCGGAGCCGCAGGATCATCACACCGGGTGCGCGCCGCACGGGCCTCATCCAGTGCGCCCATTTCGAGCATGATATCAATACGCCTGCCCAGCTGGGGAGTCAGAACATCAAGGGTGGTCCGAATGCCCAGCCGCAGCCCCACATAGGGCGACGGCGGAACCGGTTGTGCATGCCACCAGCTGAAGGTCTTGCCCGTTCCCTCAAACACCTCGAGCGCGCGGCAGATGCGCTGACGATCATTGGCGTGGATGCGGGCCGCATACACCGGGTCGATTCCGGTCAGCCGCGTGTGCAACGCTTCCGGTCCCACGGCATCGCATTCCGTTTCGAACCGCCGCATGATGTCCGGATCGACCTGCGGAATTTCCGCCAGCCCGTCCAGCATGGCCTTGAGGTACAGACCGGTGCCCCCGACAAGCATGGGCAGCCTGCCCTTGCCGCGGCTGTCGGCCACGGCGTCTCCGGCCATGTCCATAAACCGGCCTGCGGAAATCTTGGCCTCCGTGGGCAGGAACCCATAGCCGTAATGCGGGCAGCACTGCTGCTCCTGCGTGGACGGCTGGGCCGTGATGATGGGGAAATCGCGATAGACCTGACGGGAATCAAGGTTGACCACACTGCCGGAGAAACGCTCCGCAAGGTGCAGGGACGCGGCAGTCTTGCCGGCCCCCGTGGGACCGACAAGACAGACGAGAGGTATTCGAGACATGATGGATCCGGAACCCTACATGTTGAGCGGGTAGGGATACCCGTATTTCTCCCGCAGCCGGCGGTAGACGTTGTCCGGAACGAGGCCCTTGATGTCCCCGCCCAGCTTGGCTGCGGCCTTGACGATGGTGGAGCTGATGTACAGCCACTGATAATCGGTCATCAGGAAGACGGTCTGAATGTGCCGCTTGAGCTTGCGGTTCATCAGCGCCAACTGGAATTCGTACTCGAAGTCGGAAACAGCCCTGAGCCCGCGCAGGATAACGCAGGCGCCCCGGCGTTCCACGTAGTCCACGAGAAGTCCGGAAAAGGGTTCGACAATGATGTTATCCTCGTCCTTGAAGACATCCTCGGCCATGGCCACCCGCTCCGTGATGGAAAACAGGGGCGACTTGGGAGTATCATTGGCAACAGCCACGATAACCTTGTCGAAAATGCGCCGACCGCGCTTGATGAGACTGACGTGCCCGTTGGTAAGCGGATCGAAGGTACCCGGATAGACGGCTATGCGTTCTCCGTTGCGCTCCATAACAGTATCCTTGTTTGGCCGTAGGCCCTGTTGGCGATGAGTTCCAGATCCGGATGCTCGGCTTCCGGCGGCAGGGGCAGCTTCGATTCCACTTCCGCGCACACGAAACCGCCTTCCGCAAGCCAGCCAAACCGCAATACGGCCGTCAGTGCAGGGGTAAGAAAATTGAACCCGTACGGGGGATCGATGAAGATGAGGTCAAACGGCTCCGAGGGCCGCTTGTTCACCACGTTCTTCATGTCTTCCGCAAACACCCGGTACCGGGACTGATCCACGCCCAGCTTCCGGGCGTTTTCCGCGATCAGGGCGGCGGCCTTCTTGTTCATCTCCACAAACCAGCCCTCTTCCGCCCCGCGGCTGAGCGCCTCGAAGGTCAGAGCGCCGCTCCCTGCAAACAGGTCAAGGACGCGGACATCGGGCCAGTAGATGCCCCTGGCCTCCAGCATGGAAAACACGGCCTGCCGCACCTTGGAGGTGGCGGGCCTGTACCCCGGGGCTTCCGTCGTCTTGAGGGATCGTCCCCCGTATTCACCGGAAATGATGCGCATGATTCTTCCCGCCCGCTATATCTGAGACAGAAAGCTCAGGATTTCACTGTTCAGTTCCACAAGCCTGTCGCGGATTTCCACCTGTTCCACCCAGTCCTTATCCTGCACCTTTTCGAGGCGGCTGCGCAGCTGCGCCATCTTGGACTCGGTTTCACCGATAAGGAACATCCAGTCCACGCGAGGCTGGGCACGCTGCACGTCCACAACGGTTTCCACAGCCTTGCCGGGCTTGAGGGTTATCTCTTCGAGGTATTCGGGAATGTGCACGGCGACATCAAACTGTTCCTTGAGCAGTCCGGCAAGGGTGACCTGCGCCCCGTCTTCCCCGTGTACGAGAAAGACTTCCATCTCTGGCCGGGCAAAGGACTTTACCCAATCCAGAATCTGGCTCTGCCCCGCATGGCCGGAGAATCCGCCAATGGTGAACACCTTGGCGCTGACGGCGATATCCTCGCCGAACAGGCGGATGGTCTTGGCCCCATCCACGATCTTGCGCCCGGGGGTACCCTGCCCCTGATAGCCTACAAACACGATGGAGGCGCCTTCCTTCCAGATATTGTGCCGCAGGTGGTGCTTCACACGGCCCGCGTTGCACATGCCGCTTGCGGAGATGATGATGGCCGGGCCTTCCATGGTGTTCAGGGCCGTGGACTCGTGCGTCTTCAGGGTGAAGCGCAGGTTGGGCAGGTCAAGGGGATCCTCCCCGGATTCAATGATCTTGCGCAGTTCATCATCCATGTATTTCGGATGCTTGCGGAAAATTTCCGTTGCCCGGATGGCCAGCGGGCTGTCCAGATAGACGGGCATGTCCTTGGGCAGCTTGCCTTCCTTGTCGAGCAGATAGAGCGAGTAGAGAACCTCCTGCGTACGCTCCACGGCAAAGGCGGGAATGATGACCTTTTCCCCGTGCGCATAGCTGTAGGCAATGGCTTCGGCCATTTCCACACGGCTGGAGGATTCGTCCTTGTGGTTACGGTCGCCGTAGGTGGACTCCAGGAAGAGATAGTCGGTCGCCAGACTCGGCTCGTCCGGGTCGTTCACCATGAGCTGGTTGGGACGCCCGAGGTCGCCGGAAAAGACCAGCCGCGTGGTATCGCCGTTTTCGCCGACCTGCAGTTCGAGGAAGGCGGAACCGAGAATATGGCCGGCGTCACGGTAGGTCACACGCACCCCTTCGCAGGGCTCGAAGGTCTGGTTGTACTCCACGGACTGGAAAAGGCGGGAAACCCGCGCAGCGTCATCCTGCGTGTACAGGGGTTCCACGGGCTTCTTGCCCTTGCGGCTCTGCTTCTTGGTGGCCCACTCGGCTTCCATCTCCTGAATGTGAGCGCTGTCCTGCAGCATGATCTCAAGCAGATCGCGGGTCGGCTCGGTGCAATACACCTTGCCCCTGAACCCGAGGCGGGCCATGCGCGGCAAGAGGCCGGTATGGTCTATGTGGGCATGGGTAACGAGAAAGAAATCTATCCGTTCAGGTTCGTAGATGTCGGTTTCGGTATTCCGCTTTTCGATTTCGCGGTTGCCCTGGTGCATGCCGCAATCAACGGCAAAACGCGTTTCCCCGACCTGAATCATATAACAAGAGCCGGTCACGGTCTGAGCGGCTCCAAGGAATTGTATCTTCATGCATGTCTCTCTTGCAGTGTCGGAATATGGTTATACCCATTTCAAATGAGGTTCACTATGGCCGCAGAAACAGCCAAGCGCAAGCAATTTCCACCCGTTGCGCGCGTGACGGGAAAAACATATACTCCATAAGCATACGATTTTTTCGTAGAATTTCACGACAACATCCGGGGAGACGCTCCCCGCAGGAGATAGCATGCCCTCATCCAAGCAGTACGTCATCGACAGCCTCTCCATCAAGGAATCATGGCGCCTCTTCAAGATCATGTCCGAACTCGTGGACGGCTTTGAAACCCTGAGCGAACTGGAGCAGTGCGTCTCCATCTTCGGTTCGGCCCGGGTGGCCCCCGACGCCCCCCTGTACAAGGAAACCGAAGACATTGCGCGCCTGCTGGTGGAAGCCGGATACGGCGTCATCACCGGCGGCGGTCCCGGCATCATGGAAGCCGGAAACAAGGGGGCCGCATCGGTCAACGGCACCTCCGTGGGCCTGCACATCCACCTGCCCATGGAGCAGCACTCCAACAACTACATGAACGTGCGGTGCAACTTCCGCTACTTCTTCGTGCGCAAGCTCATGTTCATCAAGTACGCCATGGCCTACGTGGTCATGCCCGGCGGATTCGGCACCCTGGACGAACTGACGGAAGCCTTCGTGCTGACCCAGACCAACCGCATCAAGCCCTTCCCCATCATCCTCTACAAGAGCGAATTCTGGAACGGGCTGCTCGACTGGACCCGCGACCAGATGGTCAAGGGCGGCTACATCCGCGAATCGGAACTGGACCTGATCACCGTTCTGGATACCCCGGAAGAGGTGGTCAACCACATCAAAAAGCACGTTATCGTCTAATACATGACCACCCGTCGCGAACTGGAACACCGGTACAAGGAACTCACGGCCCTGCCGGACCAATGGAATTCATGGGAAGAGCTCATGCGCCTTGCCATGGAGGATGCGGCAGCGGCGGAAGCCCTTGGCGAGGTACCCGTGGGCGCCCTGCTCGTGGCACCGGACGGCACCATACTTGCGCGCGCCCACAACCGCACCATCACGGACAACGACCCCACGGCCCATGCCGAGGTGCTGGCGCTGCGACAGGCGGCCACCACTCTGCAGAACTACCGGATAGAAGACGCCGTGCTGGTGGTGACGCTGGAACCCTGCCTCATGTGCACCGGAGCGCTGGTGCACGCCCGCGTCCGCGGCATTGTCTACGGCACCGCAGACCCCAGAACCGGCGTGGTGGACTCCGCCATGCAGGCGCTGGAGCTGCCGTTCCACAACCATGCCATCTGGCACACGGGGGGCATCCTGCGCGACGAATGCGCCGAGCAGCTTTCAGCCTTCTTCAGGCGACGCCGCATGGAACAGAAGAACTGACCTGCACAAGGCCCCGCACTCCTGCGGGGCCTTTTTTGCAACAAACTATCATTGTCTCGTCCCCCCGCAAGCGTATGATTGCATACACAACCATTCCAAGAGGTTGCACGTCGTATTTGGGAGGGGACACACATGGAAATCCAGATAGACCGTGCCGAACTCATCCAGACCCTTGCCGCTACACAGGATCTTGTGGCTCCTGTTGTGGCCGGCCACGGCAAGCGCGTCGCCGTCTTTTCCTCGCTGATCGCCGAGGCCATGGGGTATGCACAGACCGAGCTGGAACAGCTGATGCTGACGGCGGAACTGCATGACATAGGCTGTTTCGCCCTCTCCATCAACGAAAAGGAGGACCTGCACTCCTTTGACGTGGTCGCACCGGAAAAGCATTGCGCCGTGGGCTTCATCCTGCTTTCGCAGTGCAGCCTGTTCCGGGACATCGCCCGCACGGTACTGCACCACCATGCCCGCTGGGATGCCACGCAGGGCAAGGACACAAAGGGCCGCCCCATCCCCATGGACGCCTACATCATCCACCTGGCGGACCGGGTCGATATCCTCATCAGCACCAAGTACAATGTTCTGGAAATCAAGGACCGGATTACCGCGGCCATTCATGAGGAAGAGGGAACCCTGTTCGCGCCGGAGGTGGTACGGGCCTTTGATCAGGCTTCCGCCCGCGATTCCTTCTGGTTGCAGGGCGTGCACCACGAATACAGCACCCGACGCCTGCCGACGACAGCGGGCCCTCTGGACACACAGCAATTATTCGAAATGGTGGATCTGCTGACGCTGGCCATTGATTACAAGTCGCGCTTTACCTCCACCCATTCCTCGGGCGTAGCCGCAACAGCCGTGGAGATGGGCACGCTGGCCGGATACAGGGACACCCTGCAACTGATGCTGGCCGGAAAGCTGCACGACCTTGGCAAGCTGATTGTTCCCAACGAGATTATCGACAAGGTCGGGCCGCTGGATGAAAACGAACGCGCCATCATGGAATCCCATCCGTTCTACACCCGCACCATCCTCAGCCACACCAAAGGCCTGAAGGAAGTGGCCCGCATCGCCTCCATGCATCAGGAAAAGATCAACGGCGAGGGCTACCCCTACCGCCCCGTTCCGGAGGAGTACGATCTGCCCGCCCGCATCGTGGCCATGAGTGATGTGTTCACGGCGCTGACCGAGGAACGCCCCTACCGCGGGGCCATGGATATGGAGCATGCCCTGAAGATCATGAGCCGGATGACGGAAGAACTGCACCTGGACCCCGACCTCTTCGATATCCTCGTGGCGCACCAGGAACAACTGGATCAGGCGCGCCGAAAAGCGCAGGAAGAGGCCGAGGAACGGTACCGGACATTCTGGGAGCAGACGGACAAGGTGCTGCAGCTTATCCGCTGAACCGGCTGCAGCCCATGCGGGCGCGGACTACCGCCGCTTGCAGGTCCCGCCACAGAGCGGGGCCTTGTTCCACGGCATCATGATGAGAACGCGGGCCATGCCGCAGGTACCGGTTATCCCCGCAAAGATCATCCCGCACGGTACGAAGAGCGAACCGGCAAGGAACCACGGCGAAACCAGCAGGCCCAGCAGGGTGAAGAGCAGGATCAGGGAGCCTGCCGCCACCAGAACCTGCCGATCCAGCGGCATGGCTTTTCTGCCGCGGGAAAGGGGCAGGCCGTCTTCTTCCCACCGCACGATGCCGCCATCCAGCACGGCCACTTCATCCACCTGCTGCGCAAGCGCCTGCGCCGCCTCTTCCGCCCGCCTGCCGGAACGACAGACCATGATGGGGGTCTTGCCTGCACCGCCCAGCCCCTCTACCCGTTCCCTGCTGACCAGGTCAAAGGGCAGAAAGACGGATGCCGGAATCTGCGATTCCAGCACTTCCCCGACGCTGCGGACATCCACAAGCAATCCCGAGCCCTGCTCCACCATGGTTCTGGCTTCTGCAGGCGTGATTTTGGTAACGGTTGCCATATGCGTATCTCCTGATGCTCCCAGCGGGAGGCTTGTGTGCTTTGATCGACATATACCCCACACGGGTATATACCCGGAAACAAGTATAAGACCGCTCGCATGGTAGGCAAGGGGGAATGTATAACAATGTGCGCAGAATACCCGTGAAGCCGCGCTGCGGCATGCTATACCGCCCCTGCACATGGATATGGGCCCTGTATAGCACCATTTTCCCCTTGCACACCACTGCAAAATATCTTAGATACCAAATCCCTCGACGAGTGGCCCGCGTTTGCGTACCCTGTCGGGACCTGATGCGGAGAGGTAGCGAAGTCCGGCCGTAACGCGCTCGACTCGAAATCGAGTTAGGGGTTAATAGCCTCTACGTGGGTTCGAATCCCACCCTCTCCGCCATTTAAAAATCATTTGAGCTACTTAGCGACAAGCCAAGTGGCTCTTTTTTTATGCCCAAAAGCCTGAAAATGCGTTTGTGGTTCGATTTGTGGTTCGATTCTGAAAACAGCATCCAGTTGTGCCATTTGCCAACGCTCTCCCCTTTCAGCTTAACATATTGGTATTGCGACAGTTTCGCACATAGCCCCCTCGCATCTCCATAACGCACAATACGCGATGCACCATGCGACCGGAAAAATGAAAACCGCGCACCCCGCATCAGTCCTTGCTCTG
>QKEJ01000163.1 GCA_003252375.1 Halodesulfovibrio sp.
GGCCAGCGTGGGATTCTGGCAGCCCGGCATGATGTACAACCCGCGCACGGTTTCCTGCTGGCAGGCGGCGGCAAGCGCATCGGGCAGCATGCCCTGTTCGTCAAGGGGCACGGGTACCAGCTGCAGACGCAACCGCTTGGCCAGCGGCTTGATGAGTGGATAGGTCAGGCTCTCCACGGCGATGCGGTCTCCGGGGGAAAAGAGCGCTGCCAGGGTCACGGCCATGCCGTGCTGTGCTCCGGAGCAGACCAGCACGTTCTCCGGGGAGGCCTCGTACCGGTGCAGGGCGGCCCAGCGTACGCCGGTTTCCCTGTGGCGGAGCAGGCCGCGCGGCTGGTGGTAGTGCAGCAGGGGCTGCAGGCCGCCACGCGTTGCCAATGTGGTGAGCGCACTTGCCAGATCAGGGTCCAGCGAGTGGAAGGGGGTATTCAGACCAAGGTCCACCCGCTGTTTTGCCGTATCGGCATCTTCTCCGTACAGATCTCTCGCCAGATGGGCGAAGCCGTTTTTCTGCGACAGGGCAAAGGTGCCGCGTCCCGTTTCGCCCCGCACCAGCCCCCGGCGTGCGGCCTCGGCATAACCGCGAGTCACCGTGCCTACGGTTACTCCCAGCATGTCCGCAACCTCCCGCTGGGTGGGCAGCGGGGCGTCCGGCAGCAGGGCGCCTTCGCGAATGGCCCGTTCGATGGCGTCCGCAATGGCAAGATACCGCGGCGTGGCCGTGCCGCCTTCCGTGGGGCTCGAGTGGAAGATGGTGTGGAGCTGTGAGGATATTGTCATGGTGACAATTGATATTTTGACGACTCGATTGTGTCAATTCTATATCGGTGCACAC
Organism: Halodesulfovibrio sp.; assembly: GCA_003252375.1. GTDB lineage: Bacteria > Desulfobacterota > Desulfovibrionia > Desulfovibrionales > Desulfovibrionaceae > Halodesulfovibrio. Next base: position 836 of record QKEJ01000163.1, read on the forward strand.
TGGCGCTGCGCCCTGCGGTTGGTCGCAGGAGAAACGGCGCATGATGCACATTGTAACCAGAAAGGAGGCTGCTATGGGAGTGACGCACGGTCTTACACTGGCCGGAAATCTCCTGCCGCTGCTGTTGTTCTGCCTGTCCATGACTGCGACCCCCGGACCGAACAACATCATGCTCACGGCCTCCGGTGCGAACTTCGGGTTCCGCCGGACGCTGCCGCATATGCTCGGCATCGCGTGCGGCGTGCAGATCATGATTCTTACCATTGGCCTGGGGCTTGGGCGGGTGTTCATGGAATACCCCGCCGTACATGCCGCAATGGAGTGGGTGGGCGGGGCCTATCTGCTCTATCTGGCGTGGAAGATTGCGAATATCAAGCCGTTGGACCCGGCAGCCGCAGCAGCGGGGCGCCCCATGACCTTTCTGCAGGCGGTGCTCTTTCAGTGGGTGAACCCCAAGTGCTGGATGATGATCGTGGGGGCCGTGGCCGCCTTTGCCGATGGGCGCACGGCTGTGCACGACGTGCTGATCATCGGTCTGTGCTTTCTTGCGGTTTCGCCTACCATCGGCCTCTGGGCGCTTGTCGGGGTGCGCATCAGCCGTTTCCTTGAAACCGCCTTTCGCCGCCGCATGTTCAACTACACCATGGCCGGGCTGTTGGTGGGCTCGCTGGCGTTTGCCTATATGGACAAGATGCTCTAGCCGAACGCGGCACGCATGAAAAGACAGGGGCCCGGTTCGTACGTCGAACCGGGCCCTTCTTGTGTCTGTTGTGGCGCGGCGGCATCAGGGGCCGCCGACCCGGGCATCGTTCTGCGAGGGGATCAGTCGCTCCAGTATCGGCGCGATGCTGGTTTGCCCGAGATAACGGCCATACAGGTAGTAGGCGTATATGAGGGTCTGGTCATAGGATATGGCGAAGGTCTTGGTGTAGGGGAAGCTGGTCTTGTTCAGGGAGAGGTACTGATACACGCCCCGGTACTCCGGATGCCGTTCCAGATGCCGCAGGAAGGGAGTGATGTTCATGGACGGCTTCAGGTAGAAGACCTGCTTGAGCGCGCCGGAGGGGGTACCGTCTGTCAGCGGGAAATAGCGGCCCTCGAACAGGGAGGAGTGCTCGGCGAGGTCTTCACGCCGGAAGAAGGCTTCGTCGGAGGTGGGCTTGAACTCTCTGTTTTCATAGGCGTGGTGAACATGGTCGTGCAGCTCGTTACGCGTGATGTCCAGCCTGCCCTGCCTGAGGTGATCCTCCATGTCGTCCGTGAATGTGCCGTTGGTGGCGAAGAATATGCCTCTGCCCAGCAGGTGGCGGGCATGGTGTTTGAGGGCGTCGTAGTCGCCGAAGGTGTATGTGGGGTCATAGCCCGCATCGGAGATGATAAGCAGGTCCACGCCGCGCTCCATCAGCCCGAGCGCTCCGAGGTTTTCCGACTGCCCGCCATCCGTCAGAACGTATTCGGCGCGTTGCTCCATCCAGAGCAGTGCGCCCGTGCTGTTGCGCAGCTCGCGGGGGGAGCGCTCCAGACGGCGCGACCCCGCAGTGGGGAAGGGCAGGTACCATTCGAAGAGATTGAATTTGAAGGAGCCCCAGCGGGAGGGGAACACATCGCCTGACATGGCTATGGCGTGCGAAAGATTGATGGGGCAGGTCCACAGGGGGGCAGAATGGTCATAGGTGACGAAGGCTCCGGTCGCGTCGACAAGCGGACTGACGCTGTAGCCTTGCGTATTGCCGTTGTCCGCAATGGTTCCCATGCCCAGGCCGGTAATTTCAAAGGGGAAGTTGTGCTTGGGGTCGGTGGCGCGGGTGGCGTCATGAGTGGTGTTGATGATGAGGAACGGGCCCATGGGAGGCTTGTCCGTGCCGGTTTCAAGCTGCAGCATGGGCACATCGTTGCCCGCGCCGATATGCTTGGCGAGCAGGAGTTTCCGCCACGCCTCGCGGGCCGTGTAGTCCGAATGGATGTTGAAGAGATCCGTCACGCGGTTGGAGCGCGCAATATACGGCGCGGCGTCTTCATAGGAGTTGTTCAGGACACGTTTGGCTTCCTCGCACCGGGACACGTCCTCGTCGGCAAGGGTGTCGCATTGTCCCTCGGTGCGGATCACCAGCTCAAGGTTGTCGAAGAGACAGACCGGGCACTTGTGTGCGCGCAGGGCAGCGGCAGCCCATGTGCCGCCGGACACCGTGGAAAGGTAGGCCACGCGTGAGAGCAGGGAGTTTGCGTAGGCATGGCGGCAGGTGTCCGATGGGGCATGGTTCGGAACGCCCCAGCCGGATGCATCGGAGTCTATCAGAGCGCTCATGAGCCCCAGCTGGAAGGCGTTGGAGCGGATGCCGCCACCGGAAAAGGCCATCCCCACCAGCGTGTTCGGCCGTTCCGCCCCAGTTGCGGCAAGGGTGGCGGGGAGCCTGCGGTTGATGAGGCGGTATTCGGGCCGGAAGACCTCCGGATGGTCGGCCCGGAAGCTGGTGCTGTTCAGATGCAGGTAGTGGGGGCTTTCAATAAAGTGTCGTTCCTGTGCGCAGGCCGTGAGGAAAAACAGGAAGACGGCCACGACCAGCATGCGGAGATATCTCACCATGGCAAACACTCCTTGGCTTTGGAATACGGGTCCCCTCGCGGAGAGTGTAACAGCCCATGGCAGTTCAGAAATGATAATGTGTTGAAGTATATCTACTCGTGCGGCATGGTATGCGTAAGTCTACCAAGAGGAACGAAGAGGAGGGGGTATGTGTGATCTTCATGGTGAGGGGCACGTCGCAACCTGCGATCGTCTGTTGCGTGAGATTCGGCACGAGAACGACCTTATCAGCCACAG
>QKEJ01000007.1 GCA_003252375.1 Halodesulfovibrio sp.
GCCGTCATAAAAGCGGATGTCGGCGACGTTGTTGTAGTATGTCGGCCAATGGGTGGTGTTGTTCAAAAACGTCCAGACATCGGCAACGCTCAGCCCTGCGACGATGACTTCATTGGAACAATAGTTGTCGGTAAAGCCGGGAGTATACTCCTCGGGCCAGATGATGCTTTCCATGAGTGAATCCTTTTATGAGGTTTGTATGCGCCGCTCTCACAGCGTGTTTGTGGTCTGAAGCTCCGGCTAGACGGTTACACGTCTTTGGAGTTCTTCTCCTTGAGTTCAAGGTAGACAGCGGCCAAATCCATTTTGCCTTTGCCGTTGTCCCGAGCTGCCGCAAAGGTTGCGTTCGCGATCCCAGCCAATGGCAGTTGCAGCCCGGCTGTGTTAATCGCGTCCGTTATCAGGCCAAGGTCCTTTGCCATGAGCTCCAGCATGAACTGTGAAGGAAACTCCTGACTGCGGAACATGTCCCTTTTGGTTTGGAACAGGGGGGTGTTCATGCCGGAGTTGGAAATCAATTCGATGACGGATTCTCGATCCAGCCCGAGCTTCTCCGAAAGGAGCATGGTCTCGCCGATTGCCTGACCTGAGATCCCAAGCAAAAGGTTTATCACCAACTTTGCCGCACTCCCTTTTCCGATTGAACCAAAGGGGATGACCTTTTTCCCGAGTACGCCGAACAACGGCATGAATTCAGTGAGTTCTTGTTCTGCGGCTCCGGCGAGAATGACCAACCCGGCGACGGCAGCAGCCCCGGTCGAACCGGAGACGGGCGCATCCAGATAGTTTCCGCCTCTGGCTGCTACCAGTTGCGCGAAAGCCTCAGACTCACCGGGGGCAATGGTGCTCATGTCGATGATTGTGCGGCCCAGACTCACCCCCGCCAGCACGCCCTCTTCAGCGTTCAAAACATCTTTGATTGCCTCAGCATTCGTCAGCATAAGGAATGTAACATCCGAATGTTCTACGACTTCCTTCGGAGATGCCATGGTCACGGCACCCAATTCGACCAACGGTACAGTCTTTTGAGGGGTTCTGTTGTACACATTGACGGCATGACCCGCCTTTATCAGGTTCGACGCCATGATCGAGCCCATTTGTCCCAACCCTATCCAGCCAATCGTTTTCATATCTCGCCTCCATTCAAATCGGTTTGCGCACCGGGTCTTCTGACTTGTCGCAATTAGACCGGTCTTATAGTTCGATGGGTAAAAAAATTACCTTACCAGTACGGTTGCATACATGATGTCCACAAAGTGTCTCAGAGGCTCAACAGAACGCATCACTTTTGCCCGCAGAATTGCCCCTTCCCAACCGGAAAGCAGAAAGCTTGCCACGGCCTCGGCATCCAGTTTCTGATTCAGCTCTCCTGCCTGCTGAGCCTCCCGCAAGCATGCCGCAAAGAGGTTCAGCCAATCACAAAAGACTTCGGCCAGTCGCTCCTGAAAGCGCTCGTTCTGCCCTGCCAGCTCTTGCCCCAGGTTACCGATAAGGCATCCCTTGGAGAATTTCTCCTCGCCGAGATGCTCAATGCTGTGCTCAAAATAGTTCCTGATACGCTTGAGAGGAGGAAACGTCTGGTCGTCCAAAAAAGAATGAAGCTTGCTGGCATATTCCTCAGCAAACAGATTAATAACCTCCATACCAAAGTTCTCTTTCGTACCAAAGTGGTGATAGAAAGATCCCTTGGGGACCCCCGCCGTCTTAAGCACCGAGTCAACGCCTGTAGCTGTGTATCCGGCAAGGGCGACCATTTGCACCCCGGTGGTGATAATCTTTTCTCGTGCGCTTTGTTTCATGAAGCACTAATTAGACCGGTCTTATAGCAATGTCAAGACCACCTCAACAATTTTCCTAATCTGCCAAAATATGGCCGCAACCCCGAGTAATTGCATGCTGAGCCAGCACGTCAAGTGGCGCTCCCTCCGCATTTTAATAACGGGGTTACCCATTCCATGCACAATGAAACGAATATCGTTCCGAGTGGAATCAGAGGATCAGGCAAGAAGTTGCGAGGAATATGTCTGTCGAAATGCGCATTCCGCGTGTATACTGCCGCAGACCGTATTCCGGAGTTCGGCAGATACTGCCCCCCTTCCGACGCCGGACGCGCATGAACACATACAACCCAACAAGGTGGAGATGCATGGAAAAAGCCAAGGTGTACTTCACGGATTTTCGTACCAAGGCCTTTGGTGACGGGCTCCCGACCAAACTGCAGAAGATGATCAAGAAGGCCGGAATCGGCAGCATAGATATGGACGGGCGGTTCGTCGCCATCAAGCTGCATTTCGGCGAACTCGGCAACATCAGCTACCTGCGCCCCAACTATTCCCGGGCCATCGTGGACCTCGTCAAGAAACTGGGCGGCAAGCCCTTCCTTACCGACTGCAACACCATGTACCCGGGCAGCCGCAAGAACGCCCTGGAACACATGGAATGCGCCTGGCAGAACGGCTTTACCCCGCTGACCGTGGGCTGCCCCATCATCATCGGTGACGGCCTGAAGGGTACGGACGACATCGAGGTACCCGTCGTGGGCGGCGAATACGTGGAAAAAGCCAAGATCGGCCGGGCCGTTATGGACGCGGACGTGTTTATCAGCCTGACCCACTTCAAGGGCCACGAAATGACCGGCTTTGGCGGCGCCATCAAGAACATCGGCATGGGCTGCGGCTCCCGCGCGGGCAAGACGGAACAGCACAGCAACGGCAAGCCGAACATTGACGAGGCAAAATGCGTGGGCTGCAAGGCCTGCCTGAAGGAATGCGCCAACGACGCCCTCTCGTTCAATCCCGAGACCAAGAAGACCATCATCAACCACGATAACTGTGTAGGCTGCGGCCGCTGCCTCGGTGCGTGCAACTTCGATGCGATCGCCTTTGCCTTCGACGCTGCCGTGGGCATGCTGAACCGCAAGATGGCCGAATACACCAAGGCGGTTGTGGACGGCCGTCCGCACTTCCACATCTCGCTCATTGTGGATGTTTCCCCCAACTGTGACTGTCACGGGGAAAATGACGTGCCCATCCTCCCCAACATCGGCATGTTCGCCTCCTTTGACCCGCTGGCGCTGGATCAGGCCTGCGTGGACGCCTGCATGAAGGCCAAGCCGCTTCCCGGCAGCCAGCTGGCCGAGAATCTGGCCAAGCCCGGCTTCGTGGATCACCACGACCACTTCGCCAACTCCCGCCCGGAATCCGAATGGCGCACCTGCCTTGAGCATGCCGAAAAGATCGGTCTGGGAACACGGGAATATGAACTGATCAAGGTCAAGTAGCAAAGCCCCCGCACATAGCAACGCGAACATCGCTCCCGGCAGCTATCCGCAAGGATACGCCGGGAGCTTTTTTTTGGTCCTCTCCCACCCCCGAGACATTTTCCGGAAAATCCGGCCACCGCTGCGAGGTTAACCCCCCGTTAACCCCGGCAGGGCGTAGCGTCCCTCCATATTCATCATGTCATCAGGCAACTTCGGGCAACGATCCCGACCATACAACGCGCCGCAAGGCATGCAGGAGAGAGACGATGTTGATATATGCAAACAGATTATTGGCTGTGGCGGCTGCAGTTCTCATGGCCCTTGCCGCAGGCGGCTGCGGCAGCGACGAACCGGTTCAGGCCCAGACCCGCACCGTGCAGCCGGCACAGGTGGAAATTGCCCCCGTACAGGCAGTCCGCTTTGACAAGGTCATTGACCTGCCCGGGCGCATTGCCGCCCGCCGTGTGGCCGAGGTGCGCGCCCGTGTTGCGGGCATCATCCTCAGCCGCGATTTCGAGGAAGGCAGCCAGGTGACCAAGGGGCAGATCCTGTTCCACATAGATCCCGCCCAGTTCAACGCCGCCCTGGCACAGGCAAAGGCCGACCTCGCCAAGGCGGAAGCCAGCATGGCCGACCTCAAGGCCATTGCCACCCGGTACAGCAAGCTGGTGCAGACCAAGTCGATCAGCCAGCAGGAATATGACACGGCGTACACCAACTATCAGGCTGCGGAAGCAACCCGCAACGCCGCCGTGGCGGCCGTGAAGACGGCGCAGCTGAATCTCGACTACGCCACGGTCACCGCCCCCATCTCGGGAAGAATAGGCCGGGCCGCCGTTACCGAAGGCGCGCTGGTGGGCGAGGGCGAGGCCACCCTGCTGGCCACCATCCAGCAATTGGACCCGATCTATGCCGACATCAGCCAACCGGTTTCCGAATATCTCAAGCTCAAGGCCGCCATGAATGATGCGCTGGAGAGCGGAAAGAACGCACAGGTGAGTATTGAGCTGGAAAATCCCCGTTACACGGTCAACGGCAAGCTCCTGTTCTCCGACATCACCGTGGACCAGGATACCGACCAGATTTCCCTGCGCAGCGAATTCCCCAACCAGGACGGCATGCTCCTGCCGGGCATGTACGTGCGCATCCGCATTGCCCTTGCCGCAGATGCACAGGCCATCTTCGTGCCGCAGCGGGCCGTGCTTCGCAAGGTCGATGGTTCTCCGTATGTCTTCGTGGTGTCCGACCAGAACATTGCCCACGCCCGTGCCGTACAGACCGGAGACATGCAGGGCAGCAACTGGCAGATAACGACGGGCATTGTACCGGGTGAACAGCTCGTCGTGAACGGCGTGGACAAGGTACGGGAAGGCGCTCCTGTCGCGGCCAAGACGCCGGTAGCCGGGACGGTCTCCGCATCCGGCAACGCCAACGCAAACGGCACGCTCTAGCATAACCAAACGGAACACGCACATGTCCAGATTCTTCATCGACAGACCGAATTTCGCGTGGGTGGTCGCCCTGTTCATCTCGCTGGCCGGCATACTGGCCATTCCGAGCATGGCCGTGGAAAAATTTCCGCAGGTGGCTCCCCCGCAGATCAACATCACGGCAACCTATCCGGGCGCCTCCGCAGACACGCTCAACGACTCCGTGGTCAGCCTCATTGAGGAAGAGCTCAACGGGGCCAAGGGACTGCTCTACTACGAATCCACCAGCAGCTCCACCGGGTCCGCATCCATATCCGTAACCTTCCAGCCCGGCACGGACCCGGACCTTGCACAGGTGGACGTGCAGAACCGCCTCAGCAAGGCAGAATCCCGCCTGCCCCAGTCGGTCATCGACCAGGGGCTGGAAGTCGAACAGGCCAACTCGGGCTTCCTGATGATCTACGCCCTGCGCTACAAGGAAGGGGGCGAACAGAAGGACAAGCAGACGCTCGCAGACATCATGGCCCGTTCCGTGAACAACGAGGTCCGGCGTGTGGATGGGGTCGGCTCCCTGCGCTTCTTTGCAGCGGAAAGCGCCATGCGCGTCTGGGTCAATCCGCAACGGCTGCTGAGCTATGGTCTGTCCATTGTGGACGTCAACCAGGCCATTGCCGCGCAGAACATTCTGGTTCCGGCCGGGAGCTTCGGCGGACGCCCCGTGGCCTCGGATCAGGAGGTCATGGCCACCTTTCAGGTACGCGGCATGCTGGAAACGCCCGAGGAATTCGGGCACATCCTGCTGCGCGCCAACAAGGACGGCTCCACCGTGCATCTTTCCGATGTGGCCAAGATAGAAATCGGTCCCGAGTCTTACAGCTCCGAATCCCGCCTCAACGGCATCGCCACGGCAGCCGCAGCCGTACAGCTTGCTCCCGGCGCCAACGCGCTGGAAACCGTGGAACGGGTGCGGGCCCGGCTGGATGAACTGTCCGTCTCCCTGCCCCCGGACGTGGAATTCTTCATCCCGCTTGATACGTCCAGCTTCGTGGACGCAGCCATCGAAAAGGTGGTGCACACCCTGCTCGAAGCCGTGGTGCTGGTCTTTCTCGTCATCTTCCTCTTTCTGCAGAACATCCGCTACACGGTCATCCCCACCATTGTCGTGCCGGTATGCGTGCTGGGGGCCTTCGGGGTCATGGCCGCGCTCGGGTTCTCCATCAACATGATGACCATGTTCGGCATGGTGCTGGCCATCGGCATCCTTGTGGACGACGCCATCGTGGTCGTCGAAAACGTGGAACGCATCATGGCCACGGAAGGCCTTGCGCCACGGGAGGCCACCATCAAGGCCATGCAGCAGATATCCGGGGCCATCGTGGGTATTACTCTCGTCCTCTCGGCCGTCTTCTTTCCCCTCGGTTTCATGAGCGGCTCCGTCGGAGTCATCTACCGGCAGTTCGCCGTTTCTGTCGCCGTCTCCATTCTCATCTCCGGCTTTCTGGCGCTGACCATGACTCCCGCGCTGTGCGCCACCATCCTGCGCCCGGTCGCCAGGGGACACCATGACAGCCAGTCAGGCCTCTTCGGCTGGTTCAACCGCTCCTTCGACAACATGGGCTCGCGCTACGAGCGCATCACGGGCAGCCTGGTCACCCGCTCCGCCAGGGTCATGCTCATCTATGTCGGACTGCTGACCGTGCTCGGCATCGGCTATCTGCGCCTTCCCGAGTCCTTCGTGCCCACGGAGGACCAGGGAAACATGTTCGTCAGCATCCAGCTTCCTCCCGGCTCCACCTATTCACGCACCCTTGCCGTGGTGAAGGATGTGGAGGACTACTTCAAGTCCCGTCAGGCCATCGATGGGGCCATTACCGTTCTCGGCTTCAGTTTCTCCGGTCAGGGCGAGAATGCCGCAATGGGCATCCCCCGGTTCAAGGATTGGTCGGAGCGCGGTGAGGGACAGTCGGCGCAGGAAGAGGTGGCCATGGCCAACCGCGTCCTGTCGCAGAACACCGATGGACGCATCTTTGCCGTGAACCCGGCTCCGGTGGACGGCCTTGGGCATACGGGCGGCTTTGCCCTGCGCCTGCAGGACAGGGGCAATGTGGGCCGCGCCAAGCTGAGTGAGGCAATGGGCATGGTGCTGGCCAAGGCCAACGCCTCACCCGTCATTGCATACGCCCGCATGGAAGGCCTCCCGGACGCCCCGCAGTTCCGGCTGGAGGTCAACCGCGAAAAGGCCGAAACCCTCGGCGTGGATTTCTCCGACATCAAGACCGTGCTCTCCAGCGCCTATGGCTCCAGCATGGTTGCGGACTTCGTCAATGCCGGCCGGGTGCAGCGCATAGTAATCCAGGCCGACGCGGAAAGCAGGAAGGGCCCGGAAACCCTGGAAAGCCTGTATGTCCCCAACAGCAGCGGCGGCCAGGTACCCCTGACCTCGCTCATCAGTACGTCGTGGGAGACCGGCCCGGTCCAGATTGCCCGGTACAACGGGTACAACGCCTACATGCTCACGGGGGATTCCGCTCCGGGCTACAGCTCGGGCGCGGTCATGACCGAGCTTGAGACGATCATGCAGGACCTGCCGCAGGGCATCGGCTACGAGTGGACCGGCCTCTCCTATCAGGAGCAGTTTGCCGGAGCCCAGGCCCCCAGGCTCTTTGCGCTGGCCCTGCTGGTGGTCTTCCTGCTGCTCGTTGCCCTGTATGAAAGCTGGTCCATTCCCCTCTCGGTCATGCTCATCGTGCCCATCGGCGCATTGGGCGCGGTGGGCGCCGTCACAGTGGCGGGCATGAACAACGACGTCTTCTTCAAGGTCGGCCTGATCACCATCATCGGCCTGGCTGCCAAGAACGCCATCCTCATCGTGGAAGTGGCCAAGCAGTTCCATGACGAGGGCTTCAGCCTCATGGAAGCGGCAACCAAAAGCGCGCGCCTGCGGTTCCGGCCCATCATCATGACGTCCATGGCCTTCATCCTCGGCGTCATCCCGCTGGCCATCGCCAACGGCGCTGGGGCCGCCAGCCAGCGCGCCATCGGCACCGGCGTCATCGGCGGCATGCTCAGCGCAACGCTCCTCGGCATCCTCTTCGCCCCCGTGTTCTTTGTCTGGGTTCTCTCCCTTGTGCAACGAATGCGCGGACGACGGACGGCCCCACAAGCGCTGTCCCCCGCCACCACGGAACAATAGAGACCATGCGGCACGCTTCCGGGCGTGCCGCGTTCTTCCGTTCACAGGGCCATGACACACCACGCCCTTCCGGTGTATGCTACGATGCGCTTGCAACAAAAGGACGCGACAATGAATGTCCACGTACTGCTCATAGAAGACGATCTTGATCTGGCGGCCTCGCTGATCGAGTATCTCGAACTCGAAAACATCATCTGCGACCACGCCTCCAACGGGGTGCACGGGGTGCAGCTGGCCACGGAGAATACCTACGATGTCCTGCTGCTGGACATCGAACTGCCCCGGCTGGACGGATACGGCGTCTGCGAGGCGCTCCGCCGCGCGGGTTCCGATGTGCCCGTACTCATGCTCACGGCACGGGACACCCTTGACGACAAGGTTGCCGGCTTCGAGGCGGGAACCGACGACTATCTGGTCAAGCCCTTCGCCATGCAGGAGCTGCTCTTCCGCATCCGCGCTCTTGCCAAGCGGCGCAGCAGCCAGTCGCGCCGGTTCCTCATTGGCGATCTGGAAATAGACACGGAGCAACGCATGGCGCGCCGGAGCGGCGTGGAGCTGCACCTGGCTCCCAAGGAATGGGCGCTGCTCGAATACATGGCCAAGGCCAGCCCCGGCGTTGCCGTGCGCGAGCAGATGGTCCGCGCCGTGTGGGGGGAGGAATCCCCGGAGAGCAACAGCCTGAAGGTACACATGCACAACCTGCGACAGAAGGTGGACAAGCCGTTCCCCACCCCGCTCATCCAGACCGTTCCGGGAGTGGGGTTCGCCCTGAGGCTGGCAGCCCATGAGTAAGCACAGCCTGCGCCGGTCAATCATCCTCTCCGTTGTCGCCGCGTGCACGGTGCTGGTACTGGGCTACTCCCTGCTGCTGCAGTTCTACCTGAAACACGGCCTGCACATGGACACGGAGTTCCGGCTTCGGGCAGAGGCGCAGCTCTACCTCGAACAATACGCGAACAATCCGGACGTTCCGCTTCCGAAAACCGCCACCATCACCGCCTACCTTGGATTTGACGCCCTGCCGGACGAAATACGCACCCTGTGCAGCCCGCAGGACCTGATCAGCGGGCAGTTCCACCAGGTGGAGCGCAAGCAGTTCCTCTACTACATGTATACCGTACGCCGCCCGGACGGGCAGCCGGCCTACTTCGTATTTCACCTCCACAAGGACAAAAAGCCCACCGAAGCCCGGCAGTATTTCTTCACCTTCTTCCTGTACATTCCCCTGGCCATTGGCATCGGCACCACGCTGATCGTGGTCCTGTTGTCCGTATACATGCTCAAGCGCATCGCCCGCCCCGTGGAGCGCCTGCACGACTGGGCCACGCATCTGGACATGGACGGACTGGACAACGACACCACGGACTTTACCTACGCCGAACTGAACCATCTGGCGGACCTGTTCAGGGGCAACCTGCGCCGTCTCTATGCCGGAGCGGAACGGGAAAGGAAGTTCCAGCAGTATGCCAGCCATGAACTGCGTACCCCCATCGCCATCCTGAAGAACAACCTGGAGCTCATGGACCGTCTGGGCATCCACGAGCACAACAGGTTCGAATCCTCCTATGGGCGAATGGAAAAGGCTGTGCGCAAGATGCAGCACCTGACAAACACGCTGCTCTGGGCCTGCCGGGAAGACGGCACGCGACTGGAATCGGAGCCCCTTGCGCTCAACTCGCTCATGCAGGGCCTGATCGAAGAAAACACCTACCTGCTGGAAGGCAAGGATATCAAGATCGACAGCCGCCTCAATCCTGTTCGCGTACAGGCCGCGAGACCCGTTGCGGTCATCATTCTGGGCAACCTGGTCCGCAATGCCTTCCAGCACACCACACGCGGCACCATCACCATGGCCTGCGGCGAACAGGGGGTCAGCATAGAAAACGACAAGCCCACGGTGCCGGACTACGACCGGCGCGAGAACTTCGGGCTGGGCCTGCAGATCGCCCGGCAGCTTGCCCGGCGGATGGGCTGGGACCTCCGGACCGAAGACATGGGCAGCACCTTCGCGGCGCGGATCACCTTTTCCGCCACGCAAACCGATGCTCCCGAAGCGATGGAAGACGCCGCCTCCTGATCTGACATACCGCCTCGCCGGTGCCGGCCCGGCCTTTCCGGCCGGCACTGCGCAAATAATCAGAAAATATTCACTTGAACATGGGCAATTCCCGAGGGAGACGGGCAATTCACACCTGTTTCCATCAATTGGACAGATATTTTTTGCAGAATCCTATCGATACATTTGTGCATCGCCCGACGCGTTGAAAAACATGAAGAAATGTTTTTTCAAACAGTTACACACACCAACCCCACCCCATCCCTTGCCCTGCCACTCCATACCCGACACTCCCATCAATTCCGCAAAAGCATTGCCCCCCAGCACCCCACAGGGAAAACCACCCGCTGCAGTTCTCCACAAAACCGATCTGCCGATTTGATCGTTTTGAATATTGCCAATTTTCGTAAAAAGAGGCAAAAATCCATCTCTCGCGGCATTTTTTACATTTACGTTCACTTTTTCAGTAAAAACTGCCGATTTGCTCAGAGAGCACGAGTGCATGCTACCGCAACAACACACAATACCGCGCCATGCGGCGCCCAATACAGAACGGAGACACATCATGATACAGGCCCCTTATCTTCTTTTCCTTGGCGACGCCCCGGACAATCTGGCCGCAAAGATGGCTCAGGGCATCATCGACTGGCGTCCCGAAGCTGCCGCCGGCCAGTACCGCATGGAAGGCTGCAAGGCCAACCTCGGCATCAAGGACATGACCATTCAGGAAGCCGTGGCTGCAGGCGTGAAGACGCTTGTGGTAGGCGTGGTCAACCGCGGCGGCATCATCTCCCAGGGCTGGAAAACCGTGCTCATCGAAGCGCTGGAAGCCGGTCTGGACGTGGCCTGCGGCCTGCATAACCAGCTCCGTGACGAGCCCGACCTGGTGGAAGCCGCCGAAAAGGCCGGCCGCAGTCTCTTCGACGTGCGCGTTCCCCCCGTGCAGTACCCCGTTGCCAACGGCAAGAAGCGCACCGGCAAGCGTTGCCTCGCCGTAGGCACCGACTGCTCCGTGGGCAAGATGTACACCGCCCTCGCCATGCACCGCGAAATGGAAAAGCGCGGCATGAAGGCCACCTTCCGCGCCACGGGCCAGTGCGGCATCCTCATCGAAGGCAACGGCGTGCCGCTGGACGCCGTTGTGGCCGACTTCATGGCCGGCGCCGTGGAATACCTCACTCCCAACAACGATGCCGACCACTGGGATCTCATTGAAGGCCAGGGCAGTCTCTTCCACGCCTCCTACTCCGGCGTAACCATGGCCCTTGTCCATGGCGGACAGCCCGATGCGCTGATCCTGTGCCACGAACCCACCCGCCCGCACATGCGCGGCCTGCCCGACTACACCCTACCTTCGCTGGAAGACCTGCGTGACGTGGCCCTGCGTCTGGCTCAGGTTGTAAATCCGGCCTGCAAGGTCGCAGGCATTTCCGTGAACACCCAGCACATGAGCGAAGCAGACGCCCTCGCCTACCTGGCCGATCTGGAAGCACGCATGGGCATTCCCGCCGTGGATCCCTTCCGTCAGGGCGCCGGTCGCCTTGTTGAGGCACTGGCATGCATCTAACAGCCGTCAGGGACGTCTTTCCTCTCGCCAAGGTGTTCACCATCTCCCGCGGCTCCCGCACGGAAGCGGTTGTCGTCCGCGTGGAGATCGAACACAACGGCGTGACCGGACGGGGCGAATGCGTGCCGTACGCCCGCTACGGCGAAACGGTCGAAAGCGTCATCGCCCAGATCGAATCGCTTTCCATGCCCGTGACCCGCGCCGAGCTGCAGCAGGCCCTGCCTGCCGGGGCCGCCCGGAACGCCGTGGACTGCGCCCTGTGGGACCTGGAGGCCAAGCAGGCCGGCAAGACGGTCTGGCAGCTCGCCGGACTGGATGCCCCGAAGCCCGAAACCACCGCCTACACCCTGTCGCTGGGTACGCCCGAAAGCATGCGCGACGAAGCCGCCCTGAATGCGGAACGCCCCCTGCTGAAGATCAAGCTCGGCGGCGAAGGCGATATCGCCCGCATTGAGGCAGTGCGCGAAGGCGCCCCCAAGGCGCGCATCATCGTGGACGCCAACGAGGGCTGGACCCCGGCAATGTACGCCGAGCTCGCTCCCGTGTTCCTTCGGCTGGGCGTGGAGATGGTGGAACAGCCCTTCCCCGCAGGCAAGGATGACGCCCTGTTGGACATGGAGCGTGTGCTGCCCGTATGCGCCGACGAATCCTGCCACGACCGGGACTCCCTGCCCGCCCTGGCCGGCAAGTATGACCTTATCAACATCAAGCTGGACAAAACGGGCGGCCTGACCGAAGCGCTTGCGCTGAAGGCGGCGGCCCTGGAAACCGGTTTTGGCATCATGGTCGGGTGCATGGTCGGCTCTTCGCTGGCCATGGCCCCCGCCGTACTGGTGGCGCAGGATGCCGCCGTAACGGACCTTGACGGCCCCCTGCTGCTGGCGCGGGACCACGACAACGCTCTTGCCTATGACAACGGACAGGTGCATCCGTCCGTTCCGGCACTCTGGGGCTAAGCTTCCGGACGCGCACACTCTGCGCACGGAAAGAACTGAAGGAAAACGAACATGAGTCGTACAGTATATCTCAACGGCGTGTACATGCCGGAGGAAGAGGCCACCGTTTCCGTATTCGACCGGGGCTTCCTGTTTGCCGATGCGGTGTATGAAGTAACCGCCGTCCTTGACGGCAAGCTGGTGGACTATGCCGGTCATGCGGCGCGCCTCACCCGCTCCCTGGGCGAGCTGAAGCTGGCCAAGCCCTTCACCGACGAAGAGCTGCTGGCCATCCACCGTGAGCTGATCACCCGCAACAACCTCGAGCAGGGCGGCATCTACCTGCAGATCTCCCGTGGCAGCGAAGGCGACCGCGACTTCGTGTTCCCCAAGCACGCCGCTCCCACCGTCTTCCTGTTCACGCAGGCAAAGACACTCACCGATCCCAAGAAGGGCATGCGCGTCATCTCCGTACCGGATATCCGCTGGGGCCGCCGCGACATCAAGACCGTACAGCTTCTGGCCCCCTCCATGGCCAAGATGGCCGCCAAGGCGGAAGGCAAGGACGACGCATGGCTGGTGGAAGACGGCTACGTGACCGAAGGCAGCTCCAACAACGCCTACATCGTCACCAAGGATGACAAGATCGTCACCCGCAACCTGTCCAACTCCATCCTGCACGGCATCACCCGCGCCGCCGTCCTGAAGCTTGCCGCCGAACGCAACATGGAAATCGAGGAACGCGCGTTCACCATCGAGGAAGCCCAGCAGGCCAAGGAGGCTTTCATCACCTCCGCCACCGTCTTTGTCTGCCCCGTGGTGGAAATCGACGGCGTGGCCATTGCCGGTGGCGAACCGGGACCGGTGGCTACCCGGCTGAACGACCTGTACATTGAAGAAGGGCGCAAGGCCGCCATCTAGCGGACTTTCTCCCGAAGGCTCTGACGGCCCCTGCTGCGATGCCATCGCCGCAGGGGCCTTTGCATGCCGCCGGTTCCGGCCGGCACGCGCTGAACGCCAGCCCATTGCCAAGTGCGCCCTGCCGTGCCACCATGCGGGCAACGCACCGGAGGCCCATGAACACTTCTCCCTACCTGAAAGGCGCCCGCGCCATGCTGCCCATCATGATGGGCGTTATCCCCATGTCCGTGGTCACGGGCGTGGCCGCCGTGAACTGCGGCATGACCACTACCGAGGCGCTGCTTTCCTCGGTCATCATGTATGCCGCCGCGGCCCAGCTGGTGGCGTACGAGATGATCGGCAACGGGGCGGACATGGTGCTCATCTTCTCGGCCGCCATCGTGCTCAACCTGCGCTTTCTGCTGTACAGCGCGGGCATGGCTCCGCACATGCGGGACGCGGGGTGGGCCAAACGGCTGGCAGGAGCCTACTGCCTGTCGGATCAGGCGTATGGCATCACCATGGTGCAGCTGCAGAAAGAGCCGAAGACGGACACCGCACGGTTCTACCTTGGCGCCGCCCTGTTCATGTGGGTCATCTACCAGTGCGCCGCCGCCCTCGGAGTCTTTCTCGGCAGGAGCATCTCCCCGGATCTGTCCCTTGATTTTGCGGTTCCGCTCACCTTTTCCGCACTGGTCGTACCGCTCATGGGCACCCCGGAATTGCGGGTGGCAGCCATCACCTCCGCCATCACGGCTCTGTGGTTTGCCGACCTGCCCGGCAATGCCGGCTTCTTCATCGCCACCTTCTCCGGCATCACGGCAGGCATGCTGTTCAGGGAATACGGAAAACGGAGGAATGGACGATGACAGGCACCACGCAATTCTGGCTGCTCATCGCGGCGCTCGGTGCCGGCACCTTCCTGCTGCGCTACCTGTTCTTCTTCGTTTTCGGGCGATACGAGGTTCCCGGGGTGGTAAAGACGATCCTGCCGTTCATTCCCGCCTCGGCGCTCAGCGCACTGGTGATGCCCAAGGTCTTCGGCAGTTGCCCCAGCATGGCAACCCTGCTCGACCCCAGAGTGGCGGCGTGGGTGATTGCCATGATCGTGGCCTGGAGAACCAGAAACATCTTCCTCACCATCGCGGGGGGCATGATCACGCTGTGGAGCCTTCACGCCCTGCTCTGAGCCCCACACGCCCCCGACAGGACATGCAACAGGACAGAGGGCGGACAAAACACTTGAACGCAGCGCGGCATCATGGCAGAAGCCTTGTAACATCACCTTGATTGAGGGCCGAACCATTGATGACGATGAACTGGCGATCCCGTTGCATCACCCACCGCAAACTGCCTCCGCGGGCGCACCACGTGCGTCGGTTCGACATGTCCCGTGCCGAGCAGTCCGGTGAACCGTTCAGTACCCCCCTCTCCGTCACACCGCCCGGAGTCTGACCAGCCTCCCCTTTCCCGTCCTCTTTCCACCGGTCCGACTCCATGCAATGACGGTCGGTTGCGGTATTCATTCACGCCCGCCCTGCGGCGCGGAGAATGACATATTCACGGCACAACCCCGCCCTCGGGCAACGGAACATCAATGGCACCCATGGCAACCACGGACCCCATTTTCGAATTGCGTGGCGTCTGCAAGTATTTCGACGACACCTGCGCCCTTTCCAACATTGATCTCGCCATCCGCAATGGTGAATTTCTGACCCTGCTGGGCCCGTCCGGCTGCGGCAAGACCACCATTCTGCGCATTCTTTCCGGCTTCGAAACACCCTCCACGGGCGAAGTGCGCCTGAATGACACCGTCATCAACGACGTGCCGCCGGAAAAACGCAAGGTTAACACGGTATTTCAGAATTATGCGCTCTTTCCGCACATGACCGTGCGGGACAACGTGGGCTTCGGCCTTGCCATGGCCGGAACGGAAAAGGGCGAAATGGCTCGGCGGGTGCGTGAAGCCCTGACCATGGTGCACATGGAGCACCTTGCCGACAGACGTCCCGGCCAGCTCTCCGGCGGGCAGCAGCAGCGTGTGGGCATTGCGCGGGCCGTGGTGAACAACCCCCTTGTCCTGCTGCTGGACGAACCCTTCAGCGCGCTGGACTTCAAACTACGCAAGGCCATGCAGCTGGAAATCAAGCAATTGCAGCGCTCTCTCGGCATTACCTTCGTCTTTGTCACCCATGATCAGGAAGAGGCCTTTGCCATGTCCGACCGGGTGGTGGTCATGAACGAAGGCCAGATCGTGCAGGTGGGCACCCCCAAGGAAATTTACGAGGAACCGGCAAGTCTGTACGTGGCCCGCTTTGTGGGCGACATCAATATCCTGGATGCCACGGTGCGGAATGCAACGGGCGATGGCATGTACAGGGCCGAGGTTGAAGGCGTGACCATGGCGCTGCACAGCAAACGGCGGTTCAGCGACGGTACCGAGGTCAAGGTGCTGCTGCGCCCCGAGGACCTGCGGGTGCACCGGGTGGCGGAAGGCATGCTGGACGAACCGCACCTTCTGGGCCGCATTGCGCAGACGGTATACAAGGGCGCAACCGTGGACCTCTACGTGCAGCTGGACGACGCCCACGGCGGCAAGACCGTCATGGCATCCGAATTCTTCAACGAAGACGACGAGGAAATCATCTACGACGCCGGTGAGCGCGTTGCAGTGACCTGGGTGGATGGCTGGGAGGTCGTGCTGCATGCAGAAGATCAGTAGCCGCTTCGTCAGAACGAGCATCGTCGTCGTCACCCTGTGGCTCAGCATCTTTGTGCTGGCCCCGCAGGCCATGCTGCTCATTGCCACCTTTCTTGAGCGCGGCCAGCAGGATTTCCTGACCACCACGTTCACACTGGGCAACTACGTACGGCTGTTTGATCCCGTGTTTCTGCTCATCTTCTGGGAATCCTTCAGGCTCGCGGGCATCACCACGCTGGTCTGCCTGCTGTTCGGCTACCCCTTCGCCTACATTCTCGCCACCAGCCGGCGGACCCTGCGCCCATGGCTGCTCCTGCTGGTGATCATTCCCTTCTGGACCAATTCGCTCATCCGCACCTATGCGATGGTCATCATCCTGAAATCGGGCGGCGTGCTCAGCAACGTGCTTCTCTGGCTGGGTCTCATCGATCAGCCCATCTCACTGATGTACACGGACTTTGCCATCTTCATCGGTTTTTCCTACACCCTGCTCCCGTTCATGATTCTGCCGCTCTTCGCCGCCATCGAAAAACTGGACATGCGCCTGCTGGACGCCTCCAAGGACCTTGGCGCCACGGCCTTCCAGACCTTCCGCCACGTCACCCTGCCCCTGACCATGCCGGGCATCGTGGCCGGCTGCATGCTGGTCTTCCTTCCGGCCCTCGGCATGTTCTACGTGCCGGAAATCCTGGGCGGCTCACGGTTCATGCTCCTTGGCAACTACATCACCAACCAGTTCCTCATGGCCCGGGACTGGCCGCTCGGTGCTGCCGCCAGCACCATCCTCACTGCCACGCTGATCATGATGATCCTTGTCTACCTGCGCAGCGTCCGGGCTTCGGCCCGCTCCGGCGAGGGCGCTCTGGAAGGTGAACTCCTTTCCACGGAGGGGGCATGATGAAACGGCTTTCCTCCATCTACCTGTGGCTGGTCTACGCCTTCCTGTATGTGCCCATCGGCATCGTGATGGTCTACTCGTTCAACAGCGCCCGGTTCGCCACCAACTGGCGCGGGTTCACCTGGGGCTGGTATGCCAAACTCTTTGCCAACCGCCAGCTCATGGACGCCGCCCTGAACACGCTCACCGTGGCCACGCTGGCCGCCACGCTGGCCGCCGCGCTGGGGACACTGGCCGCGCTGGTGCTGCACCGCTACCGCTTCCGGGGCAGAAAGGTTCTGCATGGCTCCATCTTTGTCCTCACGGTCTCGCCCGACATCGTCATGGGCATCGCCATGCTCATGTTCTTCATTGCCCTGCGCATTGATCTGGGTTTTCTGACCCTGCTCATTGCCCACATAACGCTGTGCCTGCCCTTCGTGGCCGTGACTGTGCTTGCACGTCTTGCCGAATTCGACGAGAATATCGTGGAAGCGGCCAAAGACCTGGGTGCCACGGAATCGCGCGCGTTCCGACACATCATCCTGCCCCTCATCATGCCCGCCGTGGCCGCCGGTTGGCTGCTCAGCTTCACGTTGTCCATGGATGACGTGCTGATCAGCTTCTTCGTGTCCGGTCCGTCCTTCGAGATTCTCCCCCTCAAGATCTATTCCATGGTCCGTCTGGGGGTTAAGCCGGATATCAATGCCCTGAGTGCCGTCATGTTCACCCTTACCGTGGTGCTGGTGCTTACCGCCCACGCCCTGACCAAAGCGAGGAGAAAGTAATGAAACGACTGGTTGCCGCCGCTGCGCTGCTCCTGCTGGTTATGCTGGTTTCCGTTTCCGCTCCCGGCCATGCCGCCGCCGCGGAGGCAAAGATCCTCAACCTGTTCTGCTGGAGCGAATACGTGCCCCAGGCCGTACTCGACCAGTTTGAACAGGAAACGGGCATCAAGGTGGTCTACACCACGTACGAAAGCAACGAGGCCATGTTCGCCAAGCTGAAGATGCTTGACGGCAGCGGCTACGACATTGTCGTGCCCTCCACCTATTTCGTCTCCCTGATGCGGGAGCAGGGGCTGCTCAGCAAGCTCGACAAGGCGAAACTGAGCAACCTTGCCAATCTGGACCCCAAGGTGCTCGGCGGTCCCTTCGACCCTTCCAACGACTATTCGGTCCCCTACATGTGGGGCTCCACGGGCATGCTCATCAACACCACCATAGTGGATCCGGCCACCATCACCAGCTGGAGTGACATGCTCCGCCCCGAATTCAAGGGCAAGGTACTGCTCTCCAGCGACCTGCGTGACACCATGGGCGTTGCCCTCAAGGCCAAGGGCTTTTCCGTGAACAGTCTCAACGAAGACGAGATCAAGGCTGCCTACGAATTCCTGGCTGCCCTCAAGCCCTCGGTACGGGTCTTCAACGTGGAATCCACCAAGCAGGCATTCATCAGCGGTGAAGTGGCCATCGGCATGAGCTGGAACGGCGACGCCGTCATCGCCATGCAGGAAAACCCCGACCTGCGCTTTGTCTACCCCAAGGAAGGCCTGCCCCTGTGGCTCGACTCCCTGGCTATTCCTGCGGGCGCCAAGCACAAGGACAACGCCCATGCGTTCATCAACTTCACGCTGCGCCCGGAAATTGCCAAGCTCATCGTCGAGGAATTCCTCTACTCCACGCCCAACACGGCGGCCTGGAACCTGCTTGACGACGAACTGAAGCAGAACCGCGCCATCTCTCCCACCAAGGAAGACCTGGCAAACTCCGAGTTCACCAATGACCTCGGAGACGTGAAGAAAACGTACGAGCGCTACTGGGAAATGCTCAAGACCCAGTAGCGGACACGCACACGGCAATACACACGGCGGCCCTCGGGCCGCCTTTCCTTTGTCCGACGCATTATCATTGTCGCTGCACGTACCAAAGGAATACGCTGGCTTGATGCTCACAGGTGTCTCTGGAAGCGATTCCCTTGCCTGCCAACATCAGCAAGCCGTGCGTAGCGAATCATGACGTCTCCATCCAAAAAACAGGCCGCCCCGCTTCCCCGACAGGACGACGCGTCCTTCCGGCTGCTCTTTGATGTCGTGAACGACTGCATCGTCGTCTACCGTACCGAGCCGGACAAAACGGCAGGCAAGATCCTTGACGCTAACGACGCCGCAGTTCGCCGACTGGGCTATTCGCGCGCCGAACTGCTGACCATGCGCATCTGCGAGATTGAGGCCGGGTGTCTCCTGCCCAATGCCGAAAGCAGGGCACATCCAACCAGCGAAGGGATCTACGAATCCGCGCGCATCACAAAGGACGGCACCGCCATCCCCGTGGAAATCAGTGCCCGGCCCTGCACGTACAAAGGGGGGCCCGCCGTCATCGCCATTGCCCGTGACATTTCGGAACGCAAGGCAGCGGAACGCCTGCGGGAGCAATATACCCGCCAGCTGGAGCAGGAAGCCGAACTCCGGACCCACGAACTGATCCAGGCCAACCAGATGCTGAGAAGACAGATGGAGCGGGGGCAAAATGCAGAACGGGAAGCGCGGAAGACAGAGGCAAGCATCGCCGCACTGCTGGATGCCACCAGCCAGTCCGTCATGCTGCTCTCCATAGACGGGACCGTCCAGCATGCCAACAAGACGGCGGCCGCGCACCACGGGACCTATCCTGCTGACATGCTCGGTCGCAGCATCTACGACTATCTGCCGGAGGACATGGCCGACCACCGCCGGGCCATCCTGGCCCGCCTGGCGCAGGACAAAAAACCCATTGCCTTCAAGGAGGAGCGAGACGGGAGTTGCCGCGCCCACAACGTCTACCCCGTCTTCGAGGGGGACACAGTCACCAGCCTTGCCGTGTATGCCGAAGACATCACCAAGCTCCTGCAAAACGAGCGGGAGATCGCCGAGGCCAGACACATACAGGCCGTCCTCTACGAAATTCTCAGCCACTCCCACTCCACAGCGACCCTGGATGAACTGCTGGCCTCGATTCACAACATGATGGTCCGGGAGATGGGCACCCACAACGTGTATGTGGCTCTTGTGGAGGAGCACTCCGGAACCCTTGTGCTACGCTACTGCCATGACAACCAGATCATCCGCGATCCCGACGTTCCCGAATGTGGTCTCGAGGACGGCATGCCACTGGCGCTGGAGCCCATCCGCACGGGAAAGGCGGTACAGCTTTCGCACGACGCGATTCTCGATCTCATAAGCCACGGCGGGGTCAGTCTGGCCAGCGATCTCCCGCAGTCATGGCTGGGCATCCCCCTCCGGGTGCACAACAGAACCATCGGCGTACTGGTCACGCAGGAATATGACACGCCCCGGTTCTATTCGGATACCGAAATACGCCTGCTCATGGCCTGTTCCGACCAGATGGCCCTGGCCATCGAGCGCAAGCAATTCGAGGAGTTTTCCCAGTCGTCACGGGATATTTTTACCAACATTCCGTCCGGTCTCATGATATTCCGGCACAGGGATCCCGATGCCCTGCTGCTTGTCAGCGCCAATCCCATGGCCGAACGAATCCTGGGCTTGCCGTTCAAGGAACTCAAAGATGCTACCATCAAAGATGTGTGGATCAACCTGGAAGCCACCGGGCTTCTGCCGCACCTGCTGGAAACGCTCCGATCAAACAGAGAATATGTCTGCGAGCAGGTCGCATATGAGGGACGGAGCACTTCATGCCTGCTCAAGCTGCACGCATTTCCCCTGCCGGGCCAGATGCTCGGCATCGCCATCGAGGACATCACGGAACGAATACAGGCCGAAGCAACCATTCAGGAAAGCAATGAACAATACAGGGCATTCTTCCAGGACAACCACTCCGTCATGCTGGTACTGAGCTCCGAGCACGGCACCATTCTGGACGTGAACAAGGCTGCCTGCGCCTTTTACGGCTATCCGCGCGAGGAGATGGTCGGCAGCTCGGTCGCCTTTCTCAACCAATTCTCCAAGACCCGGCTGCGCAAGGCCCTCTCCAGCCTTGCCAAACAGCGGATAACCAGCATCATCACCCAACACAGGCTGTCCAACGGTGATTGGCGGGATGTGGAAGTCTACTCCGGTCCCTTCGTGGTGCGCGGACAGACACGCCTCATCTCCATTGTCCACGACATCACGCAACGGATACAGGACGAGGCCGCGCTCGCCGACGCCAAGGAAGCTGCAGAAATGGCCAACAGGGCAAAGAGCGAATTCGTGGCCAACATCAGCCACGAAGTCCGTACCCCGCTCAACGGCCTCATGGGTATGCTGCAACTGATGCAGGAATCGGATCCCAGCGAGGAACTGGCGGCATACATCAATACGGCACTCACCTCGTCGCGGAATCTGCTGCGCGTCCTCAACGATGTTCTCGACTTCACACGCATGGATGCAGGCAAACTCTCCCTCATGGAAGCAGCCTTCAACGTACGCGCCCTTCTGAATCAGAGCGCCGACCTGTTTGAGCACCAGATACGGGCCAAGGAACTGCAGTTCGTCTGCTCCGTGGACCCGGATGTGGAAGCCATGTACGTGGGGGATGAAGGACGCATCCGGCAGGTGCTCTTCAACCTTGTGGGCAATGCCATAAAGTTCACGGAATCCGGCACCATCGCCATCTCCGTCTCGGAACACCCCGGTACCAACCAGCATACCAGACGCCTGCGGTTCGCCGTGCAGGACACGGGTTGCGGCATTCCCAGACACAAGATTGGTACCATCTTCGACGCTTTCACGCAGGTGGACGGATCGGCATCACGCAGCCATCAGGGCTCCGGCCTCGGGCTTGCCATCGTGAAACGGCTGGTTGATCTTATGCAGGGAGAAATTTCGGCGACGAGCACGCCGGGAAGTGGAACGACCATTACCTTCACCATCGTGGTCAAGCGGTCTGCTGTGCAGCAGAAACAGGACAGCGTCCATACACCTCCGCAGCCGGAGGCTGCCGCAACTGCGCCCATTCCGCCCTTGTCCATTCTGGTGGTCGAGGACGAGCAGGTCAACCGGATGATGGCGCAACGCATGCTGGAAAAGATGGGGCACACGGTCACCTGCGCCGAAAACGGCCTGCTGGCGCTGGAACGACTCAGGAAGGAGCGGTTCGACGTCGTGCTGATGGATATTCAGATGCCCGAAATGGACGGTCTTTCCGCCACCCGGCACATCCGTGCCGCCACGGACATGGCCTCGCCTTCCGACCTGCCCATTATCGCCATCTCGGCCCATGCGTCTCGTGGCAACCGGCAGGAAGCCTTGTCGAACGGCATGACAGACTATGTGGTCAAGCCCTTTGAGCGGGCGGATCTGGAACGGGCCATTGCCTCTGCGATCGGAGGTCAATCATAACCGCAGGAATGCTGCGGTCAGGCTCCACACCGGCCAAGACCAAGCATGGCGTACACGGCCGTCATGTCCAACGCTTCGCGCACAACACCGGCCAGCCTGTCCAGCGCCGGATCAAGTCCGTAGGAAGCAACAACGCGCCCCAGCGGGGCCATGCCGCGGCGAATCCGCAGATCGTCCACAAAACGACGGCGGAAGTCATCCGCATCGAACACGCCGTGCAGGTAGGTTCCCCAGACGGCCCCATCCGGCGTGCCGAACCCGATGACAGCGCCATCATCAAGCACCACCACGGGCTGCACCTCGGCCCCGGACGCAATGGAGGTCCGGCCGTGATGAATCTCGTACCCTGAAACGGAGGCATCCAGGCCGACATGGCGGCCGGAGACCCGGGTCAGCACCTTGTCCCGCCCCATGGCCGTATGCACGGCAAGAAGGCCGAGACCGGTCCCGCCATCCTCACGGTCCACCGATTCCACCTGCAGCGGGTCCTCCACCTGCAGACCGAGCATCTGAAGGCCTCCGCAAATGCCCACGATCCTCGGTGCCCGGTCACTGCGGGCCAGAGTCTGGATCGCTGCGGCTAGGCCGTTCGAACGCAGCCAGGCAAGGTCGCCGGGGGTGTTCTTGGAACCGGGCAGCACAATGCAGTCGGGCTCTCCCAGTGCATCGGCGGAACGGACCACCCGCACCTGCACATCCGGCTCTCCTCCCAACGCATCCATATCGGTGAAATTGGCAATATGCGGCAGGTCCACCAGCACCACGTCCACGCAGTCGTCCCGCAGAGCCTTTTCCCTGCCGAACGCTTCCTTGAAGGAAACCGAATCCTCCTCAGGCAGCCCCAGGCTGTCCACATGCGGCACCACGCCGAAGAAGGGCTTGCCGGTCCGGTTCGTTGTGTAGTCCAGCGCTGGCTGCAGCAGGGAGGCGTCCCCCCGGAAGCGGTTAAGCACGAAACCCGCCACATGGTCCCGTTCCCACTGGTCCAGCAGCTCCATGGTCCCCACCAGCGAGGCGAACACGCCCCCCCGGTCGATGTCGCCCACGAGCAGCACCCGCGCATCTGCGTACCGGGCCATCTGCATGTTAACGATATCGTGTGCCTTGAGATTGATCTCTGCAGGGCTTCCGGCCCCTTCAAGCACCATGACGTCATGCTCGGCGGCAAGGGAGTCATAAGCGGTCTGCACGGTTTCGAAGGCGCGGGGCTTGAACGCCACATATTCCTTCACCCGCATGTTGCCCACGGGATGCCCCATGACAACCACCTGCGAGCCCGTGTCCGACGACGGCTTGAGCAGGACCGGGTTCATGCGGGCATCCGGTTCGAGGCGGCAGGCAGCCGCCTGCACGGCCTGCGCACGGCCTATCTCGCATCCATCCGGAGTAACGAAGGAGTTGAGCGCCATGTTCTGGGCCTTGAAGGGAGCCACGGAAAAGCCATCCTGCAAAAGAATACGGCACAGGGCCGCTGTCAGTACGCTTTTGCCTGCATTGGAACTGGTTCCCTGCAGCATGAGGGCCGGGGGACGGATATGACGGGAGTGATGTGGCATGATGGATGTGGTATATCCATTTCAGGGCCGCGAAACCAGCACATTTCCGGCCTGTTCCCGGCATGGGGCAAGAATAATGGACGCCGCCTCCCAAAAACGCCATACTGCGAACATGATTCGCATTCTTGCCATAGCCGGTGACAACAAGGCCGGTGAAGCCTACCTGCACCTGATTGAACGATTCGGGGGCACGGGCATTCTTGCCTCAGAAACCGAATCCATACTCACCACCATGCGTACGGTTCCCCTGAACGGCGTGCTCATCAACATGCCCACGCTTCTGCGCCTGCATGGGGAAGGCAGAGGTGAATTCAACGACATCCTCTCCTGCTTCAACGTACTGCGCTGCCGCATAGACAGGGAAAGCGGCGAACTGACCGTCTTCGAACAGGGACAGGCGTCACCGGAGCAAGCTGTCAGCCAGTTCATCACCCAGTGCGCAGCGCTCCCGGCGCGAACCATCCGCCGCGAGGAGCGCATCCCCGCCACGTTCAGCGTTCTGCTCTCGCCCAGCGCGACCTTCGAGCCCGATGCCACGGAACGCACCATCACCATCAACGCCTCGGAACACGGCGTCTTCTGCTTCTCGACAAAGCTGTGGAAACCCGGGGCTACGGCATGGCTCCAGTTCCTGGACCTGAGCGACAAGACGCCCATCTCCGGCATGGTCATGCACGCCACCCGATGGGGCAAGGGGTGCCACCAACCCGGGTGCGGCCTGCGTCTGACGGCCATTACTCCTGAGCAGCAGGCGGAATACAGCGCCCTGCTGCACAAGGCCTGCGGCATGAAGGGCAAGACCATCGCCTTTACCGCCAGCGAATCCCCCTCCCCCGGCACCCCTTCCTAGCGACTTCCCTCTTGACGCGGCACGCGAATCCGGCAAAACATCACTACATTTCATTTAGATACAGGAGCTCCCATGGGCAAAGTATTCAAGATTTTGGGCCTTGCGCTCGGCGCCGTCATCGTGGTCGCTATTCTTGCCGTCATCGGCCTTGTGACGCTGGTTGACCCCAACGACTACCGCGCGGAAATGGCCGAGACCGTCCAGCGGTACACCGGGCGCACCGTGGAATTCTCCGGAGACCTGCACCTTTCGTTCTTTCCCTGGATGGGGGTGGAAGCCGCCGGACTGCGCATAGGCAACCCGGAATCCTTTGGCGGAGGCGACTTCGCCAGCCTGAAAAAGGTGGGCATCCACATCAAGCTCGTTCCCCTGCTCAAGCGCGATATACAGATTTCCGCCATCAGCGTGGAGGGATTTCACCTTAATCTTGTACGTAACGCGCAGGGCAAAACCAACTGGACGTTTGTCCCGCAGGACACGGGGTCTCCTTCTGCTGCCCCGGCCTCGGGCAAGACGGAGAGCGGCAAGGACGACACCCCCGCCTCCCCGCTTGCCGCCCTGCTTGTGGAATCCGTTGCCATCAGCAAGTCGTCCGTCAGTTTCACAGACATGCGCTCCAAGGAGCGCTACCAGTTGAATGACCTGAATCTGACCACGTCCTCCATTGCCATGGACACTCCCGTGACCATTTCGCTGAAAGCCGCCCTTGCCGCAAGCAAGCCCGCAGTGGACGCCACCCTCGCCCTTGACAGCACCGTATATCTTGCTGGCGACCTGTCCCGCCTCGACCTGGACGGGGTAACCCTCGCCCTTGACGCAACCGGTTCCGTCCTGCCTGGCGGAAGGCTCTCGCTCCGGCATGTCGGCGCATTCAGTTTCGACATGCCCCGCCGGACCGGCACCATCAAGAAATGTACGCTCTCCGCATATGACACCACCATGGCCACGCACGGCGTGCTCCGCCTTGCAGGAGGCCCTGAATACAGCGGCTCGGTCACCCTGGAAACGGCGCTGCGCAAGGCTCTGACAACGCTGGGGGTTGCGCTGCGCACCAGCGATCCGGACGTGCTGAAAAACGCCTCCCTGTCGTTCGACCTGCAGGCCTCTCCCTTGCAGGTCAGGCTCGCAGGGCTGCGCGGCGCCCTGGACGACACCACGTTCAGCGGCTCATTCCTGATGCGCCAGTTTTCCCGGCCCGACATCAAGACCGACCTGACTGTCTCTCCTCTCGATCTGGACCGCTACCTCCCCCCCGATACCGAAAGCAGTGAACCGAAGGCGACCGGAACCCAACCCCCGGATGCAGCCCCGGGCGGTGACATCCAGAATGCGGATCTGATCCCCGAAAAAACCCGCACCGCCCTGCGCAGGCTGGTATTGGACGCCTCCCTGAAGATGGCGGCTCTGACCGTCAAAAAGATCCCCGTGACAGACATTACCGTGCACGCCACAGCAAGGGACGGCCTGCTCCGTGTATCCCCCTGTTCGGCAGCCGTGTTTGACGGTCGCATCGATTCGGACCTGACCGCAGACCTGCGCAAGGCGGACATGCGCACAGCCGTGGCGGTGCGTACCAAAGACATCAAGCTGGACACGTTGACGCAGACGCTCACCGGAACCCGCCATGCCTCGGGGACGGCCGTTCTTACCACCGATTTGGCCACAACCGGGAACACTCTGCGCGCCATGCGCGATACCCTTGAGGGCAAGGGGGCCTTCAATGTGTCCAACGGCGCCATCTACGGTTTCCAGATCATCCCGGAGGAGGCCAAGGAGCACATCAAGGGCTCCAACGCGGACAAGGTGGACGATGCCGTTCGCAAGCAGGTGTTTGATCGCCTCTCCGGCTCATTTACGGCGTATGCCGGACGCATCAGCAACAATGACCTCGCCTTTGTATCTCCCAACCTCAACGCAGAGGGAGCCGGATACGCGGACCTGCGGCGGGACAGGATTGACTACCGGGCCACGATACGGCTCTCCGGACTCCCGGACCTGCCGGTCTCGGTCACGGGTTCTTTTGAACGCCCCAGCTACGGGTTCGATGCAGGCGTTTTCCTGAAAAATACGCTCAAGGGTGTGCAGGATCTGCTGCCCATCCCCGGGCTTTTCGGCACCACACGGAACCAGACCGGGGAATCGGATACCGAGAGTTCCGGGGACACACGAAAGACCAATCCGCTGAAACAGCTGGGCAAGGGTCTGCAGCAGCTTTTCAAATAGCATTGCCCAGACAGGAGGAGACAGACATGACACCACACACTCCGGACGCCTTTGTCCCCCAGACAGGCGACGCCGCACCGGACTTCAGCCTGGTCAACGGAAGCGGAGAACCGAGAAGCCTTGCCGATTATGCAGGAAAATGGCTGGTGCTCTACTTTTACCCAAAGGCCTCAACTCCCGGTTGCACACGCGAAGCACAGGGATTCACCACCCTGCTGCCCGATTTTGCAGCCTGCAATGCCTCCGTGGCCGGGGTCTCTCCGGATTCATGCAAGGCCATCACCAACTTCATCATCAAGCAGACCCTGGGGGTGGAGCTGCTGTCCGACCCGGAGCGCACGGCGGCCAACGCCTACGGTGTCTATCGGCTCAAAAGGAATTACGGCAAGGAGTCCATGGGCATTGTCCGCTCCACCTTTGTCATCGACCCCAAAGGCATCGTCCGGCATGTCTTCAGCCCGGTCGCAAAGGTGGACGGTCACATGCAGGCCGTGCTGGACACCGTGAAGAGCCTTGCCGGCAGCTAATTGCACGGCCCCTCCCTTGACAGGGGGGAATGGCGTTGTTACCCGTCAGGCTTGATGAAGACGCATGCCGGACAGGCGGCGTCCCGCGTTTTGACGGCAGCCACGACCGTACAGCGTACCCGGCGTTTCCCATGCACAGCTACCCTTCATGGGGGGTTCATGTCGCTTGCACAGCGTGAGGCAGATGTCCTCTCCACGATCATCGAGTCCTATATTTCCACGGCGCAGCCCGTGGGGTCTCGTACCGTGGCCAACAGCTCACGCCTCAAGCTTTCGGCAGCCAGCATGCGCAACACCATGGCGGACCTGACGGACAAGGGCTATCTGGAACAGCCGCACACCTCTGCCGGGCGCATTCCCACAGCCAAGGCCTTCCGGCTGTACGTGAACAGCCTGCTGCGCACGCGTCCGCTTTCCACACGGGACCGGAGCAGCATGCTCGGCAGCCTTACCCGGCAGGGACTGGAAATACACCAGATGCTCCAGCAGGCCTCAACCATGGTCTCGGCCATGTCCCACCAGGTGGCGCTGGTGCTGGCGCCGGGCGGCAATGACGTCCGTTGGCGGCGCATCGATTTTTCCCTGCTCTCGGAGCGGCTGGTCCTTGCCGTCCTTGTGCTTGACGGCGGCATGGTGCGCAACCGGGTCGTGCAGGTGGACCAGAGCGTGACGGTTGACGACCTTGTCCACTTCAGCAACTACCTGAACAGCCACTATACGGGCATGAGCCTGACCGAGGCCAGAAGCAGGATACTGCGGGAACTGCACACCACGGAACGCCATCTGGAGCAAATCTGCGCCCGGGCACTGGGGCTTGCACGGCTGGCCTTTACCGAAGACGCGGACGAAGAACGCCAGATTTTCGTGGACGGCACCCTCACCCTGCTGGACAAGGCCGAGTTCACCGATGCCGGACGCATGCGCGAACTGCTGGCCCTGCTGGAGGAGCGTACCCGGCTGCTCAAGCTGCTGGATAACACCCTGCACGGGACAGAGGTTTCCGTATCCATCGCCCCGGAGGAGACGGACGACGACCTCTCCGGCCTCAGTGTGGTCAGCGCGCCCTACGGGGCGGAAACCCCGCTCGGCGTGGTCAGCGTCATCGGCCCGTTACGCATGGATTACAACACGGTTGTCCCTGTTGTGGACTGTATTTCCAAATCTCTTTCCACCCTGCTAAAGGACCGGTTTCCGGCCTGAGCCGGACCGGACAGCATATTCAAGGAGCATTGATTCGCATGGTAAAAGATACGGTTGAACTGAGCGAGGAAGCCGCGGAAAAGCTCAAGAATCAGGATGACACCCCCGCACAGGACACCATCGATCTGACCGACGAGGAACTCATCGCCCTGTGCAAGACCCGCGTGTGCCCCGCCTGTGACGAGAAGACCAGCGCGGACGAACAGCGGCTGCGCTCGCTGGCAGAAATGGACAATTTCAAGAAGCGCGTCCAGCGCGAGAAGGAAGAGCACGCCAAGTACGCTTCGGAAAGTGTGCTCGCCAGCCTTCTGCCCACGCTGGACAACCTGAATCTTGCCATTGAGTATGGCCGCAACCTTGAAGGCTGCAAGGACATGCTTATCGGCGTGGAGATGACCCAGAAGCTGCTGCTGGATGCCATTGCCCAGCACGGGCTGGTACAGGTGGGGGACAAGGGTGAGCCCTTCAACCCCGAAGTCCACGAAGCCTTGGGGCAGGAACCCTGTGATGTGACTCCGGAAGGACACGTCAAGCAGGTCATGCAGAAGGGCTACCGCCTCAAGGAGCGCCTGCTGCGCCCCGCCAAGGTCATGATTTCCTCCGGCAAATAGCCTTCCGAGCAATACTCAAAGAAAAGCGCCCGTACCGGTTGGTACGGGCGCTTTTAATTTGCAGTCAGGATCAAAATTCGTACTCTTTCAAAGAGGAATCTCCTCCATTCCCCAACTTCCTACCAGAAGGCAAAGATGTGTCTTTCTGCCCGGGGGGTTGGGGCACCCTTTCCCGTGACCGAGACGCTTTTCTGGAACGCACGGCAGCAACTATCTTCATGTTATTCTTGCATAACTTGAGATTCTCTTCCTGCCCCGCCCCGCTCTTCAGATAAATGTCATGCGCATTCTTAAGATAGGAATAGGAGGCATCATACTCTCCCAGATCATAGCTCAGCACCCCCAAACGCAGCATCAACTCGGCTTCATCAGTAATAAACCGCGGAGAGTACTGCCTATAAATTCGCAGGCTCGTCACAAGGCATGCCTTTTCCGCTTCGTTGTCCTCGATCTTGCAGTAGAACTTACCCTTCAACCAATACAACTCCGCCACCGCAGGGTGGCTCGTCCCCCTGGCACGACTTACGATGGATATCGCCATATCGTGAGCCTGCGCAGCATCGCTATTCTTCTCTCTGCGCTGACAGATTCCGGCAATGGACAGATACAACTGTGCACAGTCGTCAACATCCAGTGATTTAACCCTTTTCATGATGCGGATGGCGTCCTTGTGGACGACATCCGCATCGTCGAGCCTGTTCGTCCTTGCATAGCAGGCTCCCAGTCCAACTAGACACGAAAACCGCTCATGGTCAAAATTTCCAGCAGTAGCGTTGATCTCGGACAATGCTTTACCATACCATTTTATGGCCTTCTCAATTTTATCAATGAGGGCGCACCGTTTTGCCAACGCTATCATCGGCTCAAGCAGACAGTGCCGCCTGTTCGGATCGTCAGCATACTTGGAAATATCAGCTTCTAACCCATCTGCCGCGGCAGTGTTTCCCTTCAAGGCCGCGATCACATCGGCTCCATTCTTCAAAATGGCACCAAACTTATCGTAGTGCACCCCAGGGTTGATATTCATTGTCAACATAGCTGAAATATACTCCATGAGCGCCTGCTTATAATCCATTTTCGCATAATACAGCAATCCAAGATCGTTTTTGTATCCAACAAATGAGACAGAATCATCAACTTTTGAAGCAAGGCTCCGCTCACTAACTGTCTTCAATATGGCAATAGCCTCATCGTACTTACGTTCCATCTTATACAACGCTGCAAGCTTGCAATACGATGCAAATACAGCAGGATCATCAGGCCCAAGAACTTCCTGCCTTGCCTTTATTGCTCCCTTGTAGAGCTCCTCTGCCGCCCTCATCTTTCCCTGATTCACGCATTTTTCAGCTAGCAGTTCGTTCCGGTTCGCAAATGTTACACCGTCTTCAAGCTGTACCTGAGATCCATACGGAACGTGTGAATCAGAATCCCCCCCAAAGCATCCTGACATTACAGTCAAAATAAAACTATAGAACAGCATTCGAACAAACACAGCAATACCTTTTTCCACACGCCACCTCCCTTTGTCGGCACCTCATACTACAGCATTGTCATGCGCTCAATAGCGCAAACAAACACATCTTTCACAAGAACGTGGCTGCTTGGCAAGGAAAAGTATCGTATTTGCAATTACGCTCTTTTGTTGAATGGCCTTATCCCCAAAACAAATCGCTATCCCGAAAGACATTACGCTGCAGAGCAATCTCCCGCCCCCTTTCTGACAACTACTTCTATTAATTTCAGGATATTATATCTTTATGTGTAAAATTTTTCACCACTCCCCCTTGCCCCTCCGGAAAACGAACTTAAGTTTCTCCCGACGCTGACACGATGCCGCACCGCTCGGCAGCGGCTCACATATCAGACAGATTTTCCAAGCAAATTTTGAGTGAATTTCCGTTAGGAGGAATCGTACATGGGCAAGATTATCGGTATTGACCTTGGAACCACAAACTCCTGTGTCTACATCATGGAAGGCAAGGATCCCAAGTGCATCACCAACCCCGAAGGCGGCCGCACCACGCCGTCCATCGTCGGCTTCACCGACAAGGAACGCCTTGTGGGGGATATTGCAAAGCGTCAGGCCGTAACCAATCCCGAACGCACCGTTTTCGCCATCAAGCGTCTCATGGGACGTCAGTTCAGCACCCCGGAAGTAGGCCGCTGGGCAGACCACTCTCCCTACAAGATCGTTTCCGGCACCGGCGGCGACGCGCACGTGGAAATTGAAGGCCGCAGCTACTCCCCCGCCGAAGTGTCGGCCATGATCCTCGGCAAGCTCAAGGCCGATGCCGAAGCGTATCTGGGCGAGGAAGTCACCGAAGCCGTCATTACGGTTCCCGCATACTTCAACGACTCCCAGCGCCAGGCCACCAAGGACGCCGGACGTATTGCCGGCCTCGAAGTGAAGCGCATCATCAACGAACCCACCGCCGCATCGCTGGCCTATGGATTCGACAAGAAGGCCAACGAAAAGATCGCCGTGTTCGACCTTGGCGGCGGCACCTTCGATATTTCCATCCTCGAGGTGGGCGACAACGTGGTTGAAGTGCGCGCCACCAATGGTGACACCTTCCTCGGCGGCGAAGACTTCGACCTTGCCATCATCAATTACCTTGTGGACGAGTTCAAGCGCGAGAACGGCGGCATTGACCTTTCCAAGGACCGCATGGCCCTGCAGCGTCTCAAGGAAGCTGCGGAAAAGGCCAAGAAGGACCTTTCCACCTCCATGGAAGCGGAAGTGAACCTGCCCTTCATCACCGCCGACCAGACCGGCCCCAAGCACCTCATGCTCAAGCTTTCCCGCGCCAAACTCGAAAAGCTTGTGGAAGCCCTCGTGGACCGCACCATCGCTCCCTGCAAGAAGGCCCTTGCCGATGCCGGGCTCTCCGCAGCGGAAATCGACGAAGTAGTGCTCGTGGGCGGCATGACCCGCATGCCCCTGGTGCAGAAGAAGGTTGCCGAATTCTTTGGCAAGGAACCCAACCGTTCCGTGAACCCCGACGAAGTCGTGGCCATGGGCGCCGCCATCCAGGGCGGCATCCTCGCCGGTGACGTGAAGGACGTGCTGCTGCTCGACGTGACTCCGCTCTCCCTGGGTATCGAAACCCTGGGCGGCGTGTTCACCAAGCTGATCGACCGCAACACCACCATCCCGACCAAGAAGTCGCAGACCTTCACCACCGCCGCGGACAACCAGCCCTCCGTGTCCATCCATGTTCTGCAGGGCGAACGCCCCATGGCAACGGATAACATGACGCTGGGCCGCTTCGAACTGACCGGCATTCCTCCGGCGCCGCGCGGCATGCCCCAGGTTGAAGTCACCTTCGACATCGACGCCAACGGCATCGTGCACGTGTCCGCCAAGGACCTCGGCACCGGCAAGGAACAGTCCATCCGCATTACCGCCTCTTCCGGCCTTTCCGAAGACGAAATTCAGCGCCTGATCAAGGAAGCTGAATCCCACGCTGACGAAGACAAGAAGAAGCAGGAAGTGATCGAGGTCCGCAATCAGGCCGACACGCTGATCTACTCTGCCGAAAAGTCCATCCGCGACCTCGGCGACAAGCTGGATGCCGCCCTCAAGACCGACATCGAAGGCAAGATCGAATCCCTGCGCAAGACCATGGAAGGGGACGACGTTGACGCCATCAAGCAGGGCACCGAGGAACTCTCCCAGGCTTCCCACAAGCTTGCAGAACAGCTCTACGCCCAGCAGGCCGAAGGCGCACAGGGAGCCGAAGGCCCAGAAGCCGGAGCCGCTCCCAAGGATGACGAGGACGTGGTCGACGCGGACTACACCGAAGTCAAGAAATAGCAGGCCTCAGCGGCCCGTCTCCGACCGGTTTGCGCCGGGCGCGCGGCCCCACCCTGCTCTTGCAATTGCAACAGTATGTGTTTAGCTTGGCCTGATTCGCCGTTTGGCGGATCAGGCCTTTTTCATGTATGGAAACACTATGCTCGCACACAAGATAGCTCACCACGGCACGCGGCCCCGGCTGCTGCCCCCGATACACATCGTCCTGTGCCTTGTCCTGCTGCTCGGCGCATTTGGCAGCGGTTGCCAGAAGGTCATTGTCAACGCCCCTGAAGGCGGCATGGCCACCCCCGGCGCCCGCAGCCTCCCCGACCAGGCGTTTGCGGCCTATGCCAACGGCGACTACCGCACGGCGGAGGCCCTGTATGACAGGACCCTGCAACTGCCGCAGCTCTCGCCCTCCGAAACCCGCGACGCCTGGAAGTACTTTGCCCTGAGCACCATTGCCAACGGCAAGTACCACCTCGGCCTTGAAGCGCTTGAAAAGTGGCTTTCACTGGAACCGGATGCGGATACCGGCACGGAATGGCTCAACGCCTTCAGCACCTGCATGCTCCGCATGCCCCGCCACAAGGCCGTTGACATCCTTGACAGCGTCATTGCCGATTCCGCCCGCCCGTGGGCGGTGCGCACCGAGGCGACCCTGCTGCTGGCCGGCAGGCAGTGGAACGATGATTCCGCCAGCCGCGCCTCGCTGTCCACAGCCATGCAGCAGCTGGCGGACCTGTATGCCCAGGCTCCGGACGCCTCCGGGGCAACTGCCTACCGGGGCACGCTGGAAGCCCGGCTCTTCGCACAGCTGCAGCAGACCGAAGCCGATCAGCTTGCCCGGCTCGCCGGCCTGCTCTCCCCGGAAAACGAACTGCACTTCCCCTATGCAATCATCCTGCTGGAAAAGGCGCGCCGCTCCGCAACGGACAGTGAAAGCTGGCCCGTTGCCTGGCAGGCTCTGCAGCGCCTGCGCGGCGCAGGCATGTTTGCGGACAAGCTGCTGGTCAGCCGCGTCCTGATGCCCCTTGAGCAGGAATTCGGCCGCCCCTCGCAGGGCATCGCCCTTGCCCTTCCCCTGACCGGCCCCTATGGCAACATCGGGTGGAAGATCATGCGCGGCGCTGGCGTGGCACAGTGGGAACTGGCCCGGACCGGCGGCGACCTTTCCGTTACCATCATCAACACCGCCGCCGACGGATGGGAAGACAAGCTTGCCGCCCTGCCTGACGGCGTGAACGTGGTGGGCGGCCCGTTGCGCAAGGATGTATTCGAGCATATCCAGCATGCCGGCATGCTTGCCCGGCGCAATTACTTCACCTTCCTCTCCAGCCTCGGCGAAGGCGAGGAAGGACGCGAGGCATGGCGTTTCTTCTCCAGCCCGCGCGACCAGGTTCGCACCATGCTCGAATTCTCCAAGAACGAGCTGGGCATCGAAAACTACGCAATCCTGCACCCTGACGAGCCTTTCGGAAGCCGCATGAGCGGCCTGTTCCGCGAGACTGGCTCTTCCCTTGGCGTGGAAACCTCCGGCGTGGCGGCATACGCCCCCAAGGACTCCCAGTCCTGGGGCAAGACGCTCAAGGCACTGCTCAAGGTCCCCGCCCCCCGTCCGGGCGAGGATGACGCCATGCCGCCGCAACCGCCTTTTCAGGCCGTCTTCATGCCTGACGGCTGGCAGCAGATGCAAAGCCTGATTCCCCATTTCTTCTTCTTTCAGGAAGATCGCATGGTCTTTCTGGGGTCCGCCCTCTGGGAACAGGGACTTGCCTCCAGCAAGGACATAGAGACCCGTTACTTCAATCTCGCCGTCTTTCCGGGTTCCTGGAACCCGTTCACCCCCACCTCGGCTGCCGTCAACCTGAGCAAGGCGCTTGAGGAATCCGGGCTGGGCAAGCCCGATGTATGGGTTGGCCTCGGGTATGACTTCGTCCGCTTTGCCTCGCTGCTCGGCTCACCCGAAAAGCGCCTGTCCCCCACGGACATGAACCGTCGCATACAGACGGCGCAGCAGATGGACTGGTCGGTTGCCCCCATACAATGGTCCGCCGAAGGCCTTGCCTCGCAGAAGATGTTCCTGTTCACCCCTGCCGCCAGCGGCTTCGTGCCGCTTGATCCGCAGGCGTTCCGGACCAAGCTGGAAGAGGCCCGCACCCGGCATGAGGAGCGCGTGAAAATGCTTGAGGAGGCCTACACCGCCAAGCAGCAGGCCGACCAGCAGACCGGTCTGCAGCCCTGACACGCTCCGTCGACGTACACCTGAAGGAGACTGTTACATGAAGATATCCCCCGAGCGCGTTGCGCAGATCGCCAAGCTTGCCCGTCTGGAACTGGACGATGAAAAGCTTGAGCTCTTTGCCGGACAGTTCGAGTCCATTCTCAGCTATATGGACACGCTGAACGAGCTGGATACGACAGATGTTGCCCCGCTTTACAGCCCCACGCAGCACGAAACGGTCCTGCGTGACGATGAGGCCCGCAAGACCGCGCAGCGCACCGACGTCCTTTCCAATGCACCCCAGACCGACGGCCAGTTCTTTGTCGTGCCGCGGATCGTGTAACCTGCGGAGACCAGAAATGTCCGACATATACGCCCAGTCCCTTTCGGAAGTACGCGCCCGGCTGCAGGCCCGCGAGGTATCCGCCAGCGAGGCGGTCAGCTCCTGCCTGGCCCGCACCGAAGCCACCGAACCCAGCATACAGGCCATGCTGGCCATGCGCGCCGAGGAAGCGCTGGCCGAAGCCAAGGCCATGGATGCCGACGGTCCCGATCCCGAAAAGCCCCTGTGGGGCGTTCCGGTCACGGTCAAGGATGTCCTGTGCACTACGGGAATGCCCACCACCTGCGGCTCCAGGATTCTGGAGAACTTCACCCCGTTCTATGATGCCTTTGCCGTGCGCCGCCTCAAGGAGGCCGGCGCCATCATTCTGGGCAAGACCAACATGGACGAATTTGCCATGGGCTCCTCCACGGAGAATTCGGCCTACAAGACCACCCGCAACCCCTGGGATCTGGCCCGTGTTCCCGGCGGCTCGTCGGGCGGCTCGGCCGCCTCGGTTGCCGCATCCCAGGCCTTCGGGGCGCTCGGCACGGACACCGGCGGCTCCATCCGGCAGCCCGCCTCGCTCTGCGGCTGCGTCGGCATGAAGCCCACCTACGGCCGGGTTTCCCGCTACGGCATGGTGGCCTACGGCTCCTCGCTGGACCAGATAGGACCCATGACCCGCACGGTGGAAGACAACGCCCGCATGCTGCAGGTCATTGCAGGGCACGACCCCAAGGATTCCACCTGTGCCGATCTGGCCGTTCCCGACTATCTTGCCGCCCTTGGTCGCGAAGACCTCAAGGGGGTGCGCGTGGGCCTGCCCGCCGAATTCTGGGGCGAAGGGCTGGACCCCGAGGTCGAGGCCTCCTGTACCGCAGCCATCAAGACCCTGAAGGAACTGGGAGCGCAGCCCGTTGAGGTTTCGCTGCCTCTCTCGCGGTATGCCATTGCCGCGTACTACATCGTGGCCACGGCCGAAGCGAGCTCCAACCTCGCCCGATTCGACGGCGTGCGCTACGGATTCCGGGACAGCGAAGCCAGCGAACTGCTTGACCTGTACGTGAAATCACGCAGCAAGGGCTTTGGCGACGAAGTCCAGCGCCGCATCATGCTCGGCACCTACGTGCTCTCCTCCGGCTATTATGACGCCTACTACCGCAAGGCGGCACAGGTGCGTCGCCGCATCCGCGAGGACTACGAAAAGGCGCTCACGCAGTGCGACGTGATCTGCGGACCGGCATCTCCGGTGGCGGCATGGAAGGTGGGAGAGCTGACCGACGATCCGCTCAAGATGTACCTCATGGACATCTACACCATCTCCCTGAACCTCGCCGGACTCCCCGGCATATCCGTGCCCGTGGGACGCGGAGCGGAAAGCGGCATGCCCGTTGGCCTGCAGCTGCTCGGCAAGGCCTTTGACGAGGCCACCCTCTATGGCGTGGCGCACGCCCTGGAAAAGGCCACCCCTCCGCTGGGCGCCCCCTCCGGGCTGTAGCAGTCCGGACCGAACGAACTTCGGCAGGCAGGGAGGCGGCTTCACCCGTTGCCTCCCTGCCTGTTTCACGTACAATCACCGGAAAACCCAAACAGCAGACCCACCGGATGCCCCTATGACCATCGCAGTCGCCGTCAGCGGCGGAACGGATTCCATGTTCGCCCTGCTCTCCCTGAAGGAGCAGGGGCATCAGGTCGTTGCGCTGCACGCCCACTTCCTGCCGCCGGACCCGGCGCGCGAAGCAGCCATTGCCGACATGTGCCGGACGCTTGATGTGCCCTTCCATGCCGTTGACCTGCACGCAGAGTTCGAACGCTGCGTCGTGGCTCCCTTCATGGACGAATACGTGCACGCCCGCACGCCCAACCCATGCGCCCTGTGCAATGCCCGCATGAAATTCGGCGCCCTGTGGCAGGCCGCAAGAGATCTGGGGGCAACACACCTGGCCACGGGCCATTATGCCGTGCTGCACGACCACCCCGTCTACGGGCGGGTGCTGGCACGCGGGCATGACAGTACCAAGGACCAGAGCTACTTTCTGTCCCTGGTCCCGGCCGAAGCACTGACACAGGCGATCTTCCCGCTGGGAACGCTGACCAAGACGCACGTCAAATCCGAACTGGAACGGCGGGGACTGGTCCCCCCCTATCCAAGTGAGAGTCAGGAAATCTGCTTCGTACCCGGCGATGACTATAGGGCCTTCCTGCAACAACGCAAGATGACGCTGCCGGGCAGCGGGCCCATGGTCACGCCGGATGGCGAACGGGTGGGAACCCATCAGGGGCTGTGGCAGTATACGGAAGGACAACGCAAGGGCTTGGGCATCGCATGGCGCGCGCCCCTCTACGTGATAGCCAAGAATGCGGCCCGAAACGAGCTGGTGGTGGGAGAAAAGGAGCACCTGCACGCGGCAGGCTGCATGGTGCAGGAACTGAATCTATTGGTAGCACCATCACTCTGGCCGGAAGAGCGATGGGCCCGAGTGCGCTACAGGCAGCAGGCACAGCCTGCCACGGTACGCCTGGAACAATCGGAAAACATGGCGGTGCGCTTTGAAACACCCGGTACGCCCCCGGCGGCAGGACAGGTCTGCTGCATCTACGACGCCGATCACAACGTGCTCGGCGGGGGCATCATTACCGGTCTGCTCTAGGTTCCCCAACGCCCTCATGCCCCGCCGGCGCAGCCGGAACAAGGCTCCGCACAGCCGCCAGCAGGCCATCATGATCCAGCGGTTTCTCAAGAAAGGCGTCGGCACCAATGAGCGTGGCGGTATCCCGTGCAGTTTCCAGTGTCAGAAACGAGGTACCGGCCGTCATGGCCAGCACACGCACGCGGGGAAACTCCCGCTTCAGCTGCAATATGGTCTGCAACCCGTCCTGTTCAGGCATGAACAGATCCGTAATGACGATGTCCGCACCATGGCGGCGAACCAACTCCATTCCCGAGGCCCCATTGTCAGCAATGCTGACCGCGTATCCGTACCCCGTGAGGATGGTGCGGACCAGCATGCGACAGAGCTGATCGTCATCCATGACCACAACCAGCCCCTTTGCTGCGCCATGGAGCGCTTCACGGGTTGCCATGGCGCACATTATGCGGAATGCAGGCTGGTTGCTGCCGAGACTGCTTCCTGCTCTCCTTCCTGGGCATTACTGACCAACGCGTACCCGAACTGACCTGCCATGTAGCGCAGGGGCTCGATGTTGCCGGTCCTTCGCATGATGTCCATGAGCGTCTCCACCCCCAGTTTCGCTCCGGTGTCATACGGGTTCACTTCGCGCAACAGCGTAGAATAGGACTTCCCCACGTCCTTGGCCAACGCCTTGGCCGGGATCTGGCTGTTCAGGACAACCTGATGCACGATTCTCATAAGCTCTGAAATCATACGTACTCCCCTCCAGTGATTAGCGATATCATCACAGGATGAGCAATATGTATGCCGATCAAGAATATCGGAGAGCCCCTGATATTAAACGAGGTGAGCGATAGCTGGATGGGATTTGAAAGGTGCAACTATTTAAAGTGTAAATTTTTAGTTTACACTTTAAATAACAAATTTATTCATTCGCGCGCCAGACCCGCATGATTCCGTGCTTGCGCAGCATGGTATAGAGACGCTGGCGAGAAATACCCGCCATAATGCTGGCCTGAGTAATATTGCCGTCCGTGACGTCCAGCAATCGTTCAAGATAGTTCCGCTCCACGTCCTGAAGCGCCGCTTCGCGGTATGCCTTCCAGAGGGGAAGGATCTCGGCAGAAGCATCCGCGCGCTTCGGCAGCCCGCTCTTCCCCGTGTCCGAGGAGGCCGCTCCCGAATTTTCATGACGCTCCTGCACGGCACGAGACTGCGCCTGCGAGCCGGAGGGGATGGCAAAGCCATCCATCTGCCGTGTCCGCCCCGTATCAATGCGGGACCGAGCCACCGCCACCCGGATACTGCTGGGCAGATGCTCCGGCAACAACTCGGAGGAAAAGCGCCCGCGAATGAGGCTTTGCTCCACAACGTGCAGTAGTTCCCGCACGTTGCCCGGCCACGTGTAGCCTTCCAGTTCCCTGAGATAGGCATCATTCAGGGACTTGTGGGCAAATCCGTACCGTGCACACCCCCGT
This sequence comes from Halodesulfovibrio sp., assembly GCA_003252375.1. GTDB lineage: Bacteria > Desulfobacterota > Desulfovibrionia > Desulfovibrionales > Desulfovibrionaceae > Halodesulfovibrio. The sequence goes on from QKEJ01000007.1 coordinate 39,686, forward strand.
TCCACAAACAGCAGAACCAGTTCCGGAACATCCTCCAGGCGCTCTCGCAGCGGAGGCAGGCTGAAATGAATGGCCTGCAGGCGGAAAAGCAGATCCTTCCGGAAGGTGCCGCGCCCCACCATCTCGCTGAGGGGGCGGTTTGTGGCCGCAACAAGCCTGAAATCACTTGAAATTTCTCGCTCACTCCCCACAGGACGGAACCGCTGATCCTCAAGTACCCGCAAAAAGGCCCGCTGCTGAGGCAGAGCCAGTTCGCCCACCTCATCCAGAAACAGCGTCCCGCCGTCGGCCTGCAGCACCAGCCCATCCCGCGCACGATCCGCCCCGGTAAACGCACCACGTTCGTGCCCGAAAAGCTCGCTTTCGGTAAGCGTCTTGGCAAGCGCCCCGCAGTCCACGGTGACAAAAGGGCCTTTCATGCGCTCGCTGTTCCGGTGAATGGCCCGGGCGAACAGCTCCTTGCCCGTTCCCGTCTCCCCCGTGATCAGCACGGGAGCCCCGCTTGAGGCGGCCTCTGCCAGCAGACGATAGCATCGTTGCATGGCTGCGCTGCTTCCCACAATGCCATGCCGTTCCGGTTCGCGCAGCTGGCGCACGCCCTTGCGGTACTGAAGCGCCCGGTGCACGGTCTGGCGCATGGAACTGAGAGAGGCCGGTTTGCTTATGTAGTCCAGCGCACCGTTGCGAATGGCCTGCTCCGCATCATCCGCATGCCCGTCGCCCGTTATGATGACGATTTCCGGCGCATGAAGCGACTGCCCTATGACGGGAATAAGAGAAAGGCCGTCGCCATCCGGCAAACACACGTCCAGAAAGACCAGATCAAAGTCGTGTGCGGCGAGCATCCGTTGCCCTTCGGCAATGGAGCCGGCCCCCAGCACCTCATGTTCGTCCAGCAGCATGGCGGCGGCCAGCATCTCTCTGAACAGTGCATCGTCATCCAGTATCAGAATCCGGGCCACGGGCACCACCTTCTACACGGCTGCTTGGCGGGACCGGGGGAGCCAGACCCGCACCATTGTTCCACGTCCCGGAAAGGAACTGACGGCCAACCTGCCGCCATGAGCCCGGACAATCCCGTTTGCAAGCGATAACCCCAGCCCCTCGGCACCACCGGCCTCACGCGTGGTAAAGTACGGCTCAAGGCACCGGTCGAGCACATCGGGAGCCATGCCGCATCCTGTATCCAGCAGTTCCATCATGACCGGCCAATCCGGACTGCCCCCCGGCTGCACCGCCACATTGAGGATACCGCCCGCCTGCATGGCGGCGACGGCGTTGTCCCACAGGGCATCAAAGGCCACCTGCATGAAGGCCGGGTCCAGAGAAACACGCGGCAGCGGATCATGCACATCCATTTCGATCCGCATACCGACAGGCAACGTCGCCTCCCGGCTGCGACACCAGAGGCCCGCATATTCAGAGAGTTGGCAGGATTCCACGGCAAGGTCAACCTTGCCCCCAAGCATGCGTCCGCGTCGTATGCCGCTGCGGGCCACTTCGCATCCCTTGAGGATATTTTCGAGGCAGCGTTCCCGCATGGCCTGTCGCTCATCCCCGCACGATGACGCAATTTCCGCAAATCCCTGAATGGACGCCAGGGCGTTGTTGAATTCGTGGGTCAACCCGCCGGCAAACTGATGCACGACACGCCAGCAGCGTTCGGGCGACTCGGCCACGTGGCCATCAACACTTTTCCGCACCAGCAGCAGCACGCCCACGGCATCACTCCCGGGGGCACCATCAAAGGGCAGTACCTCCGCCATGACGCCGGGCGTGGCGCCGCCCGTGCTCCCCAACTCGCCGCGCCAGGCGCGTGTGCCGGTTATGGCTCCCGAAAGATCGGGCGGAATGTCCGCCAGCATCGGCAGCACCCACGGTTCTTCTCCGGGATGGATGCCCAACAGGGATGCAAAAAGACCGTTACTGTGGCGCACCACCCCGGCTGTATCAACAAAGGCTACACCCAACCCGCACCTGTCAAGAACGCTCGCGGTCATACTCCCTCCCGTATGCCTTGCCTGCGCACGGTGCAGCATGGTCGGATACACCGACCCTGCCGCCCCCAACACCATGTTCCGTGCGTTTCCAAATATTCGAACACAAATACCCGCATCTGATATGACGAATAGGGAAGTCGAGGCAACCCCCAATACAGGGAGACTATTTTTGCGTGCGCATGGCTGCAAGCCCGGCCCGGATGCGCTGCGCCTTGGCCCGGCCCACGCCCGGCACCGCCGCCAGCTGCTCTTCCGAGGCATCGGCCATTTCGCGCAGTGAGGAAAAATGCGTCCACAGCGCTTTCGCCAAGGCGGGCCCCACCCCTTCTATGCGCTGCAGTTCAGCAGCCAGGGCGGTTCCGGCACGCGCCTTGCGATGTCGCCGGATGGAGTAGTCGTGCACGCTGTCGCGCACAAGCTGCAAAAACAGCAATTCGGACGACCCCGGCCGCATGCTGACCGGATTGCTCCGGCCGGGCAGGAAAATGGCATCCGCCACGTTCCCCTTGCGCCGGTCGGGTCTGCCTCCTTCCTCCGTTCGTGCCTTGGCAATGGACGCCACGGCAAACAGGCCTTCTGCTCCCTGCTCCCGGAGTACGGAACAGACGGCGCCAAGCTGTCCTCGGCCACCATCCACGAGCAGAAGGTCCGGCCAGGGAGGTCCGGATTCCAACCGGCGTTCCATCCAGCGGGCCAGCACGGCATAATCATCACCGCCAGCCTCTTCGTCGGCAAAGGCATACGTACGGTAGTGCTCCTTGGCAGGCTTGCCATCCATGAATACCACCATGCCCACGCGCGTATCCCGGCCGCTGGTATGGGAAACATCCACCGCCTCGATGCGCACGGGCGGGGCCTGAAGATCAAGCCGGGCGGCGAGAATGGCGGCAACATCCTGTTCCCGCGCCGTTCTGGCCGCCTCCACCGCGTTGGTCTGCGCCATGGTGACAAGACGGTTTTCCGTGTCGTTTCCGGGTGAAACAATGCGGACCGTACCGCCACGCATATCGGCCAGTGACTCGGCAAGTGCAACCAGACCTGCTCCCTGCTCCCCGCTTGCATCGGCATCCTCCCGTCCGGGTTCGGCGGCATCGGACTCCAGCGCCCATGGCAGCACAATGCGGGGGGGGATGACACTCTGCGGCCCATAGAACTGGGCCAGAAAACTGAGCAGCACCTCCGGGGCTTCCTCAAAGGAAAGTCCGCTCCAGAAGAAGTTGCGCGTATCCAGCAAAATGCCCCCACGGATAAAGAGCACGCCAAGGGCCACGCCCTTGCCCGTATCCGCCATGCCAATCACATCGGCGTCCCTGGCGTTGTGCAGCACAGCGGCCTGCTTTTCCACGGTCCGCCGGATGGCGGCAATCTGATCCCGCAGAACGGCTGCCTGCTCAAAAGCCATGGCCTCCGAGGCGTCCAGCATCTGGCCATGCAGCAGGTCCAGCAATTCGGAGGAACGCCCCTTGAGAAGCATTTCCACCCGGCTCACTTGTTCGCGGTACAGCGCGTTGTCCACGGGCAGACAGCAGGGGCCGAAACAATGCCCCATATAATGATACAGGCAGGGGCGGACGCGATTCCGAAACGCCTTGTCCGAACAACGCCGCAAACGGAAGAGCCCGTGCACCGCCTTCCAGGTGTCGCGTGCCGCCTGCGCCGAAGTGTAGGGCCCGAAATAGGTCGCCCCGTCGCGCACCACCTTGCGCGTCAGAGTCAAACGCGGCCATTCCTGCTGTGTGGTCAGCTTGAAAAGCACATACTGCTTGTCATCGCGCAGCACGATATTGTAGCGCGGCCGATGCTTCTTGATGAGGCTGGCTTCCAGCAGCAGCGCCTCCTTCTCCGTGGTGGTGGAGATGGTATCCACCGTGCGCGCCATGCGCAGCATGGCCCGGGTCTTGGGCGTAAGCGTCTCATCGGGCCGAAAATACGAGGCAAGGCGCTTGCGCAGCACCTTGGCCTTGCCCACATAGACAACCCTGCCCCCGGCATCCTTAAAGAGATAGATACCCGGAGTAAGAGGAATGGCGGTGAGATCGATGCGTTCCATAAATAATGGCCTAAAACGTCCCCCCACAAATGTCAAGATTATGACACATGCCAATTTATAATACCGCACGTACCGCGCCCCGTGACCAGAATCAATGTCTAGAAAGTATTTAACATACCTAATTTTAAAATAAAAAACCATCATCATCGGCATTTTGAAACAAACACATGCCACGTAAAAAAAATTTTACCTTTTGCTTGCCATGGGTTTTCGTCTGCGATAAATCTTTCGTAACGTTATTTAGGTCATCCGCGTCAGGATACTCGCAAATGCAAAAAGAAGAAGGAAAAGACAAATGAAAAGAATCATCACTCTGATGATGGCTCTGGCTCTCGTCTTCGGTGCTGTCGCCAACAGCTCCGCAGCCGAAATCAAGGCCAAGGGCCTGTTCAACATGGAATACGCATGGATGGACAACACCAACTGGAACGACAACGAATCTGACAACGCTTCCGAAGATGATTTCGTTGCCCAGCAGCGTTTCCGCACTCAGATCGATATCGTAGCAAACGAAAACCTCTCCGGTGTCGTTTACTTCGAAATCGACAACACCTGGGGTGACGGCAACACCAACCCCGGCAAGAACTCCGGTGGTTCCGTGGGCGCCGACGGCGTGAACATCGAAACCAAGCGCGTATACTTCGCACTGTCCGTTCGCATGGGTATCCAGGGTCTGGCCCTGCCTGGCGTAGTTGCCGGCAGCTCCATCCTGGATGACGACGTTGCTGCTGTTGTTGCTAACTACAAGTTCAGCGACACGCTTTCCCTGACCGGCTTCTGGGCACGTCCTTACGACACCACCCAGGGCGACGCCACCGGCGACGGCCAGAACGATGAAGTCGACATGTTCGGCCTCATCGGCGGCATCAAGCTGGACGGCATGGAGTTCA
>QKEJ01000077.1 GCA_003252375.1 Halodesulfovibrio sp.
ACGGCGCTCTTCACGTTTCCTGCCTCGTTTCAGGGGTTTGATGGGCATTTTCCCGGCTATCCCATTCTTCCGGCTGTCATCCTGGTCATGACCGGTCGGCTGGTGTGCAGCGACTTTGCCGGGGCTCCTCTTGTGGTGCAGTCCATAGGCCGGGCCAAGTTCACCAGGGAGATTCATCCGGAGATGCCCGTGCAGGTGGATGCCGTCTGCAAGGAAAGGGGCGCGGACGGCTCGTTCCGCTTTGTTGTGTCCATCACCGCGTTGCAGGAAACCGCAGCGACGTTTTCATTAACCTGCATTCCGGGGCAATAGCATGCGCAAGGAATATTTTCCGGTTTCGGAAGGCGTGCCGGCACCGTTGACTGCCAAGGTCACACGGAAGGTGCGTTTTCAGGAAGTGGATATGCTGGGCATTGTCTGGCACGGGCATTACGCAAGCTACTTTGAGGATGCCCGCATAGCCCTCGGGGCCCGCTACGGCGTGTCCTATCAGGACTTTTACAGGGAGCGCGTGGCTGCCCCCATTCGGAAGCTGCACGCGGACTACTACCAACCTTTGTTCTTTGGCAGGGAATACACTATTCAGGCCCGCATTCATTACTCTGAAGCGGCCAAAATCAATCACGATTTTTTCATTTATGATGACCAGGGAGCACTCTGCACATCCGGGTATTCCGTACAGATGCTGGTGTGCCCGGTTTCTCAGGAATTGCTGTTGGCTCCTCCTCCTTTTTTTCAGACCTTTCTCGACAACTGGCGAGAGGGAAAACTGGCGTAACTGCCGCTGCGTGACATACTATGAAAATTCGCCTGATCTACCCGTACTGGCAAAAGCTGGCTCGCCAGACTGAGTTCCACCTTCCTCCCTATGGACCGGTATCCTTTGCGGCCACCGTGCCCGATGATGTGGAAATCGAGTTCATCGATGACAATCTGGAAACCTGGGACTATGACACTGACGCCGACATCGTGGCGCTCTCCGTCATGCTTACCTGTCAGCTTCCCAAGGCCATGGAAATTGCCGCCGAATACCGCAAGCGCGGCATTACGGTCATGTGCGGCGGCATTGCCGCCATGCTGCATGCGGAAGAGATCGCCCCGCAGGTCGATTCTCTCTTCCTTGGTGAGGCGGAAGGCCGCACCCCCATGGTGCTGGAAGATTTCCGCAAGGGAACGCTGAAGCCGATATACAACTATCTCGGCGATCATCCTGACATCAGGAAGGTGGGGGCCGCCCGTCGCGACATTCTGAAGCACGAGAACTACAACTACCGTGGCGTGCAGATGCTTGATCTCATCAGCGCTTCCCGCGGCTGCAAGTTCAACTGCTTTCCCTGCTGCACCAGCTATCTGGGCGGCCGTCAGTTCCGCCCGCGGCCCGTCGAGACGGTGATTGCCGAACTCGAAGGCATCCAGAACAACCGTGTCTTCATGGTGGACAACTCCCTTTCCCAGGACAAGGAATGGCTCATGGAACTGTTCCGGGAAATGATCCCCCTGAAGAAGAAGTGGGTCAGCCATCCGGTCATGTACGATCACGAGGTGATGGATCTGGCTGCGCAGGCGGGGTGCTGGTACGTCTACCAGGCCATCTTCGACACGTCCGACGTCATCCGCGACCGCATCAAGATGCTCAAGGATTACGGCATCGGCATTGAGGGCACCATCCTGCTCGGCACCGACGACCACAACGAGGACTACATCAAGCGCCTCGTGGACTTCCTGCTGGAGATGGATCTGGACATCGCCGAGTTCACCATCATGACGCCGTTCCCGCACACGCCTCTGCGTGCACAGCTGGAACAGGAAAAGCGCATTCTCCACAATGACTGGAGCAAGTACACCACGGACCAGGTGGTATACCAGCCCAAGCAGATGACACCGGAATCGCTGCAGAAAATGTACGATTACTGCTGGGACAGCTTCTATGCGGAAAATGGCCATCAGGTGCACATGGGTGAGCTGTTCAAGAAGGTCATCCGTCGCGAAATGGATGACGGCACCTACCGTCGCTACAATCCGAGAAAGAAAGAGCGCTTCAATCCCGGCACCCTGAAGGCAGACTAATGGCCAACGTTCTTCTGCTGGGGTGCAACCTGGCAACGTCTCCCTATCCGGTCTTTCCGCTGGGCCTTGCCCATATAGCCGGAGCCTTGCACGGTCGCGGGCACAACGTGCGTCAGGCAGATATCCAGAGCAGCGGTCTGCCGCTGGAGGATCTGCTGACGACGCTGGTGCATGGAAAGGACAGTTTCTCTCCGGACCTCATCGGAATCTCCATCAGGAACATCGACAATGTCGATTTCCATGAGCAGGAGCAGTGGTTTATCGGTCAGGCCAGGGACATTGTCACCACCGTCAAGCGCCATTTCAAGGTGCCTGTCATTGCGGGGGGAGCCGGGTTTTCCCTCATGGCGGAAGATATCCTGCAGTACATCGGTGCGGATTTCGGCATTGTCGGCGAGGGCGAGGTTGCCATGGCGACTCTCGTGGAAGAGCTGGAGGCCGCAGGCTGGAACACCGCCGGGCTTCCCTGTCTGCATTCGGCTCCCGCGCTGGAGGGCGCCCGGATTCCCGCGCCGATTATCGATCCGGTCATGGGCCGGTTCTATACGGAGCGTACGGGGATCATGGGTATCCAGAGCAAGCGCGGCTGTCCCTACGGGTGCGCCTATTGCTCCTACCCGCTCATTGAAGGGAAAACGCAGCGTTACCGGGAACCGGAGGGCGTGGCGGAGCAGATGGAACGGGCCTACCGGGATTTCGGCGTGGACCATTTCGTGTTCTGCGATTCCGTCTTCAATGACCGCGCAGGGCACTTCATGGAGGTGGCTGAGGCCATCCGGAAGCGGAATATGCCCGTGCACTGGTCCGGGTACTTCCGGCCATCCCACACCACCAGGGATGAACTGCGCTTTCTGCAGGAGGCAGGACTCGGTGCGCTTGAACTGGGAACGGACGCCGCATCGGACGCGACCCTGAAAGGGATGAACAAGCCGTTCTGCTTTGACGAGGTGCGTGCGTTTACCGCCCACTGTGCGGAACTGGCGCTTCCTGCCGCTCACTTCATCATCATGGGCGGTCCTGCGGAGACCCGGGAAACCGTGATGGAAGGGCTGGAGAATATCCGTTCCCTGCCCCGCAGTGTCGTGTTCGTGTATCAGGGCGTGCGTATCCTGCCGGGGACTCTTATCGAAAAGATCGCGTTGCAGGAAGGCGTCATCACGCCGGATACCCCGCTGCTGAAACCAGCATACTACCATTCCTCCGCCGTGGATCAGGAAGAGGTGGCCCGGCTGCTGGAAGCGGATTTTGCCGGTGACATGACCCGGATCTTCCCGCCTTCAAAGGCCGACAAGATGGACAAGGCCCTGCGCAGCATGGGCCACAAGGGGCTGTTGTGGGACAAGCTCCTCGGGGCACCCCACCGTCGCAGGCGGAGTGCGTCTGCCCGTCAGCAACCTGCAACCTGTGCGGAATAGAGCCGTGGCTGATACCCCGAAACCGCTCATAGTCATCCCCGTGTACAACCACAGCGCCCAACTGCGCGCCGTGGTGGCCTCGGCGCTGCCGCATGGCGAGGTGCTTGTCGTGGACGACGGGTCGGATGATGCGCCGGATGCCGCCGTGGCAGGATTGCCCGTGACGATGCTCAGGCATGACGAGAACAGCGGCAAGGGTGCCGCCATTCTTACGGCTGCCGGGTATGCCCATGAGCATGGGTATACCCATGTCATCACCATGGATGCGGACGGACAGCATCTGGCGGAAGACCTCCCGGCGTTCATGGCCGCCATCGCCGAGCATCCCCGTGCCATTATCGCGGGGGTCCGCAACTTTGCCCAGGCGTCCCGGCGCAACATTCCCAGATCCGCAACATGGGGCCGGGCCTTTTCCAACTTCTGGTTCCGGGTGCAGACGGGCGAGCAGGCGCAGGATACCCAGAACGGCTTTCGGGCCTATCCCGTTCCGGTGCTGCTGAAGCTGCCGATGACCGAACGGCGGTATGCGTTTGAAATCGAGGTGCTGGTGCGCGCCGTATGGGCCAATGTCGCCATCCGCTGGCTGCCCATTGGTGTCTATTATCCCGCACCGGAGGAGCGCGTAAGCCATCTGCACAGGGTCCGGGACAATGTGCGGCTTTCCCTTCTGAACACCAGGCTGACGATGCGGGCTGCCCTGCCTGTGCCCCACCGCAGGCTCGGTCCTGTCGGGGACATGGAGGATGCGGAAAAGGCCTTTGCACTGGGCAGTCCCATGGAGTCGTTGCGGGAACAGCTGCGGAAGGGGCTCAGCCCCAGAACCATCGGCCTTTCCGCCGCTCTTGGCGTGCTGCTCGGCACCTGGCCCCTTTTCGGGGTTCATACCGTGACCACGCTGTTTGCCGCCAGCTTCCTGCGTCTGTCCAAGATCATCGCCGTGGCGGCAGGACAGTTGTGCATGCCCCCTCTGGTCCCCGCCATGTGTGTCGAGGTCGGATACTATGTCCGCAATGGAGCGTGGCTTACGGATGTCTCGTGGCAGACGCTGGGTGTGGAATTTCTCGACAGGGCCTTTGAGTGGATTATCGGTTCCCTGATTCTCAGCCCTGTGCTGGCAGCCCTTGTGGGCCTTCTGTTTTATGGTCTTGCAAAGACCGTTACCCTTTTTGTGGATGCGGAATGAAAGAGTCGGTGACCAACGAGCGGCAGACTGCACAGAACTGGAGCAGCAGGAGCCTTGCAAGCAGGTGGAAGCACGAGTTCTTCTATCTGCTCATCCGGTTCGGCGGCAGATGGCCCGCGTACCTGTTTTCCTACGTTGTCGTGTTCTGCTACGTCTGCTTTGTTCCGGAGGTCCGCCGTCGGTCGTCGCACTACATCAGGCGGCGTTTCCCCGCCGCTTCCTCGGGGGCGCACTGGTACCACTGCTGGCGGCTTTGCCAGAGTCTGGCCATTTCGCTGATAGACAAGGCCGCCGTGGGCATCCGGGGACCGCAGGAATTCACCTATTCGGTCGAGGGGCTTGATACGCTTCAGGCGCTCCGGGCCGAAGGCAGGGGGCTTATCCTGCTCACCTCGCATACGGGACCGTGGCAGGCATCCATGAGCGGGCTTTCCGCTCTGGACAGCCCGGTGCACCTCATGATGCTCCGCGCCGCAGGAGATGTGGATTCGCAGTATTTTGAATTTCAGAAGCGCACCAACATCCATATCATTCCCGTGGAAGACACCATGGGAAGCGTGATTGCGGTGACCTCCGCGCTGAAGAAGAACGAGATCGTTGCCATCATGGGAGACCGGATCTTTCCTCCCACGTCCTATACGGCCTCAGTGGACTTTTTGGGGCAGCCGGCGTTGTTTCCCACGGCTGCCTACAAGATCGCCAAGGGCACAGGTGCGCCCGTGGCGATGCTGCTGACCAGAAAGATCGGACATGGGCATATGGAGCTGCGCGTTGCCGATGCGTTCCGGGTGACCGGAACCAGAGGGAACGACTTTTCCTCCTATGCCCAGCGGGTGGCGCAGGCATTGGAGCATTACACCAAGGAAACCCCTTATCAGTTTTACAACTTTATCGACATATGGAGTTCAAACGATGTCTGACATGAAGCAACAGCTGAAAGAGCTGCTGATCACCGAACTGAATCTTGAAGATATCACCCTGGACGAATGGGAAGACGATACCCCGTTCTTTGGTGAAGGGCTTGGTCTGGACTCCCTTGACGCTGTTGAAATCGTCGTTCTGGTGGAAAAGCACTACAACGTGGCGATCGCCAATGCCGAAGAAGGCAAGCACGCCCTGCTCAACATCATTACGCTCACCGATTTCATCAAGGAAAAGCAAACGAATGCCTAACGTGCTCATTTCAGGGACCGGTTGCATTACCGGTTCGGGAAGCACAGCACGACAGACGTTGGACGCCATGTATGCGGGCAGCGCTGCTCCCGTCCCCTTTTCCCGACTGACGCTGGACTGGGGACGGGAAGCCCTTGTGTATGCGGTGGACGACAGCCTGCTGCAGTCCGGCTGGGGGCAGATGGAACAGTACAGCCTGACCAGCAGGCTGGGACTCGGTGCCGCCCTGCAGGCCATGGAGGATGCAGGTCTGGCTCCCGAGGATCTTGCTGGGAAGCGGGTCGGCGTGGTGATGGGAACAACCGTGGGCTGTTCCATGAACAGCGTGTCCTTCTATGAGGGCTACCGCCGTTTCTCCGGCAGCGACGGAGCGGAACAGCCGGACCTTGCGCCCATCAGCCGCTTTCTGCGCAGCAACCCGGCGGAGGTCATCGGCAGGGAGCTGGGGGTGAGCGGTCCCATGCAGGCGATCGTCAATGCCTGCGCCTCCGGCACGGATGCCATAGGCACAGGGCTGCAGTGGATGGAAGCCGGTCTGTGCGACATTGTTTTCGCAGGCGGGTGCGACGGGCTTTCCCGGGTAACCCTGAACGGGTTCAATGCTCTTGGCGTCATGTCACACACGCCCTGCCGTCCGTTCGACCAGATGCGGACGGGGTTGAATCTGGGCGAAGGCGCAGGGGTGCTCGTGCTGGAAACGGAGCAGTCTCTTGCCGCACGCGGCGGCAAGGCCAGGGCTGCTCTGACGGGGTACGCGTCGGCGTGCGATGCGCACCACCTGACGGGGCCGCATCCTGAAGGCAGGGGGCTGAAGAGCGCCATCCGCAAGCTTTTCACCGTGTACGGCTGCGCTCCCGAAGACGTTGCCTTTATCAATGTCCATGGCACGGGCACCAGGGATAACGATGCCGTTGAAAGCCTTGTCATGGCGGACATGTTGGCCGGAACGCCCTTCTTTTCCTCCAAGGGGGCCACGGGCCATACCCTTGGGGCGGCCGGGGGCATTGAAGCCGCATTGTGCGTGCAGTGCCTGCTGGACGGAACCATTCCGCCCACAACAGGTCTGGAGGTTCCGGACCCCGACCTGCCCGCGCATCCCGTTATGGCATCCACGGCCATCCCCGGAACAACGGCGCTCTCCACGTCCCTGGCATTCGGCGGCCTTGCTTCCGTACTGGCTGTTTCCCGTATCTAGCTTTTGCAGGAAGGTATCATGCAGTGTAACGCCCTCTCTCTCGCCCGGCCCGCAGTCATTCCGGTGCTCGATTTCTCCATTGAAGAGATCATGGCAGCCCGGGACAACGGAAACATTCTTTCCATGGATCTCGAGATTACCGAGGCCTGCAATTTCGCCTGTGTCTATTGCTACCGCTATGATTCCGAGGGTGCTCAGCCTCCGGCAGCGGACGAACTGACCACCGACGATGTGCTGCGCATCCTGACGGAAGCCAAGGAGAAGCACGACCTGCGCCGGGTGTGCATTCTTGGTGGAGAGCCGCTGTTCCCGGCCATCAGGGAAAAGTACATCGCCACGTTGGAGCACTGCAACACGCTGGGCATAGAGCATATTACCTTCACGAACGGCTACCATCTGGACGTGGCTACGGCTGATCAGCTCAGCCGGCTGAATGCCTCCGTCAGCATGAAGCTCAATGGCATGGACGCCCAGACACACGATGCCCTCGTGGCCCGCAAGGGGTCCTTCCAGAGAACGCTCGAGGCGTTTGAATACCTCCTGCAGCTCGGGTATGGAACGGACAAGACCCTGTCCTTTGAAACCATCATCACCCAGAGCAACTACGACCAGATCGAATCCATGTGGCGATGGGCGCGTACCCGTAACATCGTGCCCTATGTGGAGACGCTGACCGTCCAGGGGCGCAGCAACATCCATGCGGAACGCCTGGTTGTCGCCAACGACAGGCTGCAGCAGCTGTTCGAGCGCCTCAGCCATATCGACAGCGAGGAGTTCGGCCTTGAGTGGGAGCCCCTGCCGCCCATAGCCGGCGGGCACAGGTGTCTGCGCTACTACATGAGCATTTACGTGCGCGCCAATGGTGCGGTCTGTCCCTGCGTGGGCGTGGACCTGCCCATGGGCTCGCTGAAGACGTCTTCCATTGCCGATGTCATTGCCTCCGAGGTTGCGCAGAAGACGCGCTACATGCGTGACCACATTACCGGGAAGTGCAAGAGCTGCGAACTCTCGGAAGCCTGCTACGGATGTCGCGGGGCTGCCTATCAGCAGGGCGACGTGTTCGGCGAGGACCCGGTGTGCTGGCGCAACGTGGTGACCGGATAGCCATGCAGCCGATCATCAACAGCCGGGATATCTGCCGCATCCTGTTCAGCATCTGCCATTCCGCGGTGCTGGAGCAGACCTCCATGCCCCTGCGGGAGATCTCGCCCCATGCGGAGGTTCCGGTGGCCGAGATGCTGCAGGGAACCCCGGTGGACAGCGCGCTTGTGGCGGAACGCCTGACAACGATGTTTCAGTGCCCCGAAGTTGCCCGGACGCTTGTGCCCGGGGCAACGGCGGCGGCATGGGCGCAGCGGGTGTACGATGTCTGGTCCCGGGATCCCGCGACAATTACTTTTGTCACCTCCGGCTCCACCGGAGTGCCCACCGCGCAACCGCAGTCCACGGCCCTGCTCCTGCAGGAATCGCAGGAACATTGCCGGGTTTTCACGCAGGGGTGCAGACGCGTGGTCTCGGCGGTGCCGGCCCATCACGTCTACGGCTTTTTGTTCACGATTCTTCTGCCGCGAACGTCCGGCCTTCCCAGTCTGTTCCCCATGCCGTTTCCTTCCCAGACCTTTGCGGGGCAGTTGCGGTCCGACGACCTTGTCATTGCGTTTCCCCTGTTCTGGGAAGGTCTGCTGAAGCTCGGCGTTGCCTTTCCCCCGGCCGTGCGTGGCGTTACCTCCACGGCGCCGTGCCCGCCTGCCGTGCTCAAGTCGCTGATGGACGCAGGCCTTGCGACCATCTTCAATATTTACGGCAGCTCGGAGACCGGGGGGCTCGGCTATCACACGAAGCCGGACGAACCGCTCACGCTGTTTGCCTTTTGGCAGCGGGACAAGGGCCTGCCGGTGCCGTGCGGCAGCGAGCAGGACGTGGCCATGATCGCCCGCTGTCTGCCTGGGGGCGGCACCGACCAGCCCATACAGATGCCGGACAATGTGGCGTGGCTGTCGGACACCATGTTCCGGGTGCTGGGGCGGCGGGACAAGCTGGTACAGGTGGGCGGAATCAACGTGTCGCTCGCAAACACCGCACAGTGCCTGCGCTCCCATCCCATGGTGAAGGACTGCGCGGTACGGCTGATGCGGGCGGAAGAAGGCAACAGGCTGAAGTGCTTCATCGTCCCGCAGGAGGCATGCGGCGAGTGCAAGGCGCTGCGCACGGAGCTGGCGTCCCTGTGCAGAACCCGGCTGCGGCCTGCCGAGCGCCCGAAACGCTACAGCTTTGGCGACAGCCTGCCCGTGAATAACCTGGGAAAACATTGCGATTGGGACTGACAGATATGACGCAGACAACTATTGCCATTCTCGGCAGCGGCATGATCACCCCGTTCGGGGAACAGGCCGCAGCCCTGCCGGAGACGCTTCCCGCGGACCGTCCCGCAACGTCCGATCTTTCGGGGCTGGACCGGTTCATTCCCAAGCGCAGCCTGCGCCGCATTGATCGTTTTTCCCGTCTCGGGCTGTATGCCGCCTGCCTTGCGCTGGAAGATGCGGGCCTGTGGGGGGAGGATGTCTCGGATGCCGGGCTTGCCGTCGCCAGCGGGTACGGCGCCGCCCAGACGACCTTCGCCTTTCTGGATTCATTTCTGGATTCAACGGACAAGCTGGCCTCTCCCACCCATTTTTCCAACGGCCTGCATAACGCCTCGCCAGCATATATCTCCATGCTCCTGAATATCGGGGGCCCCAGCTCCTGTATCAGCAATGTCGGCCTCGGCCCCGCATATGCGCTGCTTTCGGCCATGCATTGGCTGCGGAAGGGCCTTGTCCGTTACGTGCTGGTTGGGGGCGTCGACGAGTACTGTCAGGTTGCCGACCATTGCCACGCACGGTTCAGGGATATGCCGGAGGGCTCGCCGCTTGTGCCGGAGTCCTTTCTCGGCGAGGGCGCAGCCTTTGTCGTGTTGGGGGGCGTGAGTCCTGCCGATGCTGCCGGTACCGGTTGCGCGTGCGAGCTTGCGCAGGTGCAGGTCGGCAAGGATGCCGAGCTTGCGCCCCGGGAAGATGCTTCCGTTTTCGCGGCCTCAATGGGTGACAGGGAGCATGAGGCGCGCTACGCGGAACTGCTGCGGGGACGTCCGGCTGTTTCAACGCTGCCCTCGCTGGGCAGCCATCCCTCAGCCCTGATGTTCTCCGTTGTGCAGGCCTACAGAACTGTCCTGCAGCACCGTTCGGACGCGGCTTCGGCTTTGGTTCTGGGAAGGCAGGGCGTCGCCGCGAGGGTTGATCTGGCCGCCCTGTAACCATTATATCGGGTATAATGCGCGTCGTTTCGCATTATTGCCTTTCTCTTGTGGTGACGGCGGGGTACAAAGAGACAATGGGAGTCTAGGCAGAAGCGTTTGCAGTTTCACAGAACAAGGCAGATCGCGATATGCAGAGAAGCTCTGTCGTTGTCTTCGGCATTCTGTTCGCCATGATGCTTGCGGCCGGATGCGGCGCGTTTGGGACCGCCTCAAGGCTGCCGGTCATGACGCTCGGCTGCGTTCCGGATGACCCCGCCCGCACAAAGGTCCATCCCAGCGATTCTGCCGTGAACGCGCTGGTCATGCCGCACGGTCTGCTGTGCACGGCCTCCTCCTCCGGTGAAGCATACCGGGTCAGCTCCCGCCTGACCGTGGACATCAGCCGGGATATGTTCACGAACACGAGCAAGAAGCTCGGGGCCTTCGATGCTGAGCAGTTCCTCATGCAGGAGCAGGTGGGGCTGTTTCAGGCACCATCGCTTGGCGAAAGAAAAATCCTTATCTACATCAACGGATTTAATGGGAGCCCTGCTGACTGGAGGGCCATGTATGCATCCCTGTACGATGTGGATGTCCTGCATGTGTTTTACAACTATCCCACCGGCGCATCGCTGGAGACCTCGGCAACACTTCTTGCGGATCTCCTGTCCGTGAATATGGAAAGCATGGGGGGAAGACCCATTATCCTGCTGGGGCACTCCCAGGGCGGGCTTGTTGCGCTGCGTACCGTTCAGCTTCTGGCGCACAGGTCCGCACGGCTTCCCGAGACGCACGTCATTACGCTGGCGAGCCCGTTGAAGGGGAGTGTGTCCGCATCATATGCACGGTTCTTCCGGCCTCTGAGTCCTGATGTCGTTATGGACATTGCCGAGGGGAGTCGCTTTCTGGAGAGGCTTCATGCCTCGCCGCTGCCCCGCGGGATGCGGTATTCGCTTGTTGCCGCAATCAGGAAGGATGCGGAGGGCGTGTCGGCGCCGGGGGACGGGGTGTTTGCCTTCGGCAGTCAGACATACGTTCCGGGAAGCCTGAAGCCGACATCTGTTTTTCCCGTCTACACAAGTCATCGCGGCATATTGAAAGACAAGGATGTGTGCCGTTTCGTGCGAACCGTTTGCACCCCTTTCCGGTCTGACGTCGTTCAGAAGTAGCGTCTGCTACATGGAGAGGAACAGAGTGCTTTTCGAGCGGAGTGCGTGGATGATGAAATCCATGGTCTCCCGGACCCGCATCCGCTGGCTGGAGTCCGGATTCACCTGGACCCAGAACTCCCGCTCGATGAATTTCTGCGGCAGCACCTGTACCAGGTCCTTTTCCGCATGCGCCATGAAGTAGGGGATGACCCCGACCCCGGCACCGGCCTTTATGGCGCTCATCTGGGCAAGCACGGTCGAGCTGCGGAAGGTGCTTTGGGCCGAGGGATAGAGCTCTTCGAGGAAGCGCAGTTTCTGGTCGTATAAGAGGTCGTCGATGTACCCGACCAGACGATGCGCCTTGAGGTCGTCGGCCTCCCGTACCGGCGCATGCCCGTCCAGATAGTCCTGGCTGGCGAACAGGCCCAGCCGGTAGTTGGTGATCTTCTCGACAACGATCTTCCGCGCGGAGGGTCTGGTTACCGTAATGAGGATGTCCACCTCGCGCTTGGACAGGCTGTAGTAGATGGGCACCGGGACAAGCTCCACTTCCAGCAGGGGATTTTCACGCTGCAGGGCGCAGAGTTCGGACGCCAGAAAGCAGTTGCCCAGACCGTCGGGGCACCCGATGCGGATGGTGCCGGAAAGCTGTGCCCCGCTGACCGGAATGTGTTCCTGAAACTTCAGCGCCGTCCTTTCCAGCTCTTCGGCAAGGGGGAGCAGCTTTTCGCCTGACGCGGTGAGCGAGCAGCCCCGTTCCGTCCGGACAAACAGCTCCGTCTTGAGTGCGGCCTCCAGCGTGGAGATGCGCCGTGAAACCGTGCTGTGCGTTACCTGCAGCTGCTGGGCCGCAGCAACGAACGAGCTTGTCCGGCTCACCGAAAGAAAAAACCGAATGTCGTTCCAGTTCGTTCCCATCCCTTCCTCCTGTCCGGCATGCCGTGTACTTGCCGGCATGATCGTATTCCTGCCGTGCGCTGCAGGTTCTGTTGTGCATATTTGCACATCAATTTGTCAATCTTGCGCGTCGACTGATTACTTTTGCTAACCTATGCTTCCGGTTCCCGTACCGTGCTGTCTGCGCGGAAGAGGGCGGGCCCGGCATGCGCGGGCCATGCCGGGCAAGTCTCAGCATTGAGGAAGGACATCATGGAGAATTTTCTGCTCATTGGCATTTTCGTCGGTATAGGCGCCCTGTTCAGGCGGCTTCCGGCGTTTCCCGCACAGACGGGACATGTGCTCAACATGTTCGCGCTGTATGTTGCACTGCCGGCGGTCATCCTGCTCAAGGTTCCCCTTATCCGCCTCTCCGGAGACATGATCATTCCCGCCGTGGCGCCGTGGGCCATGCTGCTGCTTTCCGTGACGCTGGTGCTTGCGGGGTGCCGGATGTTCCGCTGGTCGAGGGAGACGACAGGGGTGCTGCTGCTCGTCGTGCCCATCGGCAATACCTCATTCATGGGGGTGCCCATGGTCATGGCATTTTTCGGGGAACGGGGCATTCCGCCGCTGATCGTCTATGACCAGCTCGGTACCATGCTCATGTTCGCCACTTACGGGTCCTTCATTCTTGCCCTGTACGGAGGCGACACGACGATCCGGCTTTCCCGCATTGTCGGCCGGGCCGTGTTGTTTCCGCCCACGCTGGCGCTTCTCGCCGGAGGGCTGCTTCGCTCCTGGCCTTATCCTCCCGCCGTTTCCGAAACGCTGACCTCGCTGGCCGGCATGCTGACGCCGCTGGTCATGACGGCAATCGGGTTTCAGCTGAACGTGCGGCTGAGTCCGGCGATAGTACGGCCGTTGGGATATGGTCTGGCCATCAAGCTGGTCGTGGCGCCCCTTGCTGCGCTGGCCGGATGCCGTCTGCTGGGGGTGGACGGACTGGCGGCCAGCATATCGGTTTTTGAAGCAGGCATGCCGCCCATGGTCACCGCCGGCGCTCTCGCCATGGCCGCCGGCCTGCTGCCGGAGCTGGCGGCGGCTGCGGTCAGTCTGGGCATGGTGGTATCGTTTTGTTCCCTGCCGGTCGTGTACTGGATGCTCTGACCGGGGTGCGTGCGGGCATGCCTCCAAAACGGGCTTTTCAGCT
>QKEJ01000191.1 GCA_003252375.1 Halodesulfovibrio sp.
GTGGTCACGGAGATATTCGAGGCCGCCTACACCTAACATGGAGTCCAGAAACGCAGGAAGCCCCGTAGCTGAAAGGCTGCGGGGCTTCCTGCGTTTCTGGCGGGGAAATTGCGGGGGCTATTCCCAGGGCGTTATGCCGAAACCCCGCTGCCAGGAGCAGGGCTGGCGCACGCCGTACGCCGTGATGCCGTCCAGCACCTCCTGAGGCGCGCCCTGCATGACCTGCGCTCCGTGGTGCAGGACGACCATCTGGTCGGCAAGGTCGATGACGGGTTCCAGATCGTGCACCGAGATGATCTGCGTGAGGCGCAGTCCCCTGTTGGCGGCGAGGATGCCGCGCAGTTCGCGGATGGCGGGGTAGTCGAGTCCGGAAAAGGGTTCGTCCAGCAGCAGCAGGCCGGGAGAGCCCAGCAGGGCCACGGCAAGGCAGAGCTTGCGTTTCTGGCCGTAGGACAGGGTGTGGACCGGCGCATCCCACTGGTCGGCAAGGCCGAACCGGGCGGCCATGTCCCGAGCGCTCTCCTCGGCGGCTTCAAGCCCCTGCGGAAAGGCGAGCAGCATGTCTTCGGCCACGGTGGAGCCGATGATCTGCAGGTCCGCATCCTGCAGGACCAGGGCGGACAGGTTGCGCAGCTTGTCCTCGCTGCCGGGGGACTGGATGCCCGAAACCGAAAGGCTGCCGCTGGTGGGCGCATAGAGTCCTGCCAGCAGGGAGAGCAGGGAGGATTTCCCGCTGCCGTTTACGCCGCACAGGCAGAGCAGGCTTCCCTCGGGCACGTGAAAGTCGATGTCGCGCAGCGAAGGCGCGCGGGCACCCGGATAGCTGAAGGAGAGGGAGGAAAGGGTGATCACGCGGGCAACAGTCTCCGGTTGTGCAGGAATCGGTAGGCAACGACAGCGGCGATGGTCTTGAGCACGTCGCCGATGATGAAGGGGGCAAGGCCGATGGCAACGGCTTTCTCCGCAGGGATGTCCAGAACGAACATCAGGCGCAGCACCCCTACCAGAAACACCGAGCCGAGACCCAGCATGGACCAGAACAGGCTGCGGAAGATGCGGGCTGGCTCGTACCGGGATGAGGCGCCGATGCCCGCGAACAACGCGGTTCCCACATAGCCGACGAGGTATCCCCCCGTGGGACCGAAAAGATGGGCAAGGCCCGCCTTGCCGCCGGCGAACACGGGCAGGCCGATGACGCCGGCAAGGATGTACAACAGCATGGCGGCGGCGCCGTTGACCGGGCCGAGGACCAGTCCCGCAAGCACCACGAACAGGGTTTGCAGGGTGACGGGAACCGGGCCGATGGGAAGTTGGATCATGGCGCCCACCACAATGAGGGCGGCCATCATGGCGGTCCAGACCTGCCGGTGCAGGGAGGCGAGTGGAGAGGACATGCTGTTTTCTTGTCTCCTGCGGGTTACGGATTGGGCGGAGGGGGTACTTGTTGCATGTGCATGCGCCCGCTGGTGCAGGGCAGGCGGCTGCCTGCACATGTGCCGGAGATTGGGGGCAAAACGTGCGATTGTCAATGGGACGACGGTTCGGCCTGCCCGATGCCTTCCCTCCCACGGGCCGCTAGACTGTTCGCACAAGGTGCGGTATGCAGGCGCACCGCACGGGAGCGGGCACCAGCCCTGTTTCTCCGCCGTGCAGTCAGCGCAGCATGCAAGGACATATCGTGGCCGGACTGAAGGAATATATTCCGCATATTGAGCTCTCCCTGTGCGGCAGACAGTGGCATCTTGAGAGAGCGGGCGATCTGGAATCGTTGTGGGACGCCATGGACTCCGACGAGTTCGGTGAAGACGAGCGGCTTCCCTACTGGACAGAGCTGTGGCCCGCAAGCCTTGTGCTCGGCCAGTGGCTGTATGCACGTCAGGGCGATATAGCGGGCAGGGTCTGTCTGGACATGGGGTGCGGGCTGGGGCTGACCGCCCTTGTCGCCTCATGGGTGGGAGCCCGGGTCATCGCCATGGACTATGAGCCGCAGGCCCTGCACTTTGCTGCGCGAAATGCCGTTCACAATGCCGTACCCTCCCCCCTGTGGACGGTCATGGACTGGCGGCATCCGGCCGTGCACCGGCATGCCTGCGACTATGTCTGGGGGGGCGACATCATGTACGAACGGCGGTTTGTGGAACCGGTACTGCAGTTTCTGGAGCATGTGCTTGCACCGGAAGGCGTGGCGTGGGTGGCGGAACCCAACAGAAATGTGTACAACCATTTTCTGGCGTTGCTGGATCGGCGTGGTTGGAAGGCGCACAGGCTGGGGACAGAACAGACCGCAGCCCTCTACGAGCAGCCTTCGCCGGTCACCGTGAGTTTGTGGGAACTGCGCCGCTAGCCCTGCGGCAACCGTGAAGCAATTTTATTCACCGACAGGAGCCTGTATGGGTCAGACCATCCGTTTCGGCGTTTCGCTCGATTCAGATCTTCTGGAGAAATTTGATGCCCTGTGCGAGGAACGCTGTTACCAGACCCGTTCCGAGGCCATCAGGGACCTCATCCGCAACACCCTTGTCGAAGAGGAGTGGAAGGATGACAACCGCGAGATAGCGGGGACCCTGACACTGGTCTATGATCATCACAAGAGCGATCTCTCCCAGAAGCTGGTGGAGATTCAGCACGATCATCACCATGTGATCATTACCTCCATGCATGTGCACCTCGATCACGACAACTGCCTTGAGGTTCTCGTGCTCAAGGGAGACGGGAACGAGGTGCGTACGCTGTCGCAGAAGCTGGCTTCCACCAAGGGGGTGAAGCACGGCAAGCTTAATCTGGCAACCACGGGACAGGATCTTGTCTGATATGATGGAAGATGTACAAATGAGCCCGGCCCAGGTGGCCATGGCCATCGACCGGGTGGGCGTCCGCGATCTGCGGCTGCCCATCGTCATCCGCGACAGGGCCAAGGGGGCGCAGCATTCGGTGGCCCGCGTGGACATCGGCGTGGACCTGCCCGCGGAGTTCAAGGGCACCCACATGAGCCGGTTCGTGGAAGCGCTGGAAGGGTGGAGCGAGGAGCTCGACTACGACAGCATGCGCAACCTGCTGCTGGATATCAAGGAACGACTGCATGCCCGCAAGGCATACGCCTTGTTCCGTTTTCCCTATTTTCTGAACAAGAAGGCACCGGCCACGGGGCGCGGCGGCCTCATGAACTACAAGTGCCAGCTGACCGGCGAGCTCAAGGGCGACAAGCCCAGCTTCCTGCTGGAGGTGGACGTGCCTGTCATGACCGTGTGTCCTTGCTCCAAGGCCATTTCGGACGAAGGCGCACACAGCCAGCGGGCCATGGTTCGCATGCAGGTGCGCATGCGCGGGTTTGCCTGGATAGAGGAATTCATCGAGATTGCGGAAGAGTCCGCCTCGTCTCCGGTGTATTCGCTGCTCAAGCGTGAGGATGAGAAGTTCGTGACCGAAGCCGCCTTTGCCAGCCCCACCTTTGTGGAGGATGTGGTGCGCGGCGTGGCCCTTCGCCTTGAAACGCACCCGCAGGTGAGCTGGTTCCGGGTGGAGGTGGAGAGCTACGAATCCATCCACAACCACAGCGCCTTTGCCACCATAGAAAAGCATACCTGATCGAAGCCGGAGCAGCTCCGG
>QKEJ01000153.1 GCA_003252375.1 Halodesulfovibrio sp.
GATACGTCCTTTTGTTGTGTCATTTGCATGCGGAAGTTCCAGTTTGCGGCACATGGCCAGCACAGTCGTCTCACAACGGCAACAAAATATATCCAAAGGTAACACAGCAACGGCCCTGCCTGCCATCCCGGGCACAAAAAAAAGCTCCCGCCAAGGCGGGAGCTTCGTGATTCGCTTTCGATTCGTCCGCTCTTAGTAGCGGGGACGGCTCGGGCGGCTCTCACGGGGCTGAGCTTCGTTTACCTTGAGGTCACGACCGCCGACGCTCTTGCCGTTCAGCGCCTGAATAGCCTGAGCTGCGCCGGCATCGTCCATTTCCACAAAACCGAAGCCACGGGAGCGACCGGTTTCACGGTCAGAGATGACACGGGCGGAAAGAACTTCACCGAACTCTGCGAAGAGGTTGCGAAGATCCGCATCAGTGGTGGACCAAGCCAAATTGCCGACATAGATGTTCTTAGCCAAGACAGTAACTCCGAAATAAAAAAGGAAAGAAATGTGCGCACATCCGGAACCAACTCAGGAAATGACAGCACCGCTATCGTTAGAAAGGCCCTTATACACGCCTATACAACTTAGTCAACCCTTATTTTGCAAGTTTTCGGATTTTTTTGCTAGCGCATATCACGTTCAATCCTGAGTGGTTACATCAGAATTCAACCATTTGCTCGCATATCCCCGCCTTTCCGCAACCACATATCCAGTCCTGACGCCACCTGCCAGTCCGATTTCAAAGAGGCGTGCAGAAAGCCCGAGAAAGCTAAAGAAGGGAAAAACAGGGTAACCCCCGGCATATCGCCTCCGTATTTCAGGCATGAGCGACGCAGCCGGACGGACGAGCCCCCCGCACGGGGCATGCGTTCTCACCGGCCATCTGGCAAACAAGCAAAACCAGGAAGAGCATTCATGTCCACGCTATCAAACCATGTCCGACGCATCCGCAATATCGTTGCCGCCGAGGTGTTCAGCTGCTCCTATACAGCCAAGGCAAACCTCATGGGCAAGAACTGCATATTCATACACATTCCCAAAACCGCAGGCACCTCCATCACGCAGGCCTTCAATCTGACCACAACAAACCACTACACGGCACAGGAGCTGAGGTGGTGGATGGGCAGCCGGAGTTACGGACGCTTCTACTCCTTCTGCATCGCCAGAAATCCCTATGACCGTTTCCTGTCCCTGTATCACTACGCCCGGCTTGAACACAGCACCCACCATTCCGTGCATCCTGAAGACACCCGTCGCAAGCACAGCGATTATGATCTGCTCAAGGATGCTTCCATCAATGAATGCGCCGACCTGCTCAGGGATGGCAAACTCTCTGCACTCTGGAAGCCGCAGACGGACTGGTTTCTCGACACCAACGGCGACCTGCTGGTGAACTACGTCGGTCATTACGAGACCCTGGAATACGACTTCGCCCTTCTTTCCTTCCACATCTGCGGCGAGGTGATGCTTCTGCCCCGCGTAAACGAGTCCGGCAGACAGCTTCCCTGTGATCAGGAGCTGACGGAGTATGCCATCACTGCCATTGAAAGCGTCTACGCCCGGGATCTGGCAACCCTGGACTACTGACTGTGGCAGTGAATAAATTCATCCCCTATCCCGTACGCATCCATTGACAAAACCCTCCGCTCGCGGAAAGGTAGACAGCCGAAACGACCAACGGGCAGCACCCTCCGCACCGGACCCAATCCGCGTCGCCTGTGTGACCGCCATGCCCGTCACGCACCTCTACGAATCGAAGGGATGGACAATGGAAATTTCTCTCAAACTCTTGCCTGAATCCGAACGGCGCCACGCCGTGATGGATGGAATGGACAGCCTGCCCTTTGGCCAGCTGCGCTGCGACCACATGTTCGTCATGGAATATGAGAAAGGACAGTGGATCAATCCGCGCATCGAACCGTATGCCAACTTCAGCATCCCCCCCGGGGCCATTGCGCTGCACTACGGCCAGGCCATCTTCGAAGGCGCAAAGGCGTTCCGGCACGCGGACGGCGAAATATACACCTTCCGGTTCAACAAGAACGCAGAGCGCCTGAACCGGTCCGCAGACATCCTGTGCATGCCGCACGTGCCCGAGGACATGCAGATGGAAGGCCTGATGCGCCTTCTGGACATCGAACGCAAATGGTGTCCCACCATCCCGGAATCCTCGCTCTACATCCGCCCGTTCCTCTTCGCCACCGAAGACACACTGGGCGTAAAGCCCAGCGGAAAACACATTTTCTGCATCATGCTCTCTCCCAGCGGCCCCTACTATGCAGGCGGATTCAACAAGACCGTGACCCTGCTCATCACCGAGCAGTTCCACCGGGCCACTCCCGGGGGCACCGGTGCCGCCAAGGCCGCGGGCAACTACGCGGCCTCGCTGCGCGCCCAGGAGTTCGCGCATTCCAAGGGAGCCGCCCAGGTCCTGTACCTTGACGCCACGAACACCTATCTGGAGGAAGTGGGCGCCATGAACCACTTCCATGTCCTGCGGGACGGTTCGCTCATCATCCCCGAGTTCACCGACACCATCCTGCAGTCCATCACCTCCGAGTCGGTCCTGGAGATGCTGCCCAACGCCCGGCAGGAACGCATCAAGCTCACCGACTTCGTCGCCATGGTCCAGTCCGGAGAGATCGTGGAGGCAGGCGGCTTCGGCACTGCGGCCGTCATCACCCCCGTCGGCAGATACATCACCGACGCGGGCGAAAGCTACGAGGTCGGCGACGGCTCCATCGGCCCGGTCACTCGCGCCCTGTACGAACGGTACACCGGCATCCAGAAGGGCACCCTGCCCGACACGCACGGCTGGCTGCAGAAGGTTCCGCACTTCTAGACCGCCCTGCCAGGACAAAAACATCAGGCCCCGCAACACTGCGGGGCCTTTTTTGTGCCTGTGCACACGCCATAAAAAAAGCCCGCCTTACGGCGGGCTTCGTCAGTTCCCAAAAGGAGCGGACTAGTAGCGGGGACGGCGTTCGCGGGGCTGAGCTTCGTTCACACGAAGGTCGCGACCCTGGAAGTTCTGGCCGTTCAGCGCTTCGATGGCCTGCACTGCGTCAGCAGAATCCATCTCAACAAAGCCGAAACCGCGGGAGCGGCCGGTTTCACGATCTTCCACAACCTTGGCGGAAAGAACGTTGCCGTAGGTGGCGAAAAGGGAACGAAGGTCTTCGTCAGTAGCGGACCAGGACAGGTTGCCAACATAGATGTTCTTGGACATAGCCGAAAAACTCCAAAAATAATGAGATTGTAAAAAGTGTTAGCAGCCTGTCGGAAACCAGTAATCGCTTTAAAGACGCCCACGATGTCTTCTAGGATGCAGTAACACGAGTGGTACGGCCTGTTCCGGACAACCGGAGATGACCAATCCACTCTTCCAAACAGTTCCCCCGTAGCCGAGTTCGTTCAGGGGTGTCAATATCTTTATGCCTATTGCACCATTATTTTTTCTTAAACATTCCAACCGTAAAAAGAACCCCGCCGAAGCGGGGTCCAATATCACGTATCCCAAAGGCTATTTTCAGAAAGCACGGAACCGGGCAAACCTATGCACCAAGCCAGGCTCCAAGCTCCTCAAGCTGCGCCCGGACGGAACCGGGGCCGGTGCCGCCCTGCGTCTTGCGGCGCGCCACGGCGGCCTCGTAGTCCAGCACGGCGTACACATCGTCCCCGATCAGCTCGGAGACAGACCGGAACTCGTCCACGGAAAGATCTTCCAGAGCCTTGCCGTTATCTTCGGCAAGCGCCACCGCTGCACCGGTAATGTGATGCGCCTCGCGGAAGGGAACGCCCTTGCCCACCAGATAGTCGGCCAGTTCCGTGGCGTTCAGAAAGCCGGAACGCATCACTGCGGCCATGCGGCCGGTGTTGAAGCGCAGTTCGGAGAGCATGCCCGCCATGAGCGCCAGCGAGGAGGAAACCGTCTTGTCCGTGTCCATGAACGGCTCCTTGTCCTCCTGCAGGTCACGGTTGTACGTCATGGGCAGCCCCTTCACCGTGGTCAGCAGGGTCATCAGCGAACCGTACACCCGGCCGACCTTGCCGCGCATGATTTCCGCCACGTCGGGGTTCTTCTTCTGGGGCATGATGCTCGAGCCCGTCGCATAGGCGTCCGGCAGATAAATGTACCCGAAATTCGGATTGGCCCAGATGATCAGCTCCTCGCACAGCCGGGACAGGTGCGCCATGACCAGAGAGCCGGAGAACATGGCTTCCATGGCGAAATCCCGGTCGGAAACGGCATCCATGGAGTTGCGGAAGGTGCCGAACATGCCCAGCTCCTCGGCAACCGAGGCCGGATCGAGCGGATAGGTGGTGCCTGCCAGTGCGGCTGCGCCCAGCGGACAGACCCGGGTGCGCTTGTCGCAGTCTGCCATGCGGTCATAGTCGCGACGCAGCATCCAGGCGAACGCCAGCAGGTGATGCCCGAGGGAAACCGGCTGTGCAGGCTGCATGTGCGTGCAGCCGGGCAGCAGGGTATCCACATGCTGTGCCGCCTGCTTGACCAGCTCGGCAATGACCGCCCGGACCTGCTCCTGCCATTCGCGGATGGCATCCGACACGTACAGGCGAAAATCTAGGGCAACCTGATCGTTGCGGGACCGCCCGGTGTGCAGACGCTTGCCGGCATCGCCCACCAGTTCGGAAAGACGGCTCTCAATGTTCATGTGCACGTCTTCCATCTCGGTACGCCATTGGAAGGAGCCGGATTCGATCTCCTCCCGAATCTGCGCAAGCCCGGAGACGATGCGCTCCGCATCCTCCTGCGCAATGATGCCCTGACGGGCCAGCATGCGGGCATGGGCGGTTGAACCGGCAATATCCTGCCGGTACATGAGCCTGTCATAGGAGACGGACTGGGTGTACTCTTCCACGAGGGCCGCTGTCTTCTGGCGGAAGCGTCCGCCCCACATCTTCTTTTCTGCCATGATTCTTCCGTTGTAATGCTGTCGTGACGAGTCAGGTTCGTGTCGGCAGGCCGGATGAGGCACAAGAGCCTTGCAGCCAATCCTGCACATTCAACAAAGGGGCGGCGCGAGCACCTGGCCGCGCCACCCCATAATGGTATCCTGAAATTGCACGGAACGAAACGGGAAGTCGCACTCCCCTGCCCCGACCATGCGCAAGGGCAGGCGCCCTACTTCTTGTACCCGAGCAGGCGCAGGCCCTGCAGGCGGATGAAGCCTGCGGCGTCCGCCTGGTTGTACACCTCGTCCTCCTCGAAGGTGGCGAGGTCCATGCGGTACAGGGACTTGGGCGACTTGCGGCCCACGGGCACGGCCTGCCCCTTGTACAGCTTCACGCGCACGGTGCCGCACACGTTCTTCTGGGTCTCGTCCACAAGCTTCTGCAGCGCCTCGCGTTCGGGGGCGAACCAGAACCCGTTGTACACGCACTCGGCGTAACGGGTGATCAGCGAATCACGCAGGTGCATGGATTCGCGGTCGAGGCAGATGCCTTCGAGATCACGATGCGCCACATGCATGATGGTGCCGCCGGGGGTTTCGTACACGCCGCGGGACTTGATGCCCACGAAGCGGTTTTCCACCATGTCCAGACGACCGATGCCATGCTTGCCGCCCAGAGTATTCAGGGCCTTGACCATGGCGGCAGGAGTCAGCGTTTCGCCGTTCAGGGCCACGGGATCGCCGTTCAGGTATTCCAGTTCAATGTACTCGGGGGTGTCGGGAGCCTGCTCCACGGGCACCGCCATGATGTAGGAACCTTCCTTCGGCTCGTTCCACGGGTCCTCCAGCTCGCCGCCCTCAAAGGAGCAGTGGAGCATGTTGCGGTCCATGCTGTAGAGCTTGCGGGAGGCGGCAACCGGCAGCGGAATGCCATGCTGCTCGGCAAAGTTGTTCAGATCCGTACGGGAACGGAAGTTCCATTCACGCCACGGGGCGATCATCTTCAGCTGCGGATCCAGCGCCATGGTGGCGAGTTCAAAGCGAACCTGGTCGTTCCCCTTGCCGGTGGCGCCGTGGGCAACGGCCTGTGCCCCTTCGGCATGCGCAATCTCCACCAGGCGTTTGGCAATGAGCGGACGCGCAATGGAGGTGCCCAGCAGATAGCGGCCCTCGTACACGGCGTTGGCGCGCATCATGGGGAAGATGAAGTCACGGGCGAATTCCTCGCGCAGGTCTTCCACGTAGGCCTTGGAGGCACCGGTGGCCAGCGCCTTTTCATCCACGCCGTCGAGGTCTTCTTCCTGACCGAGGTCTGCGGTAAGGGTGACCACTTCGCAATTGTAGGTCAGGGCGATCCACTTGAGGATCACGGAGGTGTCAAGCCCGCCGGAATAGGCAAGCACGACTTTCTTGATATCCTTGCTCATTGTCTTTCCTTGTATACGCGGTATCGGCCGGAACCATCGCCCCGGCCGTACGAATGTCTTGTTGGCGTCCTACGAGAAGATCCACTCCAGAATGGCCTTCTGCATGTGCAGCCTGTTTTCGGCCTGATCAAACACGATGGATGCCTCGCTCTCGAAGACCTCCTCGCTCACTTCCTCACCGCGGTGCGCGGGCAGGCAGTGCATGAACTTGGCGCCCTTGGCGGCATACTTCATGAGGTTCTCATCGACGATGTATCCGGCAAAAGCCTTCTCGCGGCGGGCCTGTTCAGCCTCCTGCCCCATGGACGCCCACACGTCGGTATTCACGTAGTTGGCGCCTTCCATGGCTTCACGCGGCTCGTGCGTGCAGAAGATCTTGGCCCCTGCCTTCAGGGCGAAGCCGAGCAGGTCCCTGTCCGGCTCGTATCCTTCGGGGAAGGCCATGAACAGCTCGAAGGGGAAGTAGATGGCGGCCTCGATCCAGGAGTTGGCCATGTTGTTGCCGTCGCCGATCCAGGCAACGCGCTGCTGGCTGAAATCCGGGGTGCGCTCGTATATGGTGAGCAGGTCGCTCATGACCTGACAGGGATGCCCCTGGTCCGTCAGCGCGTTCACCACGGGGATGGAGCCGTAGCGGATGAGCTCGTCCAGCTTTTCCTGCCCGAAGGTTCGCACGATCATGCAGTCGTTGTACCGGGAAAGGACACGGGCGGTATCCTTCAGCGGCTCGCTCCGACCCAGCTGGCTTTCGGCCGGGGTCATGAAGATCGTCTTGGCGCCAAGATGGTGCAGGGCGGTCTCGAACGAAACGCGGGTTCTGGTGGATGCCTTCTCGAACAGCAGAATGGCAGACTTGCCACGCATGAGATCGCTGCGATAATCCGTATCCTTCATTTCCTTGGCACGGGCTACCAGCGCATGCGCCTTCTCAAAGCCCAGATCCCTGATTCGCGTGAAATGCTTCGTCATGCGGGGGTCCCTCTCAGTGATGTCGTACGTGATGTACACGTTATGAAAAGAGTGTTCATAGGCCCAAATGTCCATATTTGTAAACCCGCCAGAGGGGGTCAATGACATACATTTTTCACTACGCCCTCCCACTGCCGACACAGGCCGCCCTATCGACCCATCCTATGACACGGGGCCCACGGCATGAAATGATTCATTCCCCCGCGGTTGCCGATGGACCACCGGCACAAGATCATATATAGAAGCGGATGGCATCTTCCGATAAAGCGCAGGAAGACCAGCGACTTGTTCATTGCGCGCCCCAGCTCCGCCCGCCCTGCGTGCCGGAGCGACGACACAGCAGCCAGACGGAACCGACCATGCAGGACCCCAAGCACCCCCCGGTAGCCCTGTTCGTGAAAACCTACTCCCGGTACGGAGGGGTTGAACAGTTCTGTTACCGCTTTGCCGATTTCCTCAAGTCCCGGGGCTACCCGGTTACGATCTTCTGTGGCGAAGACGCCACGGAGGAGGCGGCCAAGGGCAAGCCGAGGCCGGAGGTAAAGGTTGTGGGCATGTGGCGCCCCGGTCGCTTTCTCAAGCACTACAGCCTGTTCCGCAAGATGCGCCGCCGCGTTGCCTCGCTGCCGGAAGGAACGGTCTCCTTCAGCTTCGGCAATTTCGCGGGGTGCACCATTTACCGTTCCGGCGGTCCGCACCTTGATTTTCTGGGCCGCAGCCTCCGTGCCCAACGGGACCCGCTGCGCAGGATGCTCAAGGCCATCCGGCGATTCTTCTCGCCCATCAACTGGCTCATGCCCATGCTGGACATGACCATCTATCCTCATCCGGGCACCCGGTGCATTCTCGCCATTTCCGAGAAGGTGCGCAGCGCAACGGAGCTCTACTTTCCCGGTGTACGCAACAGGATCGTGGTCATTCCCAATGGCGTAAGCCGCGAGCAGTTCAACCCGCACAGGTTCCAGGCCCTCCGGGAAGAAGCCCGCGTCTGGTACTCGCTGCACGAGGGCCAGAAGGCCATCGGTTTCTGCTCCACCAATTTCGAGCTCAAGGGACTGGACAGGCTCATCAAGGCCCTGACCCTGCTGCCGCCGGAGTACATGCTCATCGCCGCCGGGGGCCGGAACCATGCCCGGTACATCGAGTACGCGCGCAAGCTGGACGTCCACGAGCGGGTCATCTTCCCCGGCAAGGTGGACGACATGCCCAAGTTCTACGCCGCCCTCGACGTCTTCTGTCATCCCTCGTTCTACGACACCTTCGGCAGCGTGGTGGCGGAAGCCCTTGCCATGGGCATCCCCACGGTCACGACGCATGACGTGGGGGCCTGCGACCTCATCGAAAACGGAAAAAACGGCTTTGTGGTGCCCACCCCAAGCCCCGAGGAACTGAGCCGGGCCATCTTTGAAGCCAGGGATATTGTTCCAGGAAATGATTTCCAATGTGTACAGGATGATATGGTAGTCTTTGAAAAGTATGCCAGCCTCATCGAAACGGTGGGCCGCCCCCGGCGCTGAGCCCCGTCTCCCGCCACGGGCAGCCCCGACGGCCCGGCCACCATTGACGCCCACGCCCAAGTGTGGTGAAACGCCGCAGCAACACGCATTTTCGCCCGGAACAGGCCAGCCGCCGCATCCGGACGCAACCCAGCATACCGGACCGGCACTCCCAGCATGACGAGCACTGCAGACGTATCCATCCTCATTCCCGCCTACAAGCCGCAGTGGTTTGCCCAGTGTCTGGACAGCTGCATGGGGCAGACGGCAGCCGTCCGCGAGATCATCATTTCCGACGACTGCCCCACGGACGCCATTTACCAGATTGTCCAGCCCCGCTTGGCCGACCCGCGCATCCGCTACGTCCGCAACACCCCGGCGCTCGGCCTTGCCGCCAACTACCTGCAGTGCGCCCGCATGGCCACCTCTGGCTGGCTCAAGTTCTTCGACGATGACGACATCCTGCATCCCGACGGCGTGGAGCTGCTCATGCGGCACGCCACGGGCGATGTCAGCCTTGTCATGGGCGGCTGCCGCATGCAGCGCGAAGACGGCACCA
The DNA here is from genome assembly GCA_003252375.1 of Halodesulfovibrio sp. Taxonomy (GTDB): domain Bacteria; phylum Desulfobacterota; class Desulfovibrionia; order Desulfovibrionales; family Desulfovibrionaceae; genus Halodesulfovibrio. The sequence goes on from QKEJ01000153.1 coordinate 9,359, forward strand.
GCCGGGACAAGCTGGAGCAGTTGCCCCCTCTGACCAGGGGCATGGACTACTTTCTGCACACCTACCCCCGCACGCCCATCACGCTCTTCTCCCGCATGCTCGTGCGCCGCGACGTGATGGACCAGCTGCTTGCCGAGCCCATCCCCGCCCGCATGATCAGCCTGGACGAACTGGTGGGATTGCGCGCCTGCCTTGCAGGCGACATCGCGTGGGAGCCGGGCATGGTCTGCGACCACAGGGATTTTTCCGGCGGGTATTCGCGCAACGTGGAGCCGGAGGTCCTGCTGGACGATCTGGCCTACGTGACCAATCCCCATGACCATGCGGCCGCCGCACGGCTTGCCCCTGCATCCGCCCTGCGCCGCTGGCGGGCGACCATGGTGCGCAAATACGCCCGCGGGGTCATCACCAAGTTCATCCAGCAACGGGACCATGCCGGGCTGCGCACCTTCCTCGGCCACCTGTACGCTCGCTTCGGCCTTCTGGCCGTGCGCTGCGCACTGTCCCCCCGGCTGATCATCAAATTCGCCAAGAGCTTCTTCAGATAGGAACCGCCATGCAGAAACCCGTCCTCTTTCGTGTTACCAACAACCTGAACATCGGCGGCGTCCAGCGCCGCATTCGCTCGGTCCTGCCCCTGCTGACGGAGAGCTTTGACGTTCATGTGGTCACGTACAAGGACAAGGGCGTGTTCTGGGACGAGCTGCCCGCGCTGGGCGTGCAGACCCACTTTGTCAAATTGCGCGGCAAGTGGGACATGGCGGGCATCCGCCGCATGAGCGCCCTGCTCCGGGAGCACCGTACGGACATCGTGCACACGCACTCCCTCGGCGGCAACATTTCCGGCATTCTGGCAGCTGCCATGGCCCGTGTTCCCGTCCGCATCGGGCAGGTGCACCACCGGGGCGTGCACTGGTACGCCAAGTCGCCCATGCACCGCTGGAAGCAGAAGATGGAGGAAACCCTCATCCATCGCCTGTTCACCGACAAGGTTCTGCACGTTTCACAGGAATCGCTGGACTACTACGCCGCGCAGACAGGCCTGCCCGCAGACAAGCTGGCCGTCCTGCACAACGGGGTGGACTTCAACGGCATGCTTCCGGACACCGCCCCCGCGGCGCTGCGCCACCAGCTCGGCATCGCGCAGGACAAGATTTGCATCGGGTTCGTGGGCCGTCTTGTGGAGGGCAAGGGCGTGGAGTTCTGCATGCGGTTTGCGCGCCGCCTGCTGGAGCAGTCGGACCGGTTCGCCTTTGTCATCGTGGGGGGAGCCCCGGAAGACAAGCTTGCGGCCCTGCGCGCGGAAACCGCCACATGGGGGGACGGCAACAGCGTCATCTTCACCGGAGAACGGCAGGACGTCGCCAACTTCTACAACCTGTTCGACCTCTACTTCTTTCCCTCCGACGCCGAATGGGAAGGCATGCCCGGCGTGGTGCTGGAAGCCTGCTCCTTCGGCCTGCCCGTGCTGGCCCGCGAGACCGCCCCGGTACGGGAAATTTCCGCCTACTACCCCCGCATCGCCTTCATGGCGGACGATGCCGACCCGCTGACGGCTACCGAGCAAGCCCTGCGCCTGCCCGACGCGGACCAGCAGGTCTTCCGGGACCGGTTCAGCATCGCGGCCATGGCCCGACGCACCCGGGAACTGTACCTCTCGCTCCTCGGATAATCGCCCGCATTCGCACACGGCCGCGTGCATCAGGGGCCGACGCTTGTTTTGCCCTTCGGAAACGCCTATAGTGGACGCTCCATCCAGCCGATACTATCTGCAACCGTTCCGTTTCGGGAGGCGCCCGTGCAACGACATCATGGACTGGCCAGACACCGTATCCCCATCCTTCTGACCGCGCTTGCAGCCCTGCTGCTTGTGCTCGGCGGTTGCGCCGGCGGCGTCAGACGCTCGGACACATTGGTCATGACCTCGGACGCCTTCAACATGTTCAACGGCGAATATGAGGTTACGGATGCCCTGCGCGACCACGCCCCCCGGTCCGTGGCCGTGCTCCCCTTTGCGGGCAACGCCACACGCTGGGGATCGGTTCCCGAAGGCTACTCCCCCACCGACCTGGTCCGCAGGGGACTCTACAACCATGTTTCCTCCCTTCCGTTCAGCGATCTCGAACTCCATGAAACGGACCGCCTGCTCGCCAATGCGGGCCTGAGCGGAGACGCCCTGCAGACGATGCTGGAACACGACCCGCAGAAGCTGCGCGCCATCCTCGGGGTGGACGCCGTCATCAGCGGGGAGGTCACAGCCTTTGAACGGGTCTTCGTGGGTGTCGTCTCGCAGGTTGCCGTGGGATGCGAAGTCCGCCTGACGGATCTGGCCACGGGCAAGCTGCTGTGGCGGGCACGCCACATCTCCCGCGAATTCGGCGGCGGATTCTCGCTCAACCCCGTGGGGCTGGCCATCAGCGCCATTGCCTCGGCATGGAACATCCGCGACGAACAGTTTGACCGCAAGACGGACGACCTGTTCCGGGAGATCATCTCCACCCTCGAGACAAGTCTGCCCGAATCCCTGCAACGCCGTGTGCCGCCTCCGCCGCATCTTGATTTCTTCGCCCTGATGACCGAAGGCGAATACTTCAGGGCCGGCAATGAACTGCGCTTCCGGCTGGTGGGTGATCCGGACTGCGAGGCTTACGTGGACCTGCCGGGATACCGGACCGGCGTCCGCCTGCCGCCCCTGCCGCAGGCCATGCAGTCGGGAGCGGCGGCGCAGGCCCTTGCCGCCTTGCGCACCCGCATGGCCGAGGCGGACAGCCCCCTGACACCGGAACAGGAAGATGTGGCCCGCAGTCTGCTGAACACGCGGGAAGTGTACGAGGGCAGCATCACCGTGGACACCGGCGACCTGACCGGCCCGCTGCTGCCGCGGGGCTACCTGATTCGTCCATCCGGCGGCGTTGCCAACGCCTTTGCAGGCACCCGACGCATCCGCATCGACGCCCGCCCGCCCATGGCCCCGCTCGGCCTGCGGGCCGAACCGCTCAACGGCGCCGTCGCCCTCACATGGAAGGCCAGCCCCTCGCCCGATGTCAGCCATTATGATGTGTACATGGCGCGCGGAAACGCCATGGACTTTTCCCGCATCCTCTCCTCTGGCGACCTCTCCGCTACCGTGGACGGGCTGGCCAATTTCGAGCCCGTCCGGGCCTACGTAGTGGCCGTGGACGAAGCCGGAAATGCCAGCGAACGGCCCCGCCCCCGGCGCACCACGCCCATTCCGGACAAGGCCCTTGCCGCAGCCGACATGGCCCCGCAGCAGTTCGGCGGCCTGATCACCCGGGCCATGCGCCTTACGGAGGACCACAGCCCCTACACGGTGCAGGGTGTGACAACCATTGCCAAGGGCGGCACCCTGTATGTCGAGCCCGGTGTGCACCTGCAGTTCGCACCGGGCGCCCTGCTTGCCGTGGAGGGTGGGAGCCTGCTTGTCCTCGGCAGCGCCGACGCGCCTGTCCTGTTCCTGCCGGAAAGCCCGGCGGCCCAGGCCGGAAGCTGGGGAGGCATCGTGGCAGGCAGCAACGCCTCGGTCAGGCTGCAACATGCGGTCATAGACAGGGCCACATACGGACTGACCGCCTCGGATGCCGCACCGACGCTTGAACACGTGGCCATCATCCATGCCGGGCAGGCGGGCATGTACGTGCGCAGCAATGCCCGTGTCGCCCTGTCGTGCGGACGCATCGCGCACTGCCGGGGCATGGGAGGCATTGTCACCGAAGGGGCGGGAGCCGCCGTGCTGGTACGGGATACCGCGCTCTTCGACAATACGCCCTTTGCCGTCCAGAATTTCTCCGTCGTGACGCAGGATGTATCCGGCAATTACTGGGCCGATCCGGACATGACGGACAGCCCTGACAGCCCGCCAGCACCGGCCATCCCCAATGTACTGGGCGAAATGATCACCGCCCCGGCCCTGACCAGCCCTCCGGTCTGCCCGTAACCGTTTCCGAAGCAAGGAGCTGCCCATGCGATTGCACACCCGGATCATCGTTCCCCTGCTGCTCGTGCTTGCCGCGTCCACGGCGTACGCCGGTCTTCAGGAGCCGGTCGGCGCCTCAGGATACATGGACTG
>QKEJ01000060.1 GCA_003252375.1 Halodesulfovibrio sp.
CCTTGATGTCCAGCCCCTGTGTGGGCTGCTCCGCAATGAACAGGGCGGGCGTGCGGGCCATTTCCCGGGCCAGCAGCAGCTTCTGCAGATTGCCGCCTGAGAGCGCTCCCGCCGGTGTGTCCGTGTCGTGGGTGACGATGTTGAATCGAGTGATGGCCTCGCGGGTTTCGCGTTCCATGCGCCCGGCGTCCAGCCACATGCCCTCTCCTGCAGCCTCGCGGCGGGTGAGAAAGAAGTTTTCGCGCAGGCCCATGCCGGCGATGCTGCCCACGTGGTGTCTGTCCTCCGGGACGTAGGATACGGCCTTGCCACGCTCGGCATACCATGCCGCTGCCGTGTGCTCGTGGCCCAAGAAGCGTACGACGCCTTCCCGGGCGGGCGCAGTGCCGGCCACGGCTTCCGCCAGCGCCTCCTGTCCATTGCCCGCCACACCCACGATGGAGAAAATTTCGCCCTTGCGTACGGTGAAGGAAATGTCGCTGAAGGTGGCGCCGGTCAGCGCCTGCGCCTCGAAGACGGCATCGCCGAGGGGGACGTCGGGCTTGTCCACGCGCAGCACGAGCTCCCTGCCCACCATGAGGCGCGCCAGCTCGAGCTTGTTGTTGATCTTGTCGGGCTCTGTCTGGGCGACGATGCGGCCGCGTCTGAGGATGGCGATGCGGTCGGCCGCGCTGAGCACCTCTTCCAGCTTGTGGGTGATGAAGAGGATGCCCCGGCCGTCTGCGCGGAGTTTGCGGAAGACGTCGAACAGGCCTTCCACTTCCGGCTGGGCCAGCACTGCCGTGGGTTCGTCAAAGATGAGGATGCGGGCGTCCTGCACCAGCAGCTTGAGGATCTCCACCCGCTGCCGTTCGCCCATGGAAAGGTCCCTGATGCGGGCTTGCGGGTCCACCTGCAGACCGTAGCGGTCAGCCAGCTCTCGGATTCGCTCGGCCACGACCTTGAGGGTGGCGGGTTTGTCGTTTCGCCCGTTACCCCGCCCGCCGCGGGCGGCATCCGCTGCCAGCAGGATGTTTTCGGCCACGGTCAGGGGCGCGATAAGCATGAAGCGCTGGTAGACCATGCCGATGCCGCGTTGCAGGGCCTGGGCCGGAGACGTGAAGCGTACCGGTTCGCCATCCAGCAGCAGCTCCCCCTCGTCGGGGCGGTAGCGTCCCGCGATGACGGACATGAGGGTGGATTTGCCCGCGCCGTTTTCTCCCAGAATGGCGACGATCTGTCCGGCATGCACCGCGAGATCCACGCCGCAGTTGGCCAGTACCGGGCCGAAGCGCTTGGCTATGCCCCGGCATTCCAGAAGCGGAATGTCACCGGCGCGTGTCCCGGTCGCGTGCAATCCGGTCATGCTATGCGGTCTCCAGAACGGGCTTGGGCAGTATACCCACGGCATGCACGGGAGCGGGAAGCAGGGGAGACGGCTCACCCTCCACGGCGGCGCAGAAGATGGCGCTGATCACCGGAGGCGGCAGCTGCTTCAGGCGCATGACCTCTTCCAGCAGATCCGCAAGACTGAAGATGGTGCCCCCCGTGGAGACCACGTCGTCCAGCAGGATGAAGCGGCGGCCCTTGGCCAGCAGGTTCATGTCGCGTTCGTACAGGGCGAGGAACTTGCCGCCGCTGGTGATGGACGAGGCCCCGATCTGCAGGACGGGGCGTCTCTCGGCCTCCATGTGCGGCTTGATGCGGTTGTAGGCCACGGCCATGGCTTCCAGTCCCAGCTCCTCGGCCACGACCTGCGCCAGCTGAAGGCCCTTTTCCACCACGGTCAGCAGGACCACGTCGGACATGTCGCCCACGGCGTCACGCACCTTGCGGGCCAGCAGCACGCCAAGATCGCGGTTCAGGCGGACCTGTCCCACCAGATTGAGCGAGGCGATCTTCAGGGTCTTGCCGTCCGCAGGGACGCGGACCAGCGGCAGTTCCACGGCATAGGGCAGGCCTTCGACCTCCCAGCGAAATTTTTCACCCGAATCCAGTCCCTGCAATACGTCCATGGGGTCTCCCGGCGTTGAGTATTCCTTGGCAAAAAAACAAAGCCTCCGGGCCGCCTGCGCGACCCGGAGAGCATACACGACAATGCGATGCGGCAAAAGCTATTGCGGAATGCTGCCGCTGACACCTTCCACGAGGTACATCATGCCGAGCAGGTCGCCGTCGTTGGCCTGGGCGCCCTTGGCAATGACTTCCTTGCCGGACTGGTCTGCAACGGGGCCGGCGAAGATGTGGTCTTCACCCTTCTTCAGCTTGTCCAGTTCGGCCATGACCTTGGCCTGCACATCGGCGGGAACGTCCTTGGCAAAGGGAGCAAGGCGCACGCCGTCCTTGTCAAAGCCGCCCCAGTACGCCTGCGACTTCCAGGTGCCGTCGATGACGGACTGCACGGTTGCCACATAGTAGGGCCCCCAGTTGGGCGTGGTGGACGTGATGGCGCAGTCGGCGCCGAAGGAGGCGGCATCCGTGCCGTAGCCCACGGCAGGCACGCCCTGCGCGCATGCGGCAAGGGAGCTTTCCGGGGTGTCGGCCATCTGGCGGATGAGGTCGTGCCCGCGGCCGGCCAGCGTTTCGGCCAGGGCGGTTTCCTTGATGGGATCAGCCCAGGACTTCATCCAGACCACGGTGTTGACCTTCTTGGGGTCAAAGGAAACGCCCGCTTCTGTCAGGCCCTTCTTCAGGCCGATGGTGAAGGCGTTGATGCCGCGGATGGGTTCGGGAATGGGGTGGGTCGCCACGGTGCCCACGTTCTTGAAGCCCATGAGACCGGCGGTGTATCCGGCAAGGTATTCAGCCTGGTACAGACGGACGAAATAGTTGCTCATGTTCTTGGCCATCTTGTAGCCGGAGCAGTGCTCGAACTTCACGTTCGGGAATTCCGCGGCCACACGCTCCATGGCGTCCATGTAGGGGAAGGCGTTGCCGAAGATGATGTCATAGCCCTTCTGGGCGTAGTCCCGGATGACGCGTTCGGCATCCTGCGGGCCCACGTTCTCGGTGATGGACAGCTCGATCTTGTCGCCGAGCGCCTCTTTCAGGGCTTCTACGCCCTTGCTGTGGGCGGTGTTCCAGCCTCGGTCGTCCACGGTGCCGAGCATGGCAAAGGCGACCTTGACCTTGGCTGCCTGCGCCACGCAGGGCAGGGCGGCACACATGACCAGCGCCGCGGCCATCAGAAAGGAAAATAAACGCTTGCTCATCCTATTGCTCCTTGAAAACTGCTAGGGTCTGTTGCGGCCGGATACTGTGAACAGCGCGCCCCCGATCCGGTGGAAAGGCTCTTTTTCCACTGCCCGAAGCTCTTGTCAAACATTGCTTCCATTGTGGGCGATCCCGTCCGGGGCAGGAATGATTTCCCGTATCCACTTTACACCTGCCTGGGGCAGTCATACCATAACGGAATAACCAGGAGATGTTGCCATGAAACGCATACGTTCCGTCCTTCTGCTTACCGCAGTTTCCCTTTCCGTTCTGCTCGCCGGTTGCGTGACCCAGGTGCCGCGCTGGAACCCCGAAGAGCGGAAGGTGGCCCTGTACGGGGGCGTTACCGTGGATGTGGCTCCGCGCTATACCCATGCGGGCTCTATGCGGGTGAATGTTGTGGGCGAAGGGGATATCGTGACCGTGATTCCCCGGGATACCTTCGAGACCGAGGTCTTTACGGCTGACGGCGCGGTGCTGCTGTCCCAGAGACTTGCAAAGCTGGACCGTTTTTATCATTTCCGCTTTCTGGGCGGGGAAAAGACTGAGGCCTGGGGAAAAACCTGGCGGGTCGCCAACTATGTTCTGGACACCACTGCACCTGATGCGGAATTTGCCCAGTACCTCGCCTTCCTGCATGATGAGGGCGTGACCCTGCCTCCCAAGGTGAGAGTCCAGATTCTGGACAGACTTTCCGGGGAGTTTACCCTGCAGCGTGCCGTGACCCTGCTTTACTCCGGAGACGCCGGCAGTGTGGATGGACTGGAACCCCTGCCCCCCTTCCGCAAGCTGTATGATCAGGAACAGCATATACAGGATCCGGGCAACGGATGGCCCTTCCGCTCCTAGGAATCTTCCTGGGCAGATGTAATGAGAAAGGCCCGCATGCGATGCATGCGGGCCTTATTCTCATGGTGCCTCGACACAGAGTTGAACTGCGGACACGGGGATTTTCAGTCCCCTGCTCTACCTACTGAGCTATCGAGGCAAGAAGGAAATCCTATCTACAGGAAGCGCTTTGACTTGGCAAGGAAGAATATTCCTTGAAAATGGAAGGCTTCCGGTTGTGCAAAGTGGTGCCTCGACACAGAGTTGAACTGCGGACACGGGGATTTTCAGTCCCCTGCTCTACCTACTGAGCTATCGAGGCACAACGAGAGAGACTGTTTAGAGAATGTCCGGCGGCTTGGCAAGTCTTTTTTTCATGTATTGCCCGGCTGTCTGCCTGCAGAAGTGTCGATTTTGTGGGTGGGGAGCGACAATAATGTATTTTCCGGGGCTGATCCCCGGCTGCACCGGAGAGCATGAGGCACGTCCCTGAATGGTCGTTTGTATATCAATATGCTGAAATAAATACGGTTAATTGCCGTATGGGAAGGAGCCTCTTAGGCGGGCGCGCCTTGGCACGATTTGAGAAAGGGAAGAGTCATTGCCGGGGCTTCCGGCACAACCGACGCATTGAACAGGAGCAGATATGTCCACCGCACTTCGCCCTCTGGGGCTCGTGAAGGATCTCATAGAGTCCATGAAGCTTGACCTGACCTACGCATACGACGATCTGGTCTTTGTGGAGCACAATGCCTTCCTGTTCCGTTTCAGGGATGATGAACAGAATGCGCTTGATCTGCTCTTCAATACCGAATGTCCTGCCGATGAAGTGGGCAGTCTGGCCCCGCTGATCATCGAGCGCGGCAAGGAGTTCGGGCTTACCATCGCACAGGCAGGCGCCTATACCCTGACCCAGAATGAAGAGGACGAGACCATCTCGCTGGCCTTTTCCTAGGCATCGCCATTGCGTGTTGCCCGGGAAGGCCGGGCATGCAAAAGGCCGCCCCAAGGGGCGGCCTTTTCCATTCCGGAGTGTCCGGTCGCTGACCGGGAGTGCAGCCTAGGCTGGCTGCAATGAGGCGAGGATGCGTTCCCCCGCGGGAGACTGCAGCACCTCCCGCAGCTTGTGCACGATGGCCGGGTCATAGTGGTTGTTCAGTTCCTCCATGATCTCCAGGGCCACGTTAACAGGCTTTGCGGGACGGTAGGAGCGGGGGCGGACCAGGGCGCAGAAGGTGTTGGTAAGCCCCAGCACCTTGGCCGGCATCATGATGTCATCACCCTTGATGCCCTTGGGGTAGCCTGTGCCATCCAGCCGTTCGTTCATCTGGTAGATGGCCTCCACCACGGGCAGCTCGAAATCGATGTTCTTGAGCACGTCGCGGGCATGGTCCACGTGTCGTTCCATCTGCTGCTTTTCGTCATCGGTGAGCATGCCGGGCTTGTTCAGGATTTCCTGCGGCACGAACATCTTGCCCACCTGCGAAAGGTTGGCGGCAGCTTCCACCGTTGCAACGTCAGTCTCGGGCAGGTTCATGGCCTTGGCCACCTCGGCCGAGAGCGCGCACATCATGCGGGTATGACCGCCGAGGTAGGGGTCGGTGTGCTCGATGGTGCTCACCAGCGCCTCCACGGTCTGCTTGACCACGCGCCGGTTGCGCTCCTGCGCCTCCACGGCATCGGTGACGTCGCGGAACACGGAGACGATGCCGTCGCATGATTCGTTGTCGCAGAACGGCGCCTTGGATATCTGCATGTGGTACTTGCGGGACTGCAGGAAGATGGTCTCGTCGATGGTCACGGACTGGCCGGAGAAGTGCACCAGTTCGTCGGACTTCTTGAGGCGTCGGGCCGTTTCGAATCCGAAGATGGCCGCGTCGTCCAGACCGGCCATTTCCTCCACGGGGCGTCCCACGGCCTTGGCGAAGGCGGGGTTCACGTAGAGGTAGGTGCCGTCCGTGGACTTGAGGGCAATGAAGTCCGTGATGGTGTTGTTCACCGAGTCGAGCAGCAGGCGCTGCTCATTGATGGTGGTGGCGAGCTGCTTGAACTCTTCGGCGACCTGCTTGTTCTCCACGCCGATGAGGAACCACCAGAGACCGCCGATGAGCAGGGCAAGGGCCAGGGTGATCAGTACGGCGATGATGATGACGGTGCGGGTATGGGTTGCCAGGTCGGAGCGGGCCTGGGTGTAGTCCGTTTCCTGCATGATCCACCAGTCGAGGGCCGGAATCTTGAAGGCGCTGGAGTAGGCGATGGAGTTGTCATCCAGCGCGTGACGCGCCTCGAAGGGGATGGTCTCGGCCTCGGCGAGGCTGATGGGCAGCTGGGGCAGGGTGCGCAGTCCTTCCTGCAGCCAGGGGGTGACCTCCTCGAAGGTGTCGCCCGTGCGCTGCACCAGACGGGTGCGCAGTTCCGCGCCCGCCAGGGGAGAGGCTGCGGTGAATTCGTTGATCTTGCCCGAAACAATGCGGGTGAGCATGAGCACGGCCACGGGATGCCCCTTTCCTTCCTCGAACTGGGGCGGATAGATGGGCAGGAAGGTGTCGAGCAGCAGGCCGTTGGTCCCCACGCGTGCCGGGGCAAAGTGCGGTTTGGGGTCTGCAAGCGTGGCCTTGATGTACTCCGCCTGCAGGGGGGAGAGCGTGGTGGTGCCTGCGTCGGTGGCAATGTAGGTCTGCCCGTGCGTGTTCACGATGCGGCCCGAGAGGAAGCCTGCATAGCTGGCGAACTCCGCCAGCAGCCCGCGCATCATCGGCAGCTGCTGAGCCAGCATGGCGCCTTCGGAATTGCTGTTGCCTGCGGGAGACAGCAGGGGAGAAAGGTCGCTGCCCATGCCGGCGACTTCCGAAGCGAAAAGCCTGAACATGTCGGCATTGATAAGCCTGTCGCCCTGCTCCGCAAGGCTTGCAAGCCAGGTTTCGACCACCTCTATGCGGCTATGGGCAAGCAATTCCTGCTGCCGGGCAAGGGTGGTGGTCAGTTCCCGTTCCTTGCTGTTGATGCTGATGGTCGCAAGCGTAACGGATGCGACAATCGTCAGCGTGATGAGGCAGGCGCCGAACAGGATGATCCTGTTCCGGTTGCCCCGTTCACGGTTGGTGGGGGTGGGTGTCGGTTCTGCCATAGTCAACTCCGGAATGGTGTTTGGCGGCTGGTGCCGTTGTTCATAGTGCAGTTATTTCACCGGGACATGGGCCCAGCGGTTGAACTCGTTGACGGAATACTGCGGAAGGTAGTGGCCGTAGCGGTCATGCGGAAGCACCAGGTTTGTCTGGTTGTCCAGCACATAGGCGGTTCCTGCGGCAAAGACCACCAGTACGGCGTGGCCTATGCCTCTGATCCTGTCCCGCACGGCAACGATGCGCATGTCCGCAGCGGGTACGCCCAGTTCCTTCAGCGCGTAATACTTGGTTATGGAATAGTCCTCGCAATCCCCTGACTTGCTGGCGAATTCCGGTGGCGAGGCCCAGTAGTCGTTCTTGTTCCATAGCTCCTGATCCAGGCGGTACGGGTATTTGTTGATGTAGGCGTTGACCTTCTGCAATTGCTCCATGAGCGGGGCCCCCTGCACGCTGTCACGGAATGCTTCCCATGCAGCCCGGGGTTTCGCCGGCAGCGAGGCGCTCAGGGCGTTCCGCTTGTTGCCCATGACTCCCAGAATGCGTGTCCACTGGGGCAGGGACTTGAGCGGGCCCTTGAACTCCACGGTATTGAACAGCCGCATCGGCTGCCCCGCCGGGGCCGCGGCGGGCGGAGCCGCCTGCTGCATGAGCAGTTTGCGGAAGGCGGAAGGGCGCTGGGCGGACGCGTTGCTCACCGGGGCGTGCAGCAGTCTGGCCGCAGCGGATTGCCCTTCGTCGGCATGAGCGCTCCATCGGCCTGTCCCCTGCAAGAGCAGGAGAAGGCCGCACAGGCACACGGACAGTGCCTTGCAGAAGATGGGGCGCAACCGTTTCTTCAATTCATCGTTCCCGCAATGCGTTCTGCTTTGCCTTGAGGATCGGTTTGAGCAGGTAGTCCAGAACGGACTTCTTGCCTGTAAGAATATCCACGGACGCTGTCATGCCCGGCATGATGGGCAGCTTTTCTCCCCGGTACACGATGGTGTTGGTCTTGGTGCGCAGCTTGACCAGGTAGTAGGTGTCTCCGCGCCGGTCCTCGATGGTGTCGGCGCTGATCTGTTCCACCGTGGCCTCAAGGCCGCCGTAGATGGAGAAGTCGTATGCGGAGATCTTGGTCATGGCCTTCTGGCCCGGATGCAGGAAGGCGATGTCCGCAGGCCGGATGCGCGCCTCGATGAGCAGTGTGTCATCAAGGGGGACCAGCTCCAGAATGGTGTCGCCGGGCCGGACAACCCCGCCGATGGTGTTGTGGATGATGCGCTTCACCGTGCCGCGCATGGGGGCGCGGATGTCCGTGCGGGTAACCCTGTCCTCGCCGGCGGCCATGGCTTCATGCAGGGAGCGCAGTTCGGCCCGGCGCTTGTTGATTTCTTCCTGTGCGTTGTTCCGGAATTCCGCCACACGCTGTTCGAGGCGGTTCTTGGCTTCCTCGGCGGCATGGGTGACGCGGGGAATGCCCAGAGAGAGGGAGTCGATATCCCCCTGCAGCTTGAGCAGGCTTTCTTCCAGCTGCAGGTAGTCCACACGGGGGTAGACGTTCTTTTCCATGAGCGGCCGGGCGATGTCCCTGCGCTCTGCGGCGATCTTGTGGCTCTGGATGAGCTGCCGGCGGCGGCTGACCATTTCCTCGACTTCCTGCTGCTTCTGGAACCGCTGGGAGTCCAGGACCCTGAGTTCGGCCTCCAGCTGTTCCTTGCGCGAGAGGTAGATGTTCGTCTGGTCCTGCACGATGAGCGGGGCCTCCTCCTGCATTTCCGGAGGGAAGACCGGCTCCTTGCCTTCGGCTTCCGCTTCCAGACGTATGATGGCGGCCTCGTGCTCCTTGGTCTTGCTTGCCGCATCCCGGAAAATGCTGCGGGCCTGCTCGTTATCTATGCGGACGAGTACGTCGTCCTTTTCCACCACCTGCCCTTCGCGCACCAGTACCTCACGCAGGATGCCGCCTTCGAGGTTCTGCAGTTCCTGTACGCGCTGCGAGGGGATGACGGAACCTTGCCCGCGGGTCACCTCGTCCAGCACGGCAAAGTCCGCCCATACGCCAAACACCACAAAGGCCAGCAGAATGGAGAGGGAGAGCACGTAGGCGTACGGGTGGCCCCGGTGCCGCAGGGCGGCGTCCACCTCGCTCATGAACTCGATGTCTTCTCTGCGGTAGCTGCTCATGCCTGCTCCTTGTGTGCGCCGGCGGCGCGGTGGGGGGCAGCGGTGCGCAGCTGCTCGTTCTTCAGGGCATTCAGGACGGCCGCCTTGGGCCCGTCCGCAACGATCCGGCCGTTGTCCATGACCACAAGCCGGTCCACGATGTCGATCATGCTCATGCGATGGGTGATAAGCAGCACGGTCTTGTCGGAGATGACGCTGGCCAGCCGCTGCTTGAAGAGCATCTCTGCCGTGTTGTCCATGTTGGAGCTGGGTTCGTCCAGGATGAGTATTTCCGGGTCGTTCAGCAGTGCGCGGGCCAGGGATACGGATTGTCGCTGGCCGCCGGACAGGGCCATGCCCCGCTCGCCGACAGGCATGCCGAAACCGGCCGGATGGGCCTGCACGAATTCGGTGACGCCCGCAATGGTGGCCGCACGCAGGATGGCGTTGTCATCCGCGTTGGGATTGCTGATGGCGATGTTGTCGCGCACGTTTCCGTAAAAGAGATAGTTGTCCTGCGAAACGTAGCCGACCCGGCTGCGCAGTTCCGCCACATCCATCTGGCGGATGTCCACGCCGCCAAGCTTGATGGCGCCTTCCGTGGGCTGATAGAGCCCCACGCACAGCTTGCCGAGGGTGGACTTGCCCGAGCCCATGCGGCCGATCACGCCAATTTTTTCGCCGGGCCGGAACAGGAAATTGACGTTCTCCAGCGCCAGCCGCTCCGTATTGGGATAGCGGAAGGAGAGCTCCTCTGCCCCAAGGGAGGGCACCAGCCCCACATAGCAGAGCGAGGCGCTGTCTTCGCTTCGCTCCGCAGGCAGGGTCATGAGCATGTCGAGAGATTTCAGGGCCATGCGGGACTGCTGGAGTCGCGAAAGCATGGCGGCGACCTGGCTGAGCGGGGCCATGGAACGGCCTGCAAGGATGTTGCAGGCGATGAGTCCGCCCATGGTCAGTTCGCCTTCGCCTATGCGGTGTACCCCCCATACGATGATGATCATGCTGACCAGCTGCGCCGCCAGCATGGACATGGTGATGGAGAGGTTGGCCAGCCCCTTGGCCCGGCTGTTGGAGCGGGCGCTCATGCCGACCACCCGTTCCCATGTCCGCTGCATGCGTCCTTCGGCCTGGCTGGTCTTGACGGTTTCCAGCCCGTTCAGGATTTCAATGAGCAGGGCGTTCTTCTGGGCGCCTTCCTTGTAGCCGGATTCGATGGCCCGCTGGAAGGGATACTGCAGCAGCCAGCCCATGAGGATGACAACGGGCACGGCAAGGGCGGGCACGAACAGCATGGGGCCGCCAATGAATCCCACCAGTGCGATGAACACGATCAGGAAGGGAAGGTCGATAATGGCCAGCAGCGTGGTGGAGCTGAAGAACTCGCGCAGGGATTCGAATTCGCGCAGATTGTTGGCCAGGGCGCCCGTGGAGTCGGGCATGTGGTCGAGCTGTATGCCCATGAGTTGCTGCATCAGCCGGGAGGCAAGAATGATGTCCGCATTCTTGCCCGCAATGTCGCAGAAATAGCTGCGCAGGTTGCGGAGCAGAAAGTCGAACATGTAGGCGATGCCGATGCCGATGGCCAGAACCCACAACGTGTCGAGGGCATTGTTGGGCACCACGCGGTCGTACACGTTCATGAAAAACAGCGGTGAAACGATGGCCAGCATGTTGATGACAATGCTTGCCAGCCCCACGTGCTTGTATATGGGCACATAGTGCCAGATGGTGCTCCAGAACCAGCGTTTGGCCTTGAGCAGCTTGAGCGAGCTGGCCCGCTTGTCGAGTCTGCCCTCCACCTGCCCGAAGATGGCGTAGCCTGCATATTCCTCCTCCAGCTTGTGGCGAAGGATTTCAATGGGAGCGTTTCCGGTTTCGGGGAAGACGATCTCCACGGTCTTGTCCGTGATGGACGTGAGCACGCAGGCACCCTTGGTCTTGAGCAGCAGTATGCAGGGCAGGGTGAGGGTGGAAATACTGTCCAGCGAGGGGCGGTGCACGGCACGCACGTTCATCCCCGCCTGCATGGCGGCGCGCAGGCAGGCGGACGTGTGTGAAGGGCCGCCATGTTCCGGCAGGCCTGCCTTGAGTTTCTCAATGGATATGGTCCGGCCGTGCAGGGAAAACAGGGTGACCATGCACCGCAGAAGCGGCGATTCGTAGTCTACATCCGCGGGGGCCGGAACAAGTACCTGGCGCTGGGGTGAGGCAGATGCTGCCTGTGGCACGGGTCGTGCATTATTTCCGGCGTCTGTAGTGGTTACGGACGTGGGCGGTGTATCGTTTGTGTGGTCATGGTTGCCCGGAGCACTCTTGACCCCGGCAAAGGTGGCTGCGGGCTTGGCTGATTGCGCCAGGCCTTTCGGTATCGACTTGCCTTCGGACATTGGGAACGTTCCCCCCTAGAGATAAAACTATGCTGTCGGCAACGGCAATCCAGCAGGATGCCGGTTCGGATTCGGCTATCAGGACGGGCTGGCTGTGGCAAGATGGGCCCCGGCGTGAGAGCAGCCCGGGACGAGTTGTTCCCGAGCACTGCCAACTATCACGGGTTTAAGGGGATATTGCAACAACTATGCGTCGTTTGTGGCGCTGCGGGCCTGAAGTCGAGAAGTGTGTTGCAAATATTTGACACTCGTATGATAGTTTGTGTGGCAAATGTAGACAAAACGTTACAAACCGGAGTTGTTGGAAAAAATAAGAGACGGGACCGACGGGGCGTGGTATGCGTTACTCGTTGGGTTTTTCCCAAAGAGGCTTGAGTTCCGGAATGCTGTTTGGTACACCGGAAATACTTTTTTGATATTGATTCCTATTGCGCCATGCTGCGGATTCGGGACCACGGCAGGGCGGGGGATGACAAATAGACCTTGGTTAACAAGGGGGGGACATGACGGACGTTAACGTCATTCATTTGACTGCGCCCGACGCGGGGGATCGCGTCGAGATAGAGATCTCTTCTTCATCGCAGTTGCAAATCGAGTTTGATCTTACCTACGCACAGGTGACCCGGGTGGACGGGAACGTCGTTTTCACTTTTGATAACGGTGGTTCCATTACGCTCGTGCACCTGATCGATGTCATTGATAGCGGCTACGTTCCGGAGTTCATTATCGGGGACGTTGCCGTGAATGCGAGCGATCTTCTTGCTTCCCTTCTTGGCAATTCGGGAATCGAAACCGCTGCTGGTAGCTCCGCCAACGGTGGGGGGACCTCCTATTCCGTGAACCTTGGTGACCTGCTGGGCGGGCTGGAATCCCTGCAGCAGGGCAGCGGCGGCTTTGCGGACCGGGGGCGTGGCGGTCTCGACAATTCCGACTATGGCGGCCCGTCAGCTTCTCCGGCCGGAAATGGGCTGGGCAGTTCGTCCGCGTATACGAATCATGACCCCCAGGCGCATAATGTTTCGACCACCGCCACGGAAGGTGGGGCGGTCGTCCTCGGGGCTCTTTCCGCCACGGATATTGATGGCGATGTCCTGCAGTACTCCCTGACCTCGCCGTTGCCGGACGGGTTCACGTTTGACGCAGCAACGGGAACGTATTCGTTTGACCCCACGCATGCCAGTTATGACAGCCTTGGTGCAGGACAGCAGCAGGTTCTGTCTGTTGGCTACCGTGTGTCCGATGGCAACGGCGGTGAATCCTCGGCTGTCCTGAACATTACCGTGACGGGCACCAACGACGCGCCCACGGTGACCACGGATCTGACGACGCAGTCCGTGGATGAGGACAAGCCCTTCAGCTATCAGGTGCCCGAGGGAACCTTTGCGGACGTGGACGCCGGTGACAGCCTGACGTACACGGCCACGCTTGCCGACGGTACGGCGCTGCCCTCGTGGCTGCATTTCGATGCCAGCACCGGTACGTTCACGGGTACGCCCGAGAACGGCGATGTGGGTACCATTTCGGTCATGGTGACGGCCACCGACGGTTCCGCCGCCACTGCCTCCAGCACCTTTGCGCTGACGGTGAACAATACCAACGATGCGCCCACGGTGACCACGGATCTGACGACGCAGTCCGTGGATGAGGACAAGCCCTTCAGTTATCAGGTGCCCGAGGGAACCTTTGCGGACGTGGACGCGGGTGACAGCCTGACGTACACGGCCACGCTCGCCGATGGT
>QKEJ01000044.1 GCA_003252375.1 Halodesulfovibrio sp.
CCTGCAGGACGACGGATTCCTCCTGCTTGCTGAGGAATCCGCCGCGCCTGTGACAGAGCAGCCCTCCATGTCCCTGGCGGACACCCTGTTCATGGCTGAAGGCCTCCCGGGAGAAGAACAGGCACGCGAAACGTTCCGGGACGAATCTGAACCGGGATTCGCCCAGCGTTGCAGGGGCTCCGAGCAGCGCAGAGCGGCAGAACCTTTCCAGCTGGATTCAGGCGACGGCATTGCCGCCCTTGACCTGCACGCCGACGCCGGGGAGTTGGAAGCCGCCGCCGAAACACCGGCAGCGCCCGGCAATTCGGATGCGCAGCCCGCAGCGCCCCTGCGCGTCGCCGCACCTTCTGCTGATGCCGTGCAGCCTGTTTCCGCCAAGGCACCGCAGACTCCGCCAGCGGAGATGACCGACCTCAGCGAAACCCATGATGAAGGCTACTACACGGTCAAGGCCCAGATCCACGAGCGGCTCATCGAACTGCTTGACCTGACCGCCGTTGAATCCCTGCCCCCGGCCAAGCTGCGCGAGGAAATCGTCCGCCTGGTAGAACGGCTGCTGCGCGAGGAATTCAGGCAGTCTCCGCTGAATGGCAAGGAACGCCGCAGCATCATCAGGGAAATCCAGGACGAGGTGCTCGGCCTCGGTCCGCTGGAACCGCTTCTGCAGGACCCCACCGTCTCCGATATTCTCGTGAACAACTACCGCATGGTTTACGTGGAACGGCACGGCAAGCTGCAGCGCGTGCCCACCCGGTTCAAGGACGACGTCCACCTGCGCAAGATCATCGACCGCATCGTTGCCGTGGTGGGACGTCGTGTGGACGAGGCTTCCCCCATGGTGGACGCCCGCCTTGCCGACGGTTCCCGCGTGAACGCCATTATCCCCCCCCTTGCGCTGGACGGCCCCAGCCTGTCCATCCGACGTTTTTCCAAGGATCCGCTGGAACTGACCAACCTCATCGAATTCAATGCGCTGACGCCCGAAATCGGCGAGGTGCTGCAGGGCATCGTCAAGGCCCGGCTGAATGTCATCGTCTCCGGGGGTACGGGCTCGGGCAAGACCACCATGCTCAACTGCCTGTCGCGCTTCGTTCCTCACGATGAACGCATCGTCACCATCGAGGATGCCGCGGAACTGCAGCTCAAGCAGGACCACGTGGTCCGGCTGGAAACCCGCCCGGCCAACATCGAGGGCACGGGCGAAGTGAACGCGCGCGACCTGGTCAAGAACTGCCTGCGCATGCGGCCCGACCGCATCATCGTGGGCGAAGTGCGCTCCAGCGAAGTGCTGGACATGCTGCAGGCCATGAACACCGGCCATGACGGCTCGCTGACCACCATCCACGCCAACAACCCGCGGGATTGCCTGATGCGTCTCGAAACCATGGTGGCCATGGCCGGGCTGAACATCGCCAGTGGCTCGCTCAAGCGCTACATCGCCTCGGCCGTGGACGTGATCGTGCAGGTGAACCGCCTCTCCGACGGCTCACGCAAGCTGGTGAGCCTGCAAGAGGTTACCGGCATGGAAGGTGAAGCCATCACCATGCAGGAAATTTTCCGTTTCAGGCAGACCGGACTCGACGAAAACCGAAAGGTTATCGGTCAGTTCGAATGTTCGGGTATCCGCCCCAAGTTCTCGGAACGCCTTGTGGCGCAGGGCATCGAACTGTCTCCGGCACTGTTTGACCCCACGCTCGGAACCCCGCAGCAGTAGAGGAGGACGCGCATGCTTATCATCACCATCGTCGCCTGCTCCGCCATCGTCGGCATATTCCTGCTCTACCTGGGGCTGCTCAACCTGCTCTTCGCCAGAAAGCGCGGCCAGCAGGAACAGGTCCGCAGACGCATGGAGCGACTGCGGGAGGCCATGAAGCAGGAAGAGGCCATCAGCATCGAGCGCAGGCACATCCTTTCCTCCGTGCCCTGGCTGCACGCCATGCTCTCCACGCAGCGCTGGTCCCGCAAGTGGGATTCCATCCGCGAACAGGCGCAGGTGGACGTGAACATCGGCACCCTGCTCCTGCTGAGCGGCGTGGGCATCATGCTTTCATGGTTCCTCATGGTGCTGGTTACCGACAACATGTACCTCCGTCCGCTTCCCTCCCTGCTGTTCGGCTACGCCCCCTTCGGCTGGCTGCGCGGAAGGAAGAAGAAGCGCATGGCGGAATTCCAGCGCCAGCTCCCCGATGCACTGGACCTCATTGCCCGCGCCCTGAAGGCTGGTCACGCCTTCACGCAGGGGCTGCGCATGGTGGCCGAGGAAATGCCCGCTCCCATCGGTTTCGAATTCGGCAAGACGCTCGACGAAATCAATTTCGGCATCGCCATGGATGTGGCTCTTGCCAACATGCTGCACCGCGTGGACTGCCCGGACCTGAAGTTCTTCATGATCTCCGTGAACATCCAGCGCGAGACCGGGGGCAACCTTTCCGAAATCATCGGCAACATCGGTCGTCTGGTGCGTGACCGCTTCAAGTTCGAGGGCCGGGTGAGCACCCTTGCCGCAGAAGGCAAGCTGACCGCCTATATCCTCTTTGCCCTGCCCTTTGTCGTGGGGCTGGCCATCAACGTGCTCAATTCCGAATACATGAGCCTGCTCTACACCACGCCGGAAGGGAACTTCATGATCACCAGCGCCGCCATCCAGATGGCCCTCGGCGCCGTGGCCCTGAAAAAGCTCGTCACCATCGACGTGTAACGGAGAATAGCCATGGACATGCAGACATACGCTCCCTACATAGCCGCCGGCCTTGCCTCCGCCGCCATCATGCTCTTCATCTCCGCCATTGCCGGAGCCATGGGCAAGCGCAACCGCGTGCAGCACATGAACGACCGCATCAACAACACGGCCCCGAGCCACGCTGCCGCGGAGCACCGCAGCGCCCTGCACCGCATCGCCGCGCGGGCCGCAGCCGGTGCCGACCGCATGGGCGAGCATCTCAGCCCCAGCAAGCAGGAGGAAAAGGAAGAGGGCAACCTGAACATGGTCCGGGCCGGATTCCGGAATCCCGCGCGGGCCAGCCGGATCTTCTGGGGTATCAAGGGCGGGCTCATGCTCATCGCGCTGCTTGGTGCAGGCTTCGTGTACCTGGTGGTCAAGCCCAAGGTCGCCCCCGGCGTCATGGCCCTCATGTTCATCATCCCCGCCGTGCTTGCCATGTATGTTCCCAACCTCTGGCTCAGCCTGCGCATCAAGAACCGGAGGAAGGCCATCACCAACGCCCTGCCCGATGCCCTGGACCTTCTGGTGGTCTGCGTGGAATCCGGCATGGGGATGGATCAGGCCCTGAGCCGCATCGCCCGCGAGATGCTGTCCACCAATCCCGAGATCGGCGGAGAACTCAACACCGTGCTGCTTGAGCTTCGTGCCGGCAAGAGCCGGACGGACGCCCTGAAGAATCTCGCACGCCGGGTGAACATCGACGACATGACGAGCCTGGTCACCCTGATCGTTCAGGCTGACACCTTCGGCACCAGCATCGCCACCACACTGCGGGTCTACTCGGACCACATGCGCACCACCCGCTACCAGCGGGCCGAGGAAATAGCCGCCAAGCTTCCGGTCAAGATGCTGTTCCCGCTCATATTTTTCATTCTGCCCGCCCTGTTTGTCGCCCTCATGGGCCCTGCGGGCATCCGGCTCATGCACACCTTTGAGCAAATGTAGTTCCGATTCAGAGAAGAGAGGAGACAATATCATGAAGCGCGCCACCATATACGCAAGCTGCCTTGCCCTTGTCCTGTTTCTGGGCGGGTGCACGGGCGCTCAGCAGGACCACGGCACCCTGTCGCTCATGGAACGCTTCCACAGCGGCCAGCCGCTCATCGGCACCGAGCCCGACCTGACGGCGGACGCCAAGGACAGGAACCTGAGTGACGAACAGAAGCAGGCCAGGCAGGCCCTGATGCGCGGCCTTGCCTACGCGCAGCAGGAACGGGGCGAACTGGCCTTCGAACAGTACTCCCGTGCCGCCAGCCTTGACCCCACTCTCATGCAGGCGCGCTATCAGCGTGGGCTCATCATGCTGGAACAGGGCATGCCCGCACAGGCGCTGGATGAATTCAAGGCCGTCATGGAGCTTGAACCCACCTATGCCCCCGGCTATGCCGCAGCGGGCCGGGTCTACTTCTCCAACGGCCTCTACCCCGAAGCCGAAAAACTCTTCGACAAGGCGCTGGAAATGGACCCGCAGCTGCTGGAAGCCTATGACCACCTTGGCGCCATCCACAACTACAACAAGCAATACGACAAGGCGCTGGGCACCTTCCAGAAGGCCCTGATGATCAACCCCAACGCCTCCTACCTCTACAACAACCTCGGTCTCGCCTACGCCATGATGGGCCGGGACGACGACGCCATCCAGGCCTTCCGCAAGGCCGTGATGCAGGGGGCCCCCTCGGGCAAGGCATACAACAACATGGGATTGGCGCTGTGCCGCATGGGACGCTACCGCGAAGGGCTTGAAGCGTTCCGGGCCGCGGACGGAGAAGCCGCCGCATGGAACAACCTGGGCTACTTCTTCTTCCTCGACGGCCAGCACGACAGGGCCATCAAGAGCTTTGAAAAGGCCATCGAACTGCAGCCCACCTACTACGAGCGGGCCGCCGAGAACCTGAAGCGGGCACGCCTTGCCGCCCAGTTTGCCGAGCATGCGGAAAACGCCCCGGCACGGCCCCGCAGCGAGGACGATCTCTTTGCCCCCAAGGCACCGGTCATCCCCTCCTCCCATCCGGCAGTGGAACCGCTCCAGCCCGGCGTCATGCCAGTCTCCACCATGCATGATGCAGCACCATCGGTCGCTTCGCTCGTCAGGGAAGCTCCCATCATCGAACCGGCCCATGCGCTGATCAGTGAAAGCAGCGCACGCAACGCGGACATGGAAAGCTCCACGCTGACCTTTGTCCTGCACCTCAGCTCATTCCGCACGCAGGTCATTGCCGACGCCGAAGCCGCACGGCTGAACAAGCGCCATCTCAACGCCCGCGTGCTTCCCGTGCACATCCCGGGCAAGGGCGACTGGTACAGGGTGGTCATCGGTGACTATCCCAGCGTGGATCAGGCACATGACGCCATGCAGGCCCTTGCCGAACAACGGAAGGAGCTGAGCGGAATGCGCGTGGTCAGCACGACAGCCTTTGCCGCAGAGGAATCCGCCCCTGTCCGGATGGCAGAGCAGACGCATGACATGGACCGGCAGGGCAAGGGCGTTCCGGCCGACGCGGCAAGCAAGGCCGAACAGGCTGCAGAGCCGCAGCTGCCCGCCGAGGCAACATCTCCCGTCCCGGAACAGGTGATGCTGCACACCGTCGCCAGTCTGCAAACCACAGAGGCCACCCGCAACTATGCGGCAACATACATCCGCACGGCATTCGTGCCGCAGCCGTAAAAGGAGACTCCCATGAAACGGTTTCGTGAATCAGAACACGGCATGGCCGCAGTGGAGGTAGCCCTTTTACTGCCTGCACTGGCCATGATCCTGTTCCTGCTGGTGGAAGGCGCCAACACGCTGCACGACTATTCGACCATTTCCGAGGCAAGCCGCTCCGCAGCGCGGCAGGTGGTCCTTTCCGGCGACACGTCCACGGCCAAGTCGACCGTGGAATCCCTGGTCACGGAGCTTCCTGCGGACGCCCTGAACACCAAGGTCACGCTGGAAGACGCCGGAACAGCCGTCACTGTCGAGGTCAGCTACGCGTACCAGTCGTTCTTTTCCTCCACCACGGAAGCGGATGCCCCGCTCTCGACCCTGTACACCCTGACGGCACGCACAACCATGCCCATCCCCTAAGCCAGGAGCACGCCATGAAATCAACATACCATTTCATCCGGCAGTTATGCCGCAGGGAACAGGGCAGCACAGCCACACTCATGGCCGTGCTCCTTCCCGTCATTCTGGGGTTCGTGGGGCTGGCCATAGACAGCTCCATGCTCTACAACGCGCATTCCAAGCTCCAGGCCGCCACGGACTCGGCAGCCCTGGCAGGCAGCCTTGAACTGCCCTATGATCCGGATCTCGATCTTGGCAAGGTCTCTGCCGCGGCCAAGGACTACCTGAACCGCAACTACACCGAAGCACGACTGATGTCCGTGGCCCCCGGCCCCCTGGCCCGATCCGTCAAGGTTACGGCCAACGCCACCGTGCCTCTGCTCATCATGCCCATTCTCGGTATCAGCGAACGTTCGGTCAGGGCCGAAGCCACCGCCGGATTCAACAAGCTTGAAATCGTGCTGGCCATCGACAATTCCGGCTCCATGAAGGGCACGCCCATCAACGAGACCAATGCCGCCGCCAACAAGCTGATTGATCTCGTCATGCCGGACGGTCTGAAGACCTCGGTCAAGGCCGGCCTCGTTCCCTTCCGCGGCAAGGTGCACCTGCCTGCCAACGTGGACGGGATAGCCGACGGCTGCCG
The DNA here is from genome assembly GCA_003252375.1 of Halodesulfovibrio sp. Taxonomy (GTDB): domain Bacteria; phylum Desulfobacterota; class Desulfovibrionia; order Desulfovibrionales; family Desulfovibrionaceae; genus Halodesulfovibrio. The sequence goes on from QKEJ01000044.1 coordinate 6,415, forward strand.
CAACGCAGACGGCACCCTCAGCCCCGCCCTGAATGAGGAATACTACAAGACCAAGTACCGCTATCCCGTCGGCTCCAGCCTGCGGGTGGCCATGGATACCTGCGAGGATATCCCCCGCGTGCAGGGCCTGACCGATGACAAGTCGGTCATCCTTGCCGCCATAGCCAAGCAGGACGCCCTTGGCAGCGGTTCCGGCACCCTCATTTCCGAAGGCCTCAAGTGGGGCCGTGAGGTGCTCACCCCGGAAGCGCCCTACACCGAGGCCTCAACCGATACGGACATGCGCAAGATCCTCATTCTGCTTACCGACGGAGACACCGAGGACGGCAAGTGCGGCGGCAACTACGCCATCTCCTACACTCCCAACAGCTACTGGACCAACGCCTACTATGGCATGCTGGACATGAATTCCCACTGCGAGGATAACGGCAAGCTGAACCAGTACGCCCTTGAAGAGGCGGCCAAGGCCAAGGCTGCGGACATTGAGATCTTCACCATCCGCTTCGGGGTATCGGACTCCGTGGACGTGCAGCTGATGAAGGATATCGCCTCGTCCACGGCAGGCACGGATGACCACTACTTCAATGCGCCGTCCGCCTATGATATCGACGACGTCTTCAAACGCATCGGTCGACAGCTCGGCTGGCGACTGCTCAACTAACAGGAGCATGCCATGCGTAGCACCACAGCACATATCGAACAGGCCCCCCGTTCGGCCCGTCTCTCGGGTCCCATTGGCGCAGCACGACGCTGGCTGCGGGGAGACACCGGCATCAGTTCGGTGGAATTCGCCCTTGCCCTGCCTGTCCTGATGGTCCTGATCTGCGGATTTCTGGAACTGGGCTACATGTATTTCACAGCCGCCACCATGGACAAGGCGGCGCAGGCCGGAGCCCGTGTGGCCGTAACCGGTGAGGGTGAGGATGACGGCACCCGCATGAGCCGCATCGAGACCATGGTGACCAGCACGGTCGCATCGCTCGCCGACAAGGGCACCCTTTCCACACAGGTGCGGAGCTTCCCCAACGGCAATCCCTCCGCAATGGTTTCCGGAGCAGGCAGCCCGTGCGAAATCGTCGAGGTGGATGTTTCCTACACCTATGCCCCCATCACGCCCATCAGCGGGCCCATCTTCGGTGACACCATCACCGTGCACGGGACGGACCGCATGATCAACGAACCCTGGGTAGCCTGCAAGTAACCCCGTAACCGGTTGTAGCGCGAGGAATGAATTGCTATGATGAGCCAAGCATGTGAGATTTGCCCTCCTCCAGCACGTCAACACGGCATGCAACACGGGCCCGAAAAGGCCACACGCCTTCTGCCGGCTCCCGCGCTGGGACAGGGTGAACAGTTCCGCATGCCCGAGGATTGCCCCATGGGGACCCGCTTCAGCCTGCTCGTTGTTTCGGATTCGGAAGACCTTGCCCGTTCACTCTCCGGCATACTCCTGACCGCCGGGTACGACCCGGCCTACACCCTGGTTGACACCCCGGTCGAGCTCAGCCTCGCGCTGGCCGAGGAACCGTGGGATGTGGTTGTTGCCTCCGCCGACTGCCCGGGGCTGCCGTGGGAAGACATCCTCGCCCTGGCCCGTGCCAGCCGTGAAACCATCTCCGTCATCCTCGTGGTGCCGGACGCCGCTCCCGAACTGGCCCGCGAAGCCATCGCCGCCGGCGTGGATGACGTGCTCACCCCGGATGACTGGCGTACCGCCGCCGCCTTTGCCCGCATCCTGCGCGAAGGGGTCCGGCGCAAGGAGCTGGCCCGCCTGTGGGACAAACTGCGGGGAGAGGAACGCAAATACCGTGGCATGATCGACAACTCCGTGCTCGGCATATTCCAGTGCCGCCCTTGGGGTGAGATTGTCAGCGCCAACCCCTCCTTTGCCCGTATCTTCGGCTATGACGGAACGGCCGCCCTGCTCGGGGACTATGCAAACAACAACACGCGGCTGAATGTGCTGCCCGATGACCGGGAGCAACTGCTCAGCCTCATCCAGTCCACCGGCCTTGTTTCCGCCTTCGAGACCCAGGCCTTTCGCCGGGACGGCTCTCAGTTCTGGGTTTCCGTGAGCGCACGCCCCATTCTCGGCGAATCCGGGGAGATTGCCGCCATCGAAGGCACCGTGGAGGACATCTCGGACCGCAAGGCCATGGAAACGCTCATCATCCGCGCCAAGCAGGAATGGGAAAAGACCTTTGACAACGTGCCGGACGTCATTGCCATTCTCGACAAGGACATGCGCCTCAGACGCGCCAACCGGGCCCTTTCCGAACGCCTGGGCGTCCACCCAAGGGATATTATCGGGCGCAACTGCAAGGATGTGTTCAACCTCCCGGCTATTAACGGCTTCGACGCCGCCCATGGCGCGCTGCCGGCGCATCACGAAGAGCTCTTTATCCCGACGCTCAACGGCACGTTTCTGGTCACCTTCTCCCCCTTCTATCTGGACGGTGACGAGCAGAGCGATGCGGCGGGCACCGTCATGGTGGCCCACGAGATTTCCCGTCGCAAACAGCTGGAAGCACAGTTGCGCCAGAGCCACAAGATGGAGGCCATCGGCACGCTTGCCGGGGGCATTGCCCACGACTTCAACAACATTCTCGGCGTGATGATGGGGTACACCGAAATGAGCCTGGACGAGGTGGAACGGGGTACCCGGCTGCACCGCCGCCTGGGCGAAGTGCTGACCGCAGGCCGCAGGGCGCGTGACCTCATCCACCAGATTCTCACCTTCAGCCGGCAGGAGGAGCTGAACCTGCAGCCTCTGCAGTTCTCCACCGTGCTCAAGGAAACGGTCAAGCTCATGCGGGCCTCCCTGCCTGCCAACATCACCATCAGGACCAACGTGGAGGAATCGGACACCACCATCCACGCCAACATCAGCCAGATGCAGCAGGTGGTCATGAACCTGTGCACCAACGCGGCCCATGCCATGCGCGAGTCGGGCGGCATCATGCGCATTGACCTGTCACGGGTGCTGCTCGCTGCCCCCGAACAGCAGGGCCTGCCGCAGCTGTCCCCCGGTGAATACCTCAAGCTGTCCGTATGCGACACGGGCTACGGCATTGCGCCGGAAATTCTGGAAAACATCTTCGACCCCTTCTTCACCACCAAGAAGCCGGATGAGGGAACCGGCATGGGCCTCGCCCTCGTGCACGGCATTGTCTCCACCCATAGCGGCGGCATCACGGTGCGCAGCGTTCCCGGTGAAAGCACCTGCTTTGATGTCCACCTGCCCATTTCCACGCCGGAACCGGCAGTGCAGCCGTCTCCGGCCCGAAAGCAGCTCTCCGCACGCGGCCGCGCACTCATTGTGGATGATGAGGCCTCCCTCGCCGAAGTGATAGGAGAGATGGTGGAGCGGGTGGGCTACCAGGCCGACGTTTTCTCCGACAGCGGCCTCGCCCTGCAGCAATTCCTTGCCGAACCGGACACCTACCACCTGCTGATCACGGACCAGACCATGCCCGGCCTGACGGGTGGCGAACTTGCCACCATCGCGCTCAAGCACCGGCCCGACCTTCCCATCATCCTGTGCACGGGCTACAGCGAGCAATTCTCGCCCGAGGAAGCCAAGGCCATGGGCATACGGCAGTACCTGCTCAAGCCCGTCCTGCGCGAGGACCTGGATACCGCGCTCAACGCCATTGCCGAATCCGTTGCCCGGTGATCCGGGAGATGATTCCGGGTTGACAGAACACCCACTTAACAGTAACGACTCCTAATAAGAAATCTATTCAAGGAGTCAGCCATGGAAGACAAGATAATCGACGTCATGAAAAAGGCAGGCAAGCCCGTCCGGCCCGGTGATATTGCAACCGCGCTCGGCGTGGACAGCAAGGAGCTGAGCAAGTCACTCAAGAAACTAAAGGATTCAGGGGCAATACATTCCCCAAAACGCTGTTTCTACGCAGTATCATAGGTCTGACATCCACAGCCCATAAAAGGCCCGCTTCCCCGGAAGCGGGCCTTTATCATGGAACCTGCCAGAACCTCTGTGCATATTCGTGGTATGGCCCTATTCAAAACCACACGACAGTATTACTATCATACCAGGTCTCATCACTTTCATTCGACGAGGTGCACATGAAACGTTCTGTCATAGTCCAGCTGCTGATCTTTGTCGTTATCGGCCTCATGGTGCAGGGGGGCTTTTTCTACTCGTACGTCTCGTACGATCTGATGCGGTTTTCGCATCAGCAAGCGGAGAAAACCCGCACCACAGTCTACGATGAGCAGCAATACTCCCTGCGGGATATGGTGCAGATGGCGTACAGCGTAGTGGAGGAATACTATAACCGCTCGCAGGACATCGCCACGCTCAAGGACCTGAAGGCCAAGGAACTGCGCATCGTCATTGACGGACTGGAAAGCCAGATCAAGGCGTACATGGCCGCCAACTCCTACCTTCCGAGAGAGGAACTCGAAGCGGGCATCAAGGATCTTGTCCGCTCCATGCGTTTCTCCAACGGCAATTACGTGTGGATCAACGACATGCATCCCACCATGATCATGCACCCCATTGCCACCCAACTGGACGGAAAGGATCTTTCGGATACCGCGGACCCGCACGGAAAGCGCCTGTTCATGGAAATGGTCAAGATATGCAAGGCCAACGGCGAGGGCATGGTGGACTACATGTGGGCCAAGCCCGGCGAGACGGACGCCAAGCTTAAGGTCTCCTATGTCCGGCTCATTCCCGAACTGGGATGGATCATCGGAACGGGCGCATGGATCGAGGACGTCACTGCCGTGCTCAAGCAGCAGGCACTGGAGCAGATCAGCAAGATCCGTGTGGGGGGCGGCAACTATTTCTGGATTCACAATCTCGAAGCCAAGATGGTGATGCACCCCATCAATCCCAAACTGGACGGGACGGATGTTTCGGGCATCAAGGACACCAAGGGCAAGCCCCTCTTTGTCGAGATGATCGACGTTGCCAAGAAGGATGGCGAAGGCACCGTTCACTATTTCTGGGCCAAACCCGGCGAGGACGGAGACTTTCCGAAGCTGTCCTTTGTCAAACTCTTCAAGCCATGGGGCTGGATCATCGGCATGGGCGTGTACATGGATGAAGTGGATGCCCAGATTGTCCGTGAACAGCAGGCGTTCTCCGATTCCATCTTCGGCGTCATGAACCGCACCCTGCTCTTCGGCGGCATCATCGTCATTCTCATCGTCTGCGTCCTGGTCATGTTCATCCGCACCGCGCTGCGCAGCCCCATGAACAGGCTGGTGCAGTTTGCGGACGAGGTGGCTTCGGGGCAGCTGGACGCATCCATAGAGGGGAGATTCAAGGGAGAAATCCTCAAACTCAAGGACGCCATCCAGGCCATGGTCCAAAGCCTGAAGCTGAAGATGGGAGAAGCGGAACAAAAGAGCAAGGAAGCCGCCGAGGAAGCCGAACGTGCCCGCAAGGCAACAAGCGAGGCGGAAGAGGCACGACGCAAGGCAGAGACCGCCAAGCAGGAGGGCATGCTTTCCGCAGCCACCATTCTGGACGAGATTGTCTGCTCCATCTCCGCAGCCTCGGAGGAGCTGTCCTCGCAGGCCGTCGAGATCAACCAGAGTTCGGACAATCAGCGTGGCCGCATCGGTGAAACCGCCACGGCCATGGAGGAAATGAACGCTACCATCCTCGAGGTTGCCGGCAGCTCCAGCAGTGCCGCCGAGAACGCCGACGCCACCAGGGTGCACGCGGAGCATGGCGAGGAAACCGTTGCAAAGTCGGTGGACGCCATAGAAAACGTGCAGAAGCTGGCCAACGACCTGAAGGATAACATGCATCGCCTTGACCAGCGGGCCGAATCCATCGGTCAGATCATGACCGTGATCACCGATATCGCGGATCAGACCAACCTGCTTGCCCTCAACGCCGCCATTGAAGCAGCCCGGGCAGGCGAGGCCGGACGCGGATTTGCCGTGGTGGCGGACGAAGTACGCAAGCTGGCAGAAAAAACCATGACCGCCACCAAGGAAGTGGGCGAGGCCATCCATGCCATCCAGCAGGCCGCCAGCGAGAACAACCTGAGTGTGGACAGCGCCGCCAAGGCCATTGATGAGGCGACCCAGCTGGTCGTGGCCTCGGGCGAGGCGCTGGCCGAGATCGTCCAGCTGTCGGAAACCTCGGCAGACCAGATCCGCGGCATTGCCACGGCTGCCGAGGAACAGTCCGCAGCAAGCGAACAGATCACGCATACCCTGGATGAAGTAAACACCCTCTCCGGCCTCATTGCAGAGGGGATACAGCAGAGCACCCTGGCCCAGCAGGAACTGGCGGAACAGTCTGCCCGCCTGAAGGAACTCATTGACCAGATCAAGCGGGAAAACGAGGCAGATGGAAACGCCACCATCTGCGCACGCTAACCTCTGAGCCTGCAACCGGCTCCATAGTCTCATAAGAAAAGGCCGCCCGGCATTGCCGGGCGGCCTTTATTGCATGCATACAACCAAAATCTGTCCTATTCGACAATGACAGCACTCCCTTCCAGTTCCGGCGGGATGACAAAGCCCTGTCGCGCCACCTCTGCCCTGCTGAAGACGAAGGCTCCCTCTTCCGCCTTTTCCGGAATGAGCACACTGCGTTCGCCCCGCAACAGACGCAGAGCAATTTCGCCGGCAATTCTTCCCTGCTGTTCTCCAAGATGCGCCAGTCCCGCAGCCCCACCTTTGCCCTGCCCGATATTGAAGCGCCACAGCCCGAGGGCAGGCACGGACAGATTTCGGGCAGTCCACTCGATAACCGTATTCCCCTCACGGCATTTGCCGCATGTATCCATGAGCCGCTGGCAAAGTCCCAGTACAACGATGTCGTAGCCGGCCTTCCGGGCACCGAGCACGGCGTCTGCCCAATCCGCAAAGGTATCCACCTGAAGCCATTCCGCACGGACACCGGCAAGCTCCAGGAAGCTGGCA
>QKEJ01000193.1 GCA_003252375.1 Halodesulfovibrio sp.
TGGCGTTTCGTCAGGCCGGCATCCTCAACGGAGAAATCCGTGATGCAGCCGGTAATGGGGCTGAAAAAGCCCACGGCTTCACGCTGAGGGTCGATGCCCACCCCGCTTTTGCCTGCGCGCAGATGCTGCTGCACAACATCCAGCTGACTGCCGAGACAGGAGACGATGCCAATGCCGGTAACGGCCACTTTGTGAAGGGAATGCCTCATGCGGTGAAGATTCCCCCGTTGACGGAGAAGGTCTGCCCCGTGATGTACTGTGCCTTGTCGGAGCAGAGAAAGGACACCATGTGGGCCACATCGTCCGCCTTGCCAAGACGTCCCAGCGGAATGCTCTTGGCAATTTCCTCAACCGGCAGTCCGGCAAGCATGTCGGTTTCGATAAAGCCGGGAGCCACGGCGTTGACCAGAATGTTCCGCTTGGCCACTTCAACGGCAAGAGACCGGGTCGCCCCGATGAGCCCTGCCTTGGCTGCGGAATAGTTGGCCTGCCCCGGGTTGCCCGTCTGACCCGCCGTCGAGGAAATGTTGACGATGCGCCCCTTGCGTTTGCGCAGCATGCGCGGCAGCAGCGTCCGGGTGACGTTGAAAAAGCCGTTCAGATGCACGTCAATGACGCGCCTCCAGCTATTGTCGTCCATCATTCCGAAAAGCGAGTCCGCCGTGAAACCGGCGTTATTGACGAGAACAAACGGAGGGGTGTCCAGAAACGGCGCAAGCTGCTTTTCCACTTCCGCGGCGTCTGCCACATCGAAAGGCAACAGATGGCAGCTGCCCCCCGCAGCCTCGACCTCGGCAGCGACCCCCCTGGCCTGCTCGTGGCTCTTTCTGTAATTTAACAGTATGTCAAATCCGTCTTTCGCAAGCTGGATGGCGATTGCTGCACCAATTCCCTTGCTGGCCCCAGTAATTAAAGCAGTCTTTCTCTCGGAATCCACGCTGTTCCTCAAAACACGACAAGACAAAGGTAGCCGCTGCACAGGCAACGGCTACCTCTTTCCTATCTGCTACTTGATTGCACTGACCTTATCGGCTCCGTTGAACGTAATCTGGGTACGACCAAAACGGTTTCTCCAGAATATCCAGTTTTCTGCATTGATATCAGGATTGGCATGAGGCGGAGGGAAACCAAAGGCAATACGAACGCCTTCACGCGTCATGCCGACGCTTACCTTGCCGTCCGTGATCCCCTTGCGGTCAGCCGCCGAAAACTTGGAGAGATCAACCTCGGTATCGCTGGTCAGAATGGTGTTGTAGTACGTTGGTCCATCCATCCCCACACGCTTGGGATGCACTTCAAAATAGATATTTCTCCCGTCTTCAAGGACCAGGACAAATCCCTTGCGCCATTTCTTCATTTGAACCTTGGTGTTAACGGGAACAACAAAATGCCCCACACCAGGATCAGTATAAATGGCATAGCTGGCCTTGATGTCCTTGTTGTTCTGGAATGCATGAACATTGCTTTTCAGATACCGCCATTCCTGCGCAGCAAATGCCGACACAGTTCCGGCGAGAACAAGGACAAAAATTGCAAACAGGGAAACAACCACACGTCTTTTTGCACTCATAGCGCCCCCATATCGTAGACAATGACATTAGCTAAAGAGGTAAACAGCCTACTAAACAACCTGCAAAAACGATCGCTTGTGATAGAGCATCGGGCCCCATTTTGTAAAGCAAATAGTGGGTAGCCCCCCACGGGGCGATAAGGAAATATTGTACGCATACTTGCATGGATATAGGCAACGGCAACTTCCAAGAGGCCTGGACCGCACCCAAAACAACACAAATAATACAAGAAATGCACAGACTCCGACCAAACAATATCCGCACAACCACAACATGAAGCAACACTCTCGCCACATCACTCCTGCACTCAAGCGCAAAGCAACGCCGATCAACAGCACAACCACACACGCAACATGCACACACGCAACATGCACACACGCCTACAGCCAGTGATAGCCTCCTCGACACTCAACAAAAAGGGCCAGATCTTCTCAATCCGGCCCCCCGTACACACAAAAGGATGCCCTCTGCGAATCCTGTCCATTCAGACGGGATTCGCCAAACCATAGCGCGGTTCGATGGTGGACAGCAGCGCGTGCAGGCGATCCATGTCCACGGGCTTGGCGATGTACTCGTCCAGCCCGGCATCAAGGAACCGCTCCCTGTCGCCGGCCATGGCGTAGGCCGTCATGGCGACAATGGGAATGTGCGCATTCCCCTCTCCAGCCTCGCCATTGCGAATGCGTGTTGTGGCCTCCACGCCATCCATGACGGGCATCTGCACATCCATCAGGACAACGTCCACTGGGTTTCCCCGCAGGGTCTCCAGGGCCTTCTGGCCGTTCTCGGCGGACACAACCTCATGCCCCATCCGCCTGATAAGCATCGTTGCGGTCAGAAGATTCACGGCATCATCCTCGACCACAAGAACCCGCAACGGGGTTCCGGCATCCCCGGACAGGGCTGGCTGTTCCGGCTTGGAGGCAACAACGGCAGCGCCATCAACGGCCCCGAACGGGATGCTGACGCAGAACGTGGTTCCTACCCCCTCCTCACTCTCTACGGAGATCTCTCCGTCCATCAGGGTGGCAAGGCGTCGCGCTATGGCCAGCCCCAGCCCGGCTCCTTGAAATTGCCGTGAATAGCTGGCGTCTATCTGGGAAAAGGGGATGAACAGCATGCCAAGCGAATCCTCGTGAATGCCGATTCCGGTGTCCGCAACGGTGAACAGCACGCGAGGCGTGTCTGGCAGAGCGGACGAAAGCTGCTGCACATCCAGGGATACCGAGCCGGCGTTGGTAAACTTGATGGCATTGCCCACGATATTGCCCAAAATCTGCATCAGGCGGGTGGCATCGCCACACAACCGTGAGGGCACACCTGGGTGAATCTGTACACGCAAATCCAACCCCTTCTCCCGGGCGCTCGGTTCGTACAGCTGGGTGATGGCTTCCACGGTATCCTGTACGTCGAACACATCCCGGACGATCTCAAGCTTCTTCGCTTCCACTCTGGAAAGGTCGAGAATGTCCGTAAGGAGTCGGGTCAGGCGGTCACTCGACCTGATCGCTGTTTGTATGTACCCCTTCTGCGCATCCTCAAGCGTTGTTGTCTCCAGAAGCTGAAGCATACCAAGAATGCCGTTCAGCGGCGTACGTATTTCATGGCTCATATTGGCCAGAAACTGCGACTTGGACCAACTGGCTGTCTCGGCGACTTCCTTGGCTCTCTTGAGAACCCGTTCATTCTCCCTGAGGGCTCTGGTGCGTTTGTCCACCTGCTTCTGCAGGGAACGGTTGAAGAAGATGACAACCACCAGCAACAGCAACACGACAACAAAGGAAGCCAGTATGGATGTCATGTTGCGTTCAATGAAGCCCGGCACATGCTCAAGGCGGATGCCGACCCATCTGTTATAGATATTTCTCCGCTCCTGCTCGGATATGGTGCCGAGCACCTTGTCGAGAATCGGGACAAGCCGGGACTTCGACCTGTTGACGGCGAACCGCAGATCCCAGTGGTAATCCAGCTCCGTGTCATACCGGAGATTCGTGATGCCGTACTTGTCCACCAGGTAGCTTGCCAGCATGTAATCCACCACGGCACCGTCGGCCGCTCCGGCCGAAACCTTCAGCAGTGTTGTCAGGTCATCACCGCACTCGACGAGCGTCATCCCCGGATACTTGGCCTGAACGTAGTCTATGCTGGAGTATCCCCTGATGCCGGCAATGGTCATGGAGTTGAGGTCATTCAGCGATTTCAGGGGCGGGTAGTTCGTTCTGGTCAGCACTACAAGCCGCGTCCGCAGAAAGGGCTGCGTGAAGGCCAGAACCCGTTCCCGCTCCTCCGTCTTCTGGCATGCCCCCACAAGGTCGTACTCGCCGGTCATCAGGCCGTGATAAAAGCTCTCCCACCCCGAATAATAGACCCGCTTGAACCGGATACCGAGCTTTGCCTCGAATATCTTTATGTAGTCGGCGACAATCCCCTTGTGCTCGCCTGCCTCCATGTAGTCGCCGGGAGGCCAGTCGGGATTGGGCCCATATCGGATGCTGTCCCTGTTGGCATCAAGCCAAGCGATCTCTTCCGGACTCAGATCCAGATCCGGGGAGACCGTAACCGCAACAGCGGACCGCAACAACGCAACCGAGAGGCATGCCGCGACAAGAAGCATGGCAAGCAGGTGCAAGGCCCTTCCTGCGCCCTGACCGAAACAAGAGAAGCCCGGACGAATCATGAATCCCATTGGTCCCTACCTATCAGAGAGAAATCACCCCTCTGCACACACGACGTGGATTGGGGGTCACCCTAGCATGCTTTCGCATTCTGGCAAACCGATGAGAGATATCCGGGCAGCCGTTTCACTGGCCCCTGCAGCATCCCCGATGCCCCACCCGAAGACGAGCGACAACAGCCAATTATCTGAATTTACGAGACAAAAACAGAACAAGCCTACACAAAGTGACCCTATGGCCGGGCAGATCGGGCACGCCGGGAATGTTCCGCAAGGAACAGGATTGGCTGCTTTCAGACTCTACAGCCATTGCTCAAGCCACACATATTTGCTATGCGATGTGCAAGTATACAAAATAGTTACTACAACTTTCCCCTCATGATCCGGGGCACGGGGAACCTCCTTCGCGATCCGAAGCCCCCCGTGCACATGTAAGCCCGGTATCCCGCAATACTTTTTCAGGAAAGGCCTCCAGTGACCACGCCCTCTCCACACATCACGCTCAGCCTGCCAGCCGACATGGCATGGGCACGGCTTGCCCAGTCCGCAGCCGAAAACGGCGCCGGCGTGTTCGGCCTGCCAAAGGACAAGGCGTTGCGCCTGACCATGGGGGCCGAGGAGCTGCTGCTCTATCTTTCGGAAACCCTGCCGGGCAAGCCGCTCTCCATGACCGTCCGTGCCGGGAGCACCGCTGTCGCTACCGAATTCGAATTCGAATCATCCGAAACGGACCTTTCCGCCATGAACATTGCTGCGGCCGCCTCCGCTCCCGATACGGACGGGCTTCCCGGCATGTCCCTGCTGCTGGCATCCGGCATGACGGACGGCTTCAGCGTGGAACGGGTGGGGAGAAAGACGCGCATTACCCTCATCGTGGACCGGGACTACACGGTTGTTGAAGCCCCCGCTCCCCGGCAGCCGGGCGATCTGGCCGCCACGCGGCCTGACACCAAGGGCCCGGTCTCCGTTGCTCCGCCTTCAGAAAGTTCCATGATACTGGAAGGCTGCGTGGCCATGCAGACCTTCTATCCGCAGCACCTTGTCCCCATCTGGGCCAAGACGCCCGGCAAGGCCGTCGACATGCTGGCGGCCGCCGAACTGGAAATCCTGACCGCCGTGGACGCCTCCGGCGCCCTGTGCGGCATGATCTGCTGGGAAAAGCCCTCGCAGGAAAGCATACAGTTCTACGGCCCCTACTGCTTCACGGAAGGGGGCGACATTCTCCGCCTGCTCACGGAGGCCCTGGTCGCCACCACCGCCCATACCTCCGCCAAGATGCTCTTCAGCAACATCGCTGCCGAAAACCTTGCGGCGTACGGGTTCGAGCCACTGGCGCAGCTGACGTACCACACCCCGGACCAGCCGGCCCCCTGTGTGCTGCCTGTCTGGGGCAGACAGCTGCGCGAGGATTTCGGCGTGTCCGTGTGGGCGCACCCGAACCTTGTTCCCTTTCTCGAGGAACAGTACGAAGCCCACGTGCTCATGCGCAGCATCAAGACAACGAGTGAACTGGGCGAGCGGATCACGGACAGGTCCGTGTTCGCGGCAAAGCTGTCACGCGACCTGAGCGAGGCGGTGCTGAAACCCATGCTGAACGGCCTTGATAACGAGCAGAATATTCAGCGCCATGTGGAGGCGCTGCGCACCGAGGGATTCAGGAATATTTTCGTGACCATCGACCTTTCCTCCGGCTGGCAGGCAGCCATGGCAGGCGCGCTCATGGACGCCTGTTTCACGCCTGCCCTGTTGCTTCCCCACGGCGGCCAATCCGACGTTGTGATGTTCCAGTATGTCGAACCTACCGCTTGATCGCCTCGTCCCGGCCCACATCCGCCTTTTTGAGCCCTACTATCCGTCCATGCCGGACAGGGAGCTCATGGCGCTCTACGGACTGGAGTACCTGCACCGGTTGCACAACAACGAAAACGCCCTCGGGCCGCCACCGCTGGTGCGCACCCGGCTTGAACAGTTTCATGCCGGGGCCATTCCCGTCTATCCCAACGGCGACAGCCGCGAACTCAGACAGGCACTGGCGGAAAAGTTCGGCAAGAGCTCGGAGCAGTTTCTGGTCGGCAACGGCTCCTGCGAGCTCATTTCCAGCGTCGTCAAGGCGTTCTGCGAAGAGGGCGACAACATCGTCACCGCGGACAGGACCTTTGCGGTCTACGAGTGGACCGCAAGCTTCTCCGGCATAGAGGCGCGCCTCATTCCCCTGAACGAATTCGCGTTTGATCCCGACGCCATGCTCAACGCCATAGACAGCCGGACCAAGGTGGTCTTCCTCTGCAACCCGAACAACCCCACCGGCACCTATTGGGACAAGGCGACCATGTGCCGCTTCCTCGACGCCATCGGGGGCGAGGTGATCGTGGTTGCGGACGAGGCGTATGGCGAATACGTGGACAGGGAGGACTACCCCGACTGCATCGAGATGCTGGAGCGCTACCCCAACCTCATCGTGTTCAGGACATTTTCCAAGATGTACGCCCTTGCCGCGCTGCGGGTGGGCTATCTGTGCGCTTCGGAGGAACTGGTCGACATCGTCCGGCGCGCGCATGTGGCCTACTCCGTCAATACGCTGGGCCAGCTGGCCGCCGCAGCAGCCGTGCAGGACGACTCGTCCTTTGTGGCGGACACCCGGACAATGGTTGCCAACGGCAGGCACATGCTCCGCACGCTGTTCACGGACATGGGATTCGAACACTCGATCAACGAGGGCAACTATGCCATGGTCAAGACCCCGATGTCCGACACGCTGCTCCACCGCAAGCTGCTGTGCAAGGGGATAATGGTCCGGACCATGACCGGATTCCGCTTCCCCAACTGGATCAGGATAAGCATCGTCCAGGAACCCGTCATGGAAGAGTTCTGCGCGGCCTTCCGCGCCGCCTTTCCCAATCCTTAGTCCCGGAAAACACATGCCTTCTGCTGAAAAAGACAGCATACTTACCTATCCCTTTGTGGCGCTATGGCTGGTGGCCTTCTTCGGCTTCGGAAACATTTCGATCTTCTTCAGTTTCTACAGCCATCTCGGCGAAATCGGCATCGCTCCCGCCTGGCGCCCATGGCTGCTGGCCATGGAGCCGCTCACGGCCTTCATGCTGCGTCCGGTCATCAGCCCGTGGCTGAACCGCGACAACAGCATCCATGTCGTGCGGGGCAGCCTCGTCCTCATCGGCGTGGCGCTGCTCTGCTATCCGATGGCAACAACGGTGCCCCTGCTCTTCCTGCTCCGGTGTGTTCACGGAGGAGCGTTCGTCACCCTGGTCTCCGCAACCATCACCCTGCTTGTGGGGCTGATGTCGCCCGAAAACAGCGGCCGCATGTTCGGCATTTTCTCGCTCAACTCGCTTATCGCATTAGCCGTCATCCCGCCCCTGGCCGACTGGGCGCTGCCCGTCGTGGGGACAACGGGCAATATCTATGCATGGGCGTCCGCCCTGGTCATTCCGTCCCTGCTCCTGATGATTCCCGCCAGAACCTTCATGGCCCGCGCTCCGGAGCGCGCCGCTCCCGGACGACCGACCCTGCGGCTCATACGGGAGAACCTGGCCACTGCTGGCGTCTGCAGGCTGATCACCGCCAACCTCTTCACCCTGCTGACAACCACCGTTCTGTACTATTTCATGAATGATTTCGGCACGAAAATAGGGCTGGCGAATCCCGGCTACTTCTTCTCCGTCTCCATGATCGGCACCATCCTGTCCCGACTGGTGGGCAACACCGTCTTCGACAAGCTGAACCAGCGCCTGCTTCTTGCCGCCTCCCTTGCCGTTCTTACCGCCTCGTGCATCGCCTTCGCCCTGTTCCAGACGCCGCTCTGCTTCCTTCTGATAGGCGGGGTGTACGGGACATCCATCGGGTTCTCCAGCCCGTTGCTGCAATCCCTCATGTTCCGGACATCCGCGCCGGCCATGCGCGGCCTCAACGCCAACCTCATGCTCTCCGCCATGGACGCCGCCTACTTTGCCGGCCCGTTCATCGGCGGAACGCTTCTTTCGTACAACATGCCCTTTTCCGGGCTGTTCTATGTTGCGGCAGGATGCAGCTCCATGGCGCTTCTTGGCATCATCTCCGGAAAATCGCTCAACACAACGGCCATAGCCGGCAGCAACAGGGAGGCACGATGAGCGCAACACCTACCGAACGGGAACGGTGCATTGCACGACTGCAGAACGAATGCAGGGAGATAGCGCCGAACCAGCGCGTTGTCGTGGACGACTTCAAACCGGAGTATGCGGAAGGCATTGCCCGGCTGTACTACACCATTTACGGATCCGGGTTCGCCATAGACTACGTGTACAACCCCGACCAGATCCGCGAGGCAAACGCCGGGCCAGACCTGTATCAGGTTGTTGCCCGGACCGAAGGAGGCGACATAGTCGGGCTGATGTCCCTGTTTAGGGTCTCATCCGGCAAGGGGATCATGGAATCGGGCGGATGGATGGTGCACCCCGACTACCGCCAGGGCACGCTCGCCTTCCGGCTCGCCAAGCACATCATCGCCCTTGCCCGGGAAACCGTGCAGCTCAACGTCCTGTTCGGTCAGAGCGTCACGGACCACCTTGCCACCCAGAAGCTCGCAAAAAAGAACGGAACCGCAAGTCTTGCGTTCGAAGTCGAGGCCATGCCGCCGCGAACGGAGCAGGGCGGACAGCGCATCTCCCTCGTGGACGACTTCTTCTTGTTTCGGGACAGTCCACATGCCGTCTACCTGCCGGAGCCGTACGAGGCGTTTCTCCGACAGTTGTATGTACTGTCCGGCACCACCCGTCAGTACCTTGCAGGTGCCGCCCCCACAGGCGCGACAGCCGCAACCATCGTGCACATGGACGCCGCCTCCCTGGCCAGGGGAGAGGTTACCGCAATCGGCACGGACCTTGGGGCGTTCGTGGAGCGCATGGAAGCCGCGCATCCGCGGCAGCACGTGTACCAACTGCACCTGCCCCTGTCCGACCCGGGCCTTCCGAGCGCCGTGTTCGCAGCGCGGGAACGGGGCTACCGCTTCGGCGGCCTGATGCCCCTGTGGACGGACCGGGATGTCCTGCTGATGCAAAAGGTGGCGGGCACCCCGGACTTTTCGCGCCCCCTGATCCTGACGGATGAGGTTCGGCAGCTTGTCGACTATATCCGCAACGACATGCAGGCGTAACGCCCAACAAGGAAGACCATGCCCTCACCCATGCAGAACATTGGCAGCCGGCTCTGGCCCCAGACGAAATTCTTGCGGCCATAACGATTCCCATTGCCGAGGCCCATGCCATCCACCATTTCGAAAAGGTCGGGCAACGGGAGGCGCTGGCCATTGCAGTAGTCAGCATGGCTGCGCGCATCACGCTGGACGGCGATACCGTGCGGGAGGCCCGCTTCGCATGGGGCAGCATGGGACCAACCGTTGTCAGATGCCCCGAGGCAGAGACGATCCTCCAGGGCCGCCCGCTCACGCTCCCCCATCTGCGCGAGGCCGCCGACGCGGTTCGCCACGCGCTTTCTCCCATCAGTGATCTGCGCGCCTCGGCGGAATACCGCAGGCAGGTTGCCGGCAACCTGCTGCTGCGCCTTGCCGGGCAGGAATAGACGCGGGCGGGGAAGACACGGGCACAGCCCAATGCATCAGCACATAAAAAGCGGCCGGATCCACAGGATCCGGCCGCTTGTCTTCATAGTGCCGCTGAAACGGACCGGCTACGCTAGTCCGTCGCCAGTGCAGGTTCGCGCCCCGCAGCCCGTTCCTCGAAATAGGCCCTGGTTTCCGCAATAACCACACCGGAGAGCCCCAGCAGACCCACAAGGTTGGGAATGGCCATGAGGCCGTTCACGATGTCGGCCAGCAGCCAGATGGTTTCCAGCTTGATGAAGGCGCCCCCGGCCACCAACAGGATGTAGATCATCTTGAAGGGCAGGATGCCCTTTACGCCCACCAGATATTCCGTACAGCGCTCGCCATAGTAGTTCCAGCCGATAATGGTGGTGAAGGCGAAGAAGATCAGGCCGATGGTCACGGCGTACTGTCCCATCTGCGACCCGAGGCCCACGGTAAAGGCCTGGCTGGTCATGGCGGCCCCGGCAAGGGACGGATCGTTCCACACATCGGTCATGACCAGTACAAGACCGGTCATGGTGCAGATGATGATGGTGTCGAAGAACGTGCCGGTCATGGCGATAAGCCCCTGACGCACGCAGGAGTTCGTACGGGCTGCGGCTGCGGCGATGGGCGCGCTGCCCAGACCGGATTCGTTGGAGAACACGCCGCGCGCCACGCCGTTGCGCATGGCCAACATCATGGTGATGCCCAACGTGCCGCCAAAGGCCGCTTCGGGCGAGAAGGCCGCCTGCAGGACCAGCGAGATGGTGCCCGGAATCTTCTCCGCATTGCACAGCAGCACCAGCAGCGACGCCAGCACATAGAACACGGCGGCAAAGGGTACGATGCGCTTGGCGGTTTCGGAAATTCGTCCGATGCCGCCAAGGGTAACCCCCGCCACAAGCAGGGTCAGCACCACGGCCACGGCGATCTTGGGAATGCCGAAGGTGGCCACGGAGGCATCCGCAATGGCGTTCACCTGCGGGAACGTGCCGATGCCCAGAAAGGCCACGCCAATGCCGAACACGGCGAACATGCGGGCCAGAAAGCGGTTATTCAGGCCGCGCTCCAGATAGTACATGGGGCCGCCGGACATCTGTCCGTTGGCGTCCACCGTGCGGTATTTCACGGCCAGCAGGGCCTCGGCATACTTGGTGGCCATGCCGAAGAAGGCGGCAATCCACATCCAGAACAGCGCGCCGGGCCCGCCCGCCTTGATGGCGGTGGCCACGCCCACGATGTTCCCCGTGCCGATAGTGGCCGAAAGGGCGGTACACAGCGAGGCAAAGGGCGAAACATCACCCTGCGCATCCGGACCGGGATTCTTTTCCGGCCGGAACACGTACTTGAGCGCCAGAGGCAGCCGGATGACCTGCAGCAGGCCGAGGCGCAGCGTCAGGTACGCGCCGGTACCCACCAGCAGGGTCAGCAGGGGCGGTCCCCAGACAAAAGAGTCAATACTGTCAAGAAGATGCAACACGTCCATTTCTGATGTCCTTCACACTGAATGGTTAAACAATCAAAAGTGGATGATGCGAACGATGGAGGCGGGAAAAATTCGAGCAACGTACCTGATCAAGAGGGGGTGCGGCTAATGAATTTCCACTCTGTCCTTTTGCCTGAGAGGTTCGCCCATGCCTGGCGGCGGGGCTTGCTCCTTCGGCGCTTCCACGCGGGAAGTCTCTCCAGAGGTTCGTCAAACAGCAGTCCTTTTGCCTGAAAGAGTTACTTCTTCGGCGGCACCCTTGTTGGGCGCTCTCTCCTGCTGTCGTCATCCGAGTTTCAAAGACGGAATGGGCATATACGCCGCGATTTCAAATCTTGCAACTATCTACAGTTATATCGCGTAAACAGTTGGAATAAGCAAATTATCCACCTCTTTCTGCTGAAAACTGATTCACCACTCGCAAGGCAGCACGCTGCTACGCGTCAACGCTGCGGATTTCTTCAGATCAAGCCCGCGTCAAGAAGCACACCGGCCCGAAACAGGCAGGAGACCGCCGCAGAATCCGAAGGCGTGCACAAGAAAAGCGGCCAGGTCGTGGAACCCGGCCGCTTGTGGAAGCGTGGAGAGCAGATCGGAAGTGCCTCGCAAGTCAGCGGTGCGCACCGGAACGGGCTGCAGACGAGCCCCCTATCTGCTGTAGTAGGATCATTTGCCCCGTACAAGACGGAAGCCGATGGCGCGTTCGCCATATTCCGGATCTTCGGCACTCCTGCTTGTCGTTCGGGCGTCGCTGGCCGCCGTGCGGCAGCTCCCGCCACGAACCACCCTAAAGCCCCCCGGACCATCGAAGAGAGGGTTATCCCTTTTGGATACCGAGTACGCATCCGATTTATAGCTATCCTGAACCCATTCGGCGACATTACCGCTCATGTCGAACACACCGAACGCATTCGGCGCCTTTCTGCCTACAGCATGGGGATGCGGCAAGGGGTAATTGTCTCTGTACCATGCCACGCGATCGATATCGTCGCTCCCTGCATACGCTACCGCCTTTCCGCCATTGCGTGCCGCATACTCCCACTCTGCTTCCGTAGGAAGACGATAGTGGCCCTTGCTCTTTGCATTCAATTTCTTAATGAATTCCTGAACGGTGTTCCACGAAACATTATCGACAGGGTTTTGATCACCCGGGATATCAGAAGGGTTTTCACCCATGATTGACATCCACTCACGTTGCGTAACCTCATATTTCCCCATCCAGAAATCATCTACACAAACCTTATGCGCGGGCTTTTGGTTCTTGTTTGCTTCGGCATCATCGCTTCCCATGTGATAGCAGCCCCCCTTTATGAAAAGGAACTCCATGTTGGTTGAAGCATCCGCGACCCCTTTTTTTGAACCATTTTTTGCCACAGCCGAGCCAGAAGCATTCTTTTTCTGGTTCTTCTGCACATTCTCCTCTTGCTTCCTATCGTGCTTCTTTGGGCCCGCCTTGAACGTTATCCCCTTGATCTTCACCTTGTAATCCCAGTAGTCATATATGGATAAGGAAGTAATTTCTGCAGTAAATATCAATTTACTCTTGGTACGTCTCTCGATCCCTGTTACGACATATTCCAATACCGCATAAAAGAGTTTTCCCCTTTTATACTTTTCAAACAGTGCGCGAGCATCATCTTTGCTCATATATGCCCGTTTATAAATATCAGCATTCGTAAAAATTATTTCTGGCTCGGGAAATGTATTGACATACAATCCTCCTGACAAAATATTCCCAACCCGCTCCAGACCGAAATCAAACCCTGATACCTCAGGACTTTCCATCGGGAAAAATCCTTCGGAAAAATCATACTTGCTAAACTCAAATGAAAAATCCTTAATATACTTATTATTATAAGTTGTATATTTTGTCTTCATTTCAACAATTGATTCTTCTCGCAATCTATCAATTTCAAATTCGTTATTTGAATACTTATTCCACAAGCCCGACTTGAACATTTTCATGTAGCTATCAACATGTTTT
>QKEJ01000031.1 GCA_003252375.1 Halodesulfovibrio sp.
CGGAGTGGGGGCAATGTTGTTGTTGCCGGAGTTGAAGTAGACCACCACGTTCTGGTTGGCCTTGTCGTTGCCCGCGGAAACGATCAGATCGTCAAATCCGTTGCCGTCGATGTCGGCAAGGGCCAGCCCCGTGCCCCACTGGCCGCCCGGGTCCAGGGCAAAGGGATCGGTGGAGAAGTCTGGCGTGGCGGCATAGGGAACGGCCATGGCCGTCTGCCTCACGGCCGTGCGGTGGTGGCAGCCTGCAAGCAGAGCCGCCAGCAGCGTCAGGGTGGTCAGGGCGAGCATCGAGCAGACAAACAGGCGACAGGGGCGGGGCGTGCGTCTCATATTGGGCTCCTGGTATGTGTTGTGCCGGTGGAAATGGTTTTTCCGACAGCCATAGGCTATTCCGCATGCGGTGACAACTGCGGTGTGCCGAAAGGCGGCATCGTGCGATGTGACGGAGCCGTGGCGAGGCAAAACAGGCCATAAATTGAGTGTGTTGTCCGGCGGTTGATATTCCGTGCAATCTCCCTGTATACTCCGGAAGGACGGCGCGGGCCGGAACGGTTTTTTCCCTCACCCAATCAGGAACAGGCATGATTCAGAAAAGCACGTATGCGGAGCAGGTGGTCGAGTACCTCAAGGACAAGATTCTCAACGGCGAGATTCAGCCCGGCCAGCGCATCAAGGAAAGCGTGGTCGCCGCCGAGCTGGAAATCAGCCGCGCTCCCGTTCGCGAAGCCCTGCTCGAACTGATGCGGGAGGGCATCGTGGTCTCCCGGCCGCAGGTGGGAAAGTCCGTGGTTTCGCTCACGGCAAAGCAGATTCTGGACAGCTACGTGCTGGGTGGCGTGCTGGAGGGGTTTGGCATTGCCCAGACCATCAACCAGTTCACGGAAGCGGAATTTGACCGGCTGACCGAGATCGTGGAGCAGATGGGCGAGATTGCGGCTGGTTCCCGCGACCTGAACGAACTGACCCGGCTGGATCACAAGTTTCACAACACGCTCTTCGGCAAGGTGGACAACGAACTGCTGGTGGAGTTTTCCCAGCGTTCCAGCAGGCGGGTGACCCACTTCCTGCTCAGCCATCATCTCAAGGCGCTGTATCCGCCGGAGACCATCTACAAGCGGCACAAGGCCCTGCTGGAGGTGCTGAAGACGGCGGACGGCGCCGCCATCGAACAGCATATGCGCCTTCATTACCGGGAAACCGGCGAACTGATGGCCCAGTACGGGTCTGACGTGTACGCGGAATAATCCGCGTCAGGAGACGGCCATGCGGTTTGCACCATTGCGTTATACACTTGTCGGCATGCTCCTGCTGGCCCTGCTTCTGCCCCTGTGCGGCTGCAAGACGCAGGCGCGCGGAGAATATACCGTGGGCGCAGGGCGAAGGACATAAGTTCATCCCGTACGCCTTTCGGGCAGCATCGATACGAAAGCCCCCGCCGGACAGTCTGTCCGGCGGGGGCTTCAATGCGTGTGAAGGCGGCGTTAGCCGTTGATCTGCAGCAACGGATCGGTGTCCGAGGTGTTGGCGAAGAAGAAGTCCGTGTCATAGGGGCCGAAGTGCTTGTGGTCTCCCAGCAGGGTGAAGAACTCGATGCGGTTGTATCGCTTGAGTCGTTCTTCCGTGACCCCCATGCGGGCGTAGTAATCGCTCCTGATGACGGGGTCGCGAGTCTCCGTCAGGTCGTAGACGGCAAGGTCCGTCTCTCCCCAGGCGTGCAGAATCCACGTTCCATCAACATGCACCCATGCATGCACGATATTGCAGTCTTCGCACTCGCTGCCGACTTCAATGACGGCCTCAAAGGCCTTTGGGCGAAATTCCATGTGCTACTCCTGTATGCGCATCCCTATCGGATGAAAGGTCGGTGTGGTGAACGGTTCATGCAGGCGTGTCCCCTGCGTGGTCTCTGGACTGCAGAATCGGCAGCGCCATCAGCGCCGCACCGAGTGCGTTGCCCACTTCGTGGCGCTCGGGGAAGGAGATGCCGGTCTGCAGGCGTTTTGCCACGCCGGGCAGCATCAGGTGTGCGGCCGCTCCGATGCCTACCATAGGGACATTCAGGGCAACGTCAACGGTAATAAGGGATTGCGTGTCCCGCCGGGCAAGGAAGGCGGCAAGGCTGCCACCCACTTCGCGCCGGGTCACGTGGCGCAGCACGGTTTCCTCGATGATGCGCTCGGCCTCATCCAGTACGGCGCGGGCAAAGGTGCGGGCGTCCTCTCCGCGGTAGGCGCCGAGAATGGTGGCGGCCTGTACGGCATGTGCAGCGTTGCCAAGATGCAGCAGGTCCAGCACGTGCAGGGCGTCCGTGGGCGTGAAGCCCGTTTCCGAAATCTGCTGTTTCCGGGACAGGCGCTTCAGGTGCTGGTCCACGGTGATCTCGGCAAGGCCGAGTGCGCTCATGAGCACGGCAGGGGTGGCCGGGCCGTGTTCGGCAAGGTGGCGCAGCACCGGCTCGGCAGCGATGATGTCCGCGGTCAGGTGCGGGGAGGGCAGGATGCAGCGGGCACTCCGCTCCGTTCCCAGCCACGTTGCCGGGTCGGGCAGGGCTTTGGCCATGCACAGCGGCAGGACGCGAGCCGGTCCCAGCGTAAACATGCCGTCCACGGCGAAGGCGGCTCCGGGCAGGACGAAGCTGTCGCCACCCACGCCCACGGTGAACATTTCCACGGCCTTCACATGGGTCTCCCACGTGCCGATGGTCATGCCCTCCTCGTCAATGACGGGCTTGCCGCCCCGGACAAGGGTGATATCCGTGGTGGTGCCTCCCACGTCCAGAATAAGGGCGTCCGTCAGGGGCTCGGTGTTCGTGTCCGCCCCGGAGGGGGCCGCAGACTGGTGCGATCCGAACAGGGCCGTGGCTGCCGGTCCGCTGGCGATGGTGGAGGCTGCCTGACGCAGGGCCTCATCCATGGGCATGGCCCGGGCGTCGCCGCGTACCACGAAGACCTGGCCGGTGATGCCGAGGCTGGTCAGCGCCTGCTGCATGCCGGAAAGAAAATGTTGCATGACGGGCAGCAGTTGGGCGTTCAGGCAGGCCGTGGTGGCCCGCTCCCGCATGCCGGCGCGCATGCTGGCCTCGTGGGAGCAGAAGACGGGCATTCCGCCGGTAAGCTGGATGGCCCGGGCAATGACCAGTTCATGGGCCGGGTTCACAAAGGCCATGGAGCCGCAGACGGCCCAGGCATCCACCTCGCCGTGCAGTTCCTTCAGGCCGTCCAGGACGAATTCCAGCCCCAGGGGTTCCGCCTCGTCTCCCTGTATCGTGTGGCCGCCGGGAATGTACCGGGCTGCTACGGCGGGAACCTCGAGCCGCTGGTTGAACCCCACCACAAAGAGACCCACGTTTGCCCCCTTGCCCTCCACAAGGGCATTGGTGGCCAGCGTGGTGGAGACGCTGGTCAGGGCGATGGCGTCCGGGGCAATGCCGGAATCCTGCAGGACGGCTTGCAGCGCCTCGGTGATGCCCACCCCCAGATCATAGTGGGTGGTGGGGCGCTTGGCCGTGGCCATGACCCTGGTCGTCGGGGCATGCATGATGACGGCGTCCGTGTAGGTGCCGCCGGCATCCACGCCGATAATGTACTGTTGTGTGTCGCTCATGGCGGTGCGGTCTGGTTGTGGGTTCAGGACGGGGGCGCTCCGCGATTCCCTTGCGGCTAACCGGACGGATTGGCTGCGTATCGGGGGGACCCCGCGTGCTGAGATGTACCTGTCCCATCGGCCTTTGGCAACCGCTTTGCGGTTGGCTGCCCGGAGGCCGCCATGCTGGAAACGGCTGTGGATTCGGGGACGGCGATACGAAGAGATGGTGGCGGTACCGGATCGTCGTGGGGGCAGGGTACATGTTGGAATAATAGATTTTCTCTATGCTAACATAATTGATGAATTGAGATTTTGAATTGGATGCCCCCCTAGGGCGTTGCTACAAGGACACGGTGGTACCCCGTGCCCGTATGGTGCGGAGGGGATAAGCATGCAACGGGCACTGATTTCAGGGGTTTGAAAGGTGCCCCCATCCAACAGCCAAGCGGAGGCGTCCAATGAGTGGTAATGCTGCATACACGGAAATGTGGGAGAAGCTGGATCTGGACATCGCGGCCCATGATGGTCTGCTGTCGGTTCTGGGAAAATTTTACGGTGATATCTACATGTCCCAGCAGGGACGTCTGAAGGGCATGGAATACCTCGACTTTGTTCTGAGCGAGGTACATGGACTGCGGATCAAGGAACTGCAGGACGCCAAGGCCGAGGGGCGGAAGATCATCGGCACCTTCTGCGTCTTCGTGCCCGAAGAACTGACCCTGGCCGCCAACGCCGTGCACGTGGGGCTGTGCGCCGGGGCTGACGCCGGGACCGAACAGGCGGAAAAGCTGGTTCCCCGCAACACCTGTGCGCTCATCAAGTCCTTCATCGGCTTCAAGATGGCCCGTCTGTGCCCCTATACCGAATCATGCGACATGGTGGTGGGCGAAACCACCTGTGACGGCAAGAAGAAGGCCTATGAGGCCTTTGCCGAACACGTGAACATGCACGTGATGGAACTGCCCCAGACCAAGACGGCCAGCGCCCGCCAGCTGTTCCGGGATGAGGTGGTGCGCTACATGACCGAGCTGGAGAAGCTGACAGGCGTGACCATCACGCCGGAGAAGCTGGCCGAAGGCATCAAGGTGGTGAACAACAAGCGCCGCGCCCTGCAGCGGCTCTCCGCCCTGCGTTCCGCTGATCCGGCCCCCATTTCCGGACGCGACGCCCTGCTCATCAACCAGGTATCCTTCTACGACGATCCCGTGCGGTTTACCGGCTCCGTCAACGCCCTGTGTGACGAGATGGAAGGCCGCATCGCCAAGGGTGAGGGCATTGCCCCCAAGGGGACGGCCCGCCTCATGCTTTCCGGCTGTCCCATGGCCGTGCCGAACTGGAAGCTGCCCTATGTGATGGAAAGCTCCGGTGCGGTTATCGTGGGAGAGGAATCCTGCATCGGCACCCGCAACACCCGCGATCTGGTGGACGAGTCCGCCACGACCATGGATGCCATGATCGACGCACTGGTCGACCGCTACATGCGCATTGACTGCGCCTGCTTCACGCCCAATGTCGAGCGTCTGGACAACGTGGCCAGCATGGCCAAGGAACTGAAGGCGGACGGAGTGGTGCATTACTCCCTCATGTTCTGTCAGCCCTATGCGCACGAGGCTCTGAAGGTGGACGCCGCATTGCGGGAGCAGGGCATTCCCATGCTTTCCATCGAGACGGACTACAGCATGGAGGACGTGGAGCAGCTGAAGACCCGTATTGAAGCCTTTGTGGAAATGGTGAAGTAGCCCGTGCGTGTGGCGGGAATAGATATCGGTTCACGGTCCATCGAACTGGTGGTCCGCGAATCGGTTGCTGCCGACGGGGCGACTTATGCCTGTGGAGCGTGGCAGACGACCCTGCAGCGTCGACTGCCTACCACCTTCGACCCTGTGCAGCAGTGCCGGTCTATTCTGGCCGACTGCATGCCCGACCGTATCGTGGCCACCGGGTACGGGCGGGGTCTCGTGGCCGAGGTGGTGCACGCCTCCGGGCGGACGGTGCCCGTGGAGTCCATCACCGAAATCCGGGCCCATGCCCTGGGCGCACATCATCTCTTTCCGGAGGTGCGCACCGTGCTGGATATCGGCGGGCAGGATACCAAGGCCATACAGCTTGCCCCCGGCGGCAAGGTCATGCGTTTCGAGATGAATGACCGCTGTGCCGCGGGCACGGGCAAGTTTCTCGAATACACGGCCACCGTGTTCCAGATGGATGTGGCGGCCTTCGGTGCCTTTGCCCTGCTCGGAAGCAACGCGCCGGTCATCAACTCCATGTGCACCGTGTTTGCGGAGACCGAGGCCACCTCGCTCATGGCGCAGGGAGAACGGCCGGAGAGTATCGCCCTTGGGCTGCATCAGTCCATCGTGCGGCGCACGGTGAACATGCTGCGGCGGGTGGGCCTGGAATACCCCGTGGTCTTTGCAGGCGGCGTGGCCCACAACCCCTGCATCCGCCAGCTGCTGCTCAGGGAGCTGGATGCACCGCAGGAGCTGCTGCTCATCCCCGACGACCCGGACATGTGTGGTGCGTTGGGGGCGGCCCTGTGGGCCCAGCAGAAGGAGATGGAGGCCCGGCACGCGGCGTGAGCGCCTGCTCGACCACGCCTTGCGGAACAACAACGCGGGGGCGGATGCATCCATCCGCCCCCGTTTCCCGTTGGGGTGCGGAAATCCGTATCGGGATACAATTTTGTATAAAACAGGCATCCTCAGGTCTTGCAAACAATTCTGTAGGTGGTACAAGCGGGAAGCCTGTTGCGCATGGACACGTGTACGCGTCATTCATGCTGTGCCACGGGTGTAACGATGGTTTTGCATGTTTTTGCCATGCTTTTCTTGCCTGCATTCACAATTTCGTGATAATTTGTGCGCATTCATGCGGTCGCACTGTTTTCCGTCTTCCTGCGGAAACCGAAGCATGGCGGGTACACAATCAATGGAGGAATAGGCTCAATGAGCAACTATCCGGTATTCAACTGCAAGAACGGCGATGATGTGGTCAAGGCGGTCAAGGAATACAATGTCAGCTTTGTCCAGTTCTGGTTTGTGGATATCCTCGGCAACCTGAAAAGCTTTCAGGTGACGCCCAGTGAACTGGAGGCGGCCTTTGAGGAGGGTATGGGATTCGACGGTTCCTCCATTCTCGGATTCACTCGCATCGAGGAATCCGACATGGTTGCCTACCCGGATGCCACCACCTTCCAGATCTGCTCGTGGCGTCCGCTGGAACGCCCGGTTGCGCGCATGTTCTGCGACATCAAGAGCCCGGACGGCACCCCCTACGAGGGCGACCCCCGCTATATTCTGCGCCGTCATGTGGAGCGCGCCGCACAGAAGGGGTATACCTACTACGTGGGGCCCGAACTGGAATTTTTCCTCTTTGCCAGCCCCAATGCGCCCGAACCCCTTGATGCCGGCGGCTACTTCGATGCGCCTCCGCTTGATCTCGGCAACGATGTGCGCCGCGAGATCATCTTCTCGCTGGAACGCATGGGCATTCCGGTGGAATATTCCCACCATGAAGTCGCCCCGTCCCAGCACGAGATCGACCTGCGCTACAACGAAGCCCTGAAGATGGCCGACATTGCCATGACCTACAAGGTCGTGGTCAAGGAAGTGGCCCGCAAGCATGGCTGCTACGCCACCTTCATGCCCAAGCCCATCTTCGGAGAGAACGGTTCGGGCATGCACGTGCACCAGTCGCTCTTCAAGAACGGCAAGAACGCCTTCTTCGATCCCAATGACCCGCACCATCTTTCTGCCGAAGCCCGCGCCTACATTGCCGGTCTGCTGCGGCACGCCAAGGAGTTTACCTGCGTCACCAACCAGTGGGTCAACTCCTACAAGCGCCTGGTGCCCGGGTATGAGGCTCCCGTGTACATCGCCTGGGCGCAGCGCAACCGTTCCGCGCTTATCCGCGTGCCCATGTACAAGCCCGGCAAGGAAGCCGCCACCCGCATTGAACTGCGCTGTCCGGACCCGGCCGCCAACCCCTACCTCGCCTTTGCCGTCATGCTTGGCGCGGGGCTGGAGGGCATTGAAAAGGGGTACGCGCTGCCCGCCGCCGTGGAGGAGAATATCTTCGCCATGGAAAACGAGGACCTGACCGCCAAGGGCATCGATTCCCTGCCCGGCTCGCTGTATGACGCGGCCATGCAACTGAAGGACTCCAAGCTGATGAAGTCCGTTCTTGGCGAGCACCTGCACAAGAACTTCGTGGGCAACAAGCTCATTGAGTGGGATGCCTACCGCACCCATGTCTCGGAATATGAGATCAAGCGGTACCTCCCCATTCTGTAATACCGGAAGTATCCGGAACAACCTGTCCTCATGGGCCGGGCGCGTCTGCGCCCGGCCCTTTTTATCGCCCGTTGAGCGGCGCTATATTTCCTGAGTGAGTTGGTCTTTCTGTCGAGTGAGTAGTTGCCGGAAATGGAAAAACTGGGCACACTACGGAACTGTGCCTCAAAACTGTCACCAGACGGGAGTACTTTCCCGCCATTGTTGTCAAACGTACCGGAATCATAAAAAATTACACAACGTATGAGGTGAGGAATGAAAAAACTGCTTGTTCTCATTGCACTGGTGCTGTTCGCCTCCGCAGGCGTGGCCAAGGCAGATACCCTGAAACTGATGACGTGGAAGGGCTATGCTCCCAAGGTGCTTGTGGAAAAGTTCCAGAAGGAAACGGGCATCTCCGTTGAGGTGACCTACTCCAATAACGAGGAAATGATCGCCAAGCTGCGTGCTACCCGCGGTGCCGGGTTCGACCTTGCACAGCCCAGCCAGGACCGCATCTCCTCCGTGCAGGCAGAGTACGGCCTGTACCAGCCCATCGACTACGCCAAGGTTGACGGCAAGCTGTTCATTCCCTCCATGCTGGAAGCCGTGAAGAAGAACACCCTGGTCAATGGCGCCTCCTACGCCGTTCCCTTCTGCTGGGGCACCTCCGGCCTGATCGTGAACAGCGAAAAGGCCCCCGGTGTGGATTCCTACAAGGCCCTGCTGGACAAGAAGTTCACCGGCCGCGCCAGCTACCGTCTGAAGCGTCCCACCATCATCGCCATGGGCTTTGCCCTCGGCTACGACCCCTTTGCCCTGTACGCCGATACCGCCAAGTATCAGGCCATGCTGGATGACATTGAAAAGACCCTCGTGGCCGCCAAGCCCGTGGTGAAGAACTACTGGGCCAACGGTGACGCCCTGCTCGAATCCATGCGCTCCGGCGAAGTGTTCGTGGCCATGGCATGGGACAACGGCGGCTGGAAGCTGCATGGCGAAAACGCCGCCATAGATTTCAAGGCCCCCAAGGAAGGCGCACTGGGCTGGATTGACACCTTTGCCATTCCTGCCAAGGCAAAGAACGTGGACGCCGCGTACAAGTGGATCAACTTCATGCTGCGCCCCGAAAATGCCGGCTACTTCACCTCCGAAGAGAACGTTCCCACGGCGTCTGCCGACGCCAACCCGCATATTGCGGAGGCTGTACGTGCGAACTTCGAACGCTCCTTCCCCCCGGCGACCATAGACAACATCAAGTGGTACCCGCCTGTTCCGGCCGAACTGGAAGCGCTGGAAGGCAAGATGCTTGATAAGGTCAAGGCTGCGAAATAGGCAGCCGACCATTGTGAAATCCCTGCACGGAGCGGCTTTGGCCGCTCCGTGCTTTTCCGTAGAAGACCAATGGAAGCTATGACAAACGATCTTTCCCTGCGTTCCCTCACAAAGCGGTTCGGCGATTTCGTCGCGGTGGACGATATCTCCCTGGATGTCCCGACGGGCTCCTTCTTTTCCATTCTCGGCCCGTCCGGGTGTGGCAAGACCACGCTGCTGCGCATGGTGGCCGGGTTCGAGGAACCCACCAGCGGCACCATTTCCATCCGGGGTCGCGACATGGCCAACGTGCTGCCCAATGAGCGCCCCGTGAACCTGGTGTTTCAGCATCTGGCCCTGTTCCCCATGATGACCGTGGCGGAGAACATCGCCTTTGGTCTGCGGCGTCGTGGCGTGCGAAAGGACGAGTCGCGCACCCGTGCCGAAGCCATGCTGGAGCGCGTGGGCCTGCCGGGCTATGGTGACAAGCGTATCGCCCAGCTTTCCGGCGGGCAGCGGCAGCGTGTGGCCATTGCCCGCTGTCTGGTGCTGGAACCCTCCGTCCTGCTGCTTGACGAACCGCTGGGCGCGCTGGACCTGAAGCTGCGCGAGCAGATGAAGGTGGAGCTGAAGAAGCTGCAGGCCAAGGTGGGCACCACCTTTATCTACATCACCCATGACCAGTCCGAGGCCCTTGTCATGTCCGACCGGGTGGCGGTGATGAACCGTGGCCGGTTCGAGCAGGTGGGAACGCCGCAGGAGCTGTACGGACAGCCCGCAACCCCCTTTGTGGCCCGCTTCGTGGGGGACAACAACGCCTGGGCGGGTACCGTGGAGAGCGCCGCTGACGGCGAGGTGGTGCTGCGCACGGACGAGGGGTTCGTGTTCCGCGCCAGAGGCATGGAAGGGTGCGGCGCCGGTTCCAGGGTGAACCTGTATCTGCGTCCGGAAGCCATGCGGCTGGACCCGAAGGATACCTCCAACCTCAACATGTTCCGGGTAACGCTCAAGGCCATTCTTTTTGACGGCGCCAACAGCCGTCTGCTGACCGTGACCGAACAGGGGCACGAGCTGCTGGTGCGTCTGCCCCAGAACCGCACCTTTGACAATCTCGAGCCGGGCCGTGAATTCGCCGTGGGCTGGAATCCTTCGTCCGGCATCTGCTTTGTCGAGGACGGGGCGGACTGTCGCGGGCTTGACGGGGAGGATGCGTAATGAGCGCGTCAGGCATGAAGCAGTCGCGGCTGGCATTCTGGCTCTTTCTTGCGCCGGTGCTTGGCTGGCTGCTGCTGCTTATCGTGCTGCCGCATCTGGACATGCTCTACATGAGCCTGCGCAGCGGCAGCTTTTCGCATCCGGGGTGGACGCTGACCAACTACCAGGCCTTTTTTGAGGAGCCGATCTACTGGCTCACTTTTGCGCGCACGGCGGGCTACGCCGTGATCACCACGGCCATTACGCTGGTGCTGGGGCTGCCCGTGGCCTTCTACATTGCCAAGGTGGTGCGTCCGGGCCTTTCCGGCGCCCTCATGGTTCTGCTGCTGCTTCCCTTCTGGGTGAGCGAGCTGGTGCGGGTGTACGGCTGGATGATCCTGCTGCGCGAATCCGGAGTCATCAACTTCTTCCTGCTCCGTCTCGGGATCATCGATACCCCCATTGAGATGCTTTACAACGATGCGACCATGATCATGGGGCTCGTGTACACGTCCATGCTCTTCATGGTCGTGCCGCTGGTGTCGGTGATGGAAAGCCTGGATGACAGTCTGGTGGAGGCGGCCTACGACCTGGGCGCAAGCCGGCTGTGCATCTGGCGCACCATCATCATCCCCCACAGCAAGCCGGGGATCACCTCGGGCTGCATCGTGGTGTTCATGCTCTCCCTTGGCAACTATCTCACGCCTAACCTGATGGGCGGCAAGAATTCACTGTGGTTCACGGAGCAGATCTACAACCAGTTCATCGCCAGCTTCAACTGGAACCAGGGCTCGGCCTTCGGGTTCCTGCTGCTGGCCCTGAGCTCCGTCATCGTCTGGGCCGGGCTCAAGCTCACGCGCCAGAAACTCGGGGAGGTGGCATCATGATCCGTTCGCTTCCCAACGGGCGGCCGTATATCTGGTCGTTCAACCTCTTCGTGCTTCTCTATTTCGTGTTCCTGTTCGCGCCGCTGGTGGTCACCTGCGTGCTGGCCTTCAACAATTCGGACTTTCCCTCCCTGCCGTGGCACGGCTTTTCGCTGGACTGGTTCCTGTCTCCGGGGCCGGACCGGGTGGGGGTCTTCCATGACAGCCAGAACCTGCGCGCCATTGTCACCAGCGTTGAGACCGCCGTGTGCGTCTCTGCGCTCAGCGTGCTGGTGGGCACCTGCGCGAGCTTCCTCTTCGAGCAGGAGGAGTTTCGTTTCAAGGGCGCCCTGTACATGCTCATGCTGGCCCCGCTGGTCATTCCCGGCGTGATTCTGGGTATCTCCCAGCTGCTGGCGGCCAATTCGGTGGGGGCGTTTCTCGAGGACACGGTGGGATGGGACGTGGAGTGGCTGCGTCCGAGCTTCTGGCTGGTGGTGATCGGGCAGTTCTCGTTCATCGCCACCTTTGTCACGCTCGTGGTCTCGGCCCGGCTGCGCAAGTTCGACAGGAGCCTTGAAGAGGCTGCGCTGAACCTTGGCGCCAACCGGTTCGAGGTTATCCGCTACATTACGCTGCCGTTCCTGCGTCCGGCCATTGTGGGCGCTGCTGCGGTGTCCTTCCTGATGAGCTTCGAGAACTTCAACACCACGCTCTTTCTCGTGGGGTCGGAGCCGACGCTGCCCATCAACCTCTATCTGCAGGTGCGCGACGGCAGTACGCCGGTCATCAACTCCATCTCCTTCCTGCTTATCGTGGGCACCTCCATCCTGGTGCTCTTCAACGTCTATCTGGGACGCAAGGACGGGGAGCGTTAGGTCTTCCGCCTTCCTTGTCGGTTCCGTTGACTTTGCCGGGCCGGACAGCATGCTGTCCGGCCCTTTTTGTGCGCGGCGGTGGTCTACCGGCTGGCTGCGGGCGTGGTGCGCAGGGCCAGATATCCCCAGACCCCCGCAATCATGGAGGCGATGAGAATGGCCAGCTTGGCCAGCTCGTTTGTCTGGGGTGCTCCCGGATAGGCAAGGTTGGCGATGAAGATGGACATGGTGAACCCGACCCCCGCAAGGCAGCTGGCCCCGTAGATATGCCGCAGGGTGGTGCGTTCCGGGTAGCTGGCGAGGCCCAGACGGGCCACAAGCCAGCAGGCGCCGGTTACGCCGATCTGCTTGCCGAGCACCAGGCCTGCGCAGACGCCGAGCGAGACCGGCGAGAGCAGGTTCTGCAGGGTTTCCGCCTGGATGGTCACCCCTGCGTTGGCCAGGGCGAACAGGGGCATGATGCAGAAGGCGACCCACGGATGCAGCCCATGCTCTATGTTCTGCAGGGGCGTGGAAGCCATGGCGTGGGCGTGGGCGACCGTATGCAGGGCTGCCTGCTGTTCCCGGCAGGTCAGTACGGACATATCGGGGGAGACGGCCTCCGAGATCCGGCGGGAGGCGTTCTGCAGCTCCGAGACGAAGAGGCTGCCGTCCATGCGGGTGCTGGCGGGAATGGTCATGGCGGCCAGCACGCCGGCAATGGTGGCATGGATGCCGGATTTCAGGAAGGCGAACCAGACGATGACGCCCAGAATCAGATAGGGAATGGTGTGGCGGATGCCCCAGCGCATGTTCAAAAGGGCCATGATCACCAGTACGGCGAGCCCGATGCCCAGTGCGGTGAGGTTCAGCGAGCTGGTGTAGAAGACGGCGATGACCAGAATGGCCCCGATATCGTCCACGATGGCCAGCGCAGTGAGGAATATTTTCAGGCCCACGGGGATTCTGCTGCCCAGCAGCGAAAGGATGCCGAGGGCGAAGGCGATGTCCGTGGCCATGGGGATGCCCCA
>QKEJ01000002.1 GCA_003252375.1 Halodesulfovibrio sp.
TATTCCCGCAGCTGGTTGAGGGCTTCCTGGCCGTTGTTCACGAGCAGGGGTTCAAAGTTGGCGGATTCAAGGTTCTTGCGCAGCATCATGCGTATGGTGGCCGAATCATCCGCCACCAACGCACGGTAGGTACGCGAGGCCGAGGCTCCCTGATGCAGCACCTTCTCGAAGGAATCGGGATCAAGGTCAGCCAACACGTTCTCCAGGTCCACCAGCTGCACGAAATGGTCGCCGAGATCAACCATGCCCACTATGCAGTTGGTGCCGACCTTGCTGATATAGCTGCTGGGCGGTTGCACCTGCTGCCAGCCCACGCGGTGAATCTCCGTGACCCCGGATACAAGGAATCCGGTCACGGCATGGCTGAATTCCGTGACCATGATCACGTCATGATCGGCATGGGCCATATCCATATTCAGCCAGCGGCTGAGGTCCAACACCGGCACCATCATGTTCCGGATGTCGATCATGCCCATGAAACACGGATTGGACGCGGATTCCGGTGCCGTGAACTGGGGGGCCTCGATGACCTGCATCACCTTGGCGACATTCACGCCGAAATAGCAGGGCACCACGGTGCCGTCTGGCAGCCGCTCGGAAATGAACAGTTCCAGCACTTCCAGTTCGTTGGTACCCGACTCAAGCAGAATGTTATGCTCGATGCTCATTCCCTCTCCTTGACGCTCAGGAATTTCCACACACTACGGACTCTACGAATTGTACGCTATCCTATTGTATTAGAAAAAAAGATCAATGATAGATTTGCCGTTACAGGGCGATGCGCCAGCATGACTAGCGCAGGGCGTCGGCAACGGCAAGAATGGTGTTGGCGTAGGTTCTGCTGTTGTTGTAGTGCCGCAAAACCTTGTTCTGGGAGGTCCGGGGCAGCCCCGATTTCCAGCCGTGGAACTTCAGGTAGTTGGCGAGGCTGTGCACCGCATCCTGCACATGAAAGAGGTTCACCTTGCCATCCCCGTTGCCGTCCACGCCAAAGCGCAGGATATTGGAAGGCATGAACTGGCAGATACCCACGGCACCATAGATGGAACCGGGCATGGACACAGGGTCCAGTTCATTGCTGTCACAATAGGTGATCAGGGCCTTGAGTTCCGCATACGCCCACGACGACTTGGATTCAATACGCTTGCAGGCCCAGGTCTTGCGCTTTGCGGTCAGCTTCAACCCGGCAAGCTCCGGACGAAGCTTGTCCAGGGAGTCCGAGGCGGCAAGGCTGGCGAGATTCAGAAAGGCATGTTCCTTGCCCAGGTAGCTGCCGAGCCGGGTTTCCACCAGCATGAGTCCCACCGCGATCTCCCTCGGGACCCCGAACCGCTTCTCCATGCGGGCAAGGCTGTAGTGGTAGCGCTCCAGAAAGGTCCTTGCCCGCTTGAGATTGGCGGGCACCAGCACGCCGGGGTAGATCGGCGGCGTTTTGGAGGCCTTGGAACGTGAGGACGCCGCAGCCTTGGGCGGAGCAAACTTCCGGTTGTACATGGCCCTGATCTTGTGCCCCATGGGGGCGGAGGAATAAGACTTTCCCAGCCGGGCAAAGAGGGATTCCACATGCTCCCGTGAAAATCCGTCAGCCGCAAGTCGCTCTATCAGCGGTGCCCACCCGGCATCCGGGGAGTGTGCCGGAGCAGTTCCGGCATGCCCGGTCGTGGCAAGAAGCAGCATGAGAAGCGCAGCCCACCCAACCCTTGCACCGCTCCGGAACAGGTTCCGTCCCAGAAGCAGCAGGGCCCGACAGGAAGACAGGCACAAAAGAAAATGACCATGAGCCGGGTGAGAGTGCTTGTCCGCGCTCATATGTTTCTGGTACATGGACATGGTGACATTCTACCCCCATTTCCCACCCATGGGCAAGAGGGACAACCCGCAACTCCCGTGACAGGACCATGACAAATACATCCCTCAAGGACCAGACAGGCAGGATCATCCGCTTCGTCAGCCGGGACATCTGGCTGGAGGACGGCAGCACGGACAGGAAGCAGCAGGGGCTGGCAGGCCTGCTCAAGTGGCTCTATCTGGTGGTGCATGGCTTCATCAAGGACCAGTGCCTCCTGCGGGCCTCCGCCCTCACCTACACCACGGTGCTCTCCATCGTGCCCTTTCTGGCCGTGGCCTTTTCCATTTCCAAGGGCATGGGACTGCAGAACTCCGAGGGGTTGCGCACCCTGCTGCTCAACTTCTCCGCAGGCAACGAACAAACCGTGGACCACATCCTCACCTACGTGAACAGGACCAACGTGGCCAAGCTCGGCTCCATCGGCATGGCCACCCTGCTGCTCACGGTGGCCTCGGTCATGGGCACCATCGAAAAGGCCTTCAACTCCATATGGGGGGTTGCACAGGGCCGCAGCATGTGGCGCAAGTTCACGGACTTCTTTTCCGTGGCGCTCATCTGCCCGCTGGTCTACGGGCTGGCCTTCAGCGTCAGCGCCTCCATGCAGAGCGACACCGTGGTGAAGACCCTGCTCTCCTACAGCGCCTTCAGCTACGCCTACCTCACCCTGCTCAAGTTCATTCCCTTCATCATGGTCACCCTCATGCTCCTTTTCCTCTACGTCTTCATTCCCAACACCAGGGTACGCATCCCCTCCGGTCTGGTGGGGGCCGCCATCGCCGCCGCCCTGTGGAAGATGGTGGAACACTTCTACGTGACCTACCAGGTGGGATCCGCCAAGTACAACGCCATATACGGCGGGTTCGCACAGGTTCCCCTGTTCCTCGTGTGGGTCTACATCAGCTGGGTGATCGTGCTGCTGGGGGTGGAATTCTGCTTCGCCTTCCAGAACGTGAAGACCTTCGAAAACGAACTGCGCGCCGACACCGCCAGCCAGGAGGAACGCGACAAGCTGGCCGCCCTGACCATGCTGCTGCTGACCCGGCAGTTCTACGAACGGGGCGGCAAGGTCAGCCTGGCCAACATCTCCGCAGAACTGAAGGCCCCCGTCCGTCTGATACAGAACGTGATGGACGTGATGCGGCAGGCAGGGCTTGTGGTGCAGACCTGCGACGACGAGCCGTCATTCTCCCTCGCCTCACCGCCGGAATCCATCCGCTTCACGGACATCATACTCGCGCTGGCCTCGCACCACGTAACCACGGGACGCTACCCCATGACGGCCCGGTTCGGATTCATCAACCGGACCTTCGGCAGCCTGTACGAGGATATCACCCGGAGCACGGCCAATCTTTCCCTGAAGGAATATCATGAGCGGATGCTGCCTGACGATTTCGGCAGGACGAGGGGGATGGTCCAGAAGGCGGCACAGCCTGAACCGGAAAGCAGGGAAGCAGGGGAATAGGAGAAAAGGGCTACCGCGTTCCTGCAAGAGCCTGAATCTCGGCCAGACGCCGGGCGTAGTGCTCCACGTGATCCTGCAGATGGCGGTAGTAGTCCGCCACAAGGAAGCCATGTGTCAACGGCCCCGTCTCACGGTTCCAGACATTGCTCCGGGTCTGTTCCGGCATGGTGGCGGCAAGGTGCAGCACAAGAAGGTTATAGCTGCCCCACAGGATCTTCAAAAGGGAGAACGCGCAGCGGTCATACTGCTGGGCCGCAACCCACGGTTCCGCGTCATAGCCGGGAAAATCGTCCAGATCACCAAGACGCAGCCGGGCGAACCGCTGATGGTTGTTGGCGGCGGAATCAATGAGGTGCCCCACGATCTCGGCAA
This sequence comes from Halodesulfovibrio sp., assembly GCA_003252375.1. GTDB lineage: Bacteria > Desulfobacterota > Desulfovibrionia > Desulfovibrionales > Desulfovibrionaceae > Halodesulfovibrio. The sequence continues at coordinate 3,684 of QKEJ01000002.1, forward strand.
GGGTCCACGCATCGTCCGCCACGCGGACATGCACCGCCTCGGACGGCGTGCCATCCAGCAGAATCTGAAACCGGGCCACCAGAGCCTCGGCCTGCGCCAGTTCGAACACGGGATCGGACATACGGCTTCCCTCCGAAGGTATCGATTGTATCGGCACTCACGGACACGGGCAGCACGGTCCCGCGCCCCTACAGCAATTCCATCTCCTGCAGAATGGCCCTGTTCACCTTGTGCACGTCAAAGCGCTCCTCGGCATACCGCCGCGACGCCTCACCCATGCGGGTGACCAACTCGGGATTACGGGCCAGCCGGAGCATGGCCTGCGCCAGCGCGGGCACATCTCCCACGGGCACCTGCAGGCCGTTGCGCCCCGTGCGGATGCCCTGGGCATCGGGCTGCGCGGATACGTCATGCATGGTTTCCCGGCAGCCCACCGCATCGGTGGTCACAACGGCACGCTGCATGCTCATGGCCTCCAGCGTGGTGCGCGGCACCCCCTCATGGTACGAGGGCAGCACATAGACACTGCATCCGGCAATGGCCGGACGCACATCCGCCGTGGGGCCCGGAATCTCCATCCATGTCCGCCACTCGGCCACGTCAGCCTCGCGCACGCTGTCTACACCAGGATCAAAGGGCCCGACCAGCCGGAACACGGCCTGCGGGCACTCCTGCCGCACGAGCCGGGCGGCAGCGGCAAAGTCGGCCACGCCCTTTTCACGCAGCAGGCGGGCAATGCACAGAAAGACCGGGCGTTCGGCATGGTCCTGGGGCAGCGGGACAGGGGCGTAATGATCAAGGTCGATGCCGGTGCCGTTCACCAGACAGGTGCGGCGACGGCGGGAAATGATGTGGTGACGGCGGAAGAATTCCCGGTTGTCCTCGTTCAGAAAGAAGACGGAACGGCAGACGCACATCCCCGCCGCATAGAGCATGCCGGCAACAACGGCCAGCACGGCACGGCGGAAGCCGCGGCCGTTGAACGCGTATCCCAGTCCTTCCACCATGGCGTGAATGCGGGGCACCCCCGCCAGTCGGGCTGCAATGGAGCCGTAGATGACCGGCTTGATGGTGTAGGAAAGCATGACATCCGGTGCGAGAGCGCGAATATCCCGGACCAGCGCGGTCAGGGCGGCCAGGTCGCGCAGCGGGTTCATCCCCTTGCGGCTGAGGGACACCTGCGCGGTCTCCACGCCCATGGCATGCAGGGTGCGCACAGTCTCCGCATCAAGGTCGGGAGCCGCGGCAATGACAGTGTGGCCGGCAGCCAGCAGGGCGCGCAACAGCGGGCCGCGAAAGTTCACCAGTGAAGGGGCATAGCTGCCGAAAACCAGAATGCGCACGCGACCTCCCTGGCCGGTAGTCTGCTGTTTGATCCCTTGCGCCGGTCCACCCGGCGCTACTGTCCGCCGCCGCGGCGGCGCATCTTGGTCCATGCATAACGCAGGGCCGCAACGATCCGTCTGTTGAAGAGCACCCTGTGCGGCTGCGTCAGCAGGGTCCTGCACAGCCCGAGCAGCGCCTCGCGCCGTTCACCGAGCAGGAAATGCATGCAGTGATGCCGCAGCATGGCCAGGGTCCGGGTGTCACCATCGGCGTTCCGCATATCATAGATACGCAGAGACAACGCCAGATTGTCGCGCAGCCTGCGAGTCCGCAGGGCGGCGTTACGCGTCTCCTGCCCCGGATGCAGGCGCAGCTTCAAAAGCGCCTCGGGCAGATTGGCCAGCCGGTACTTCTCGGCAAGGGCAATCCACAAAGCCAGGTCCTGGGCATAGGAAATGGTGCCGTCATAGCCGCCCACATCCCGCACGGCCGAAAGGCGGAACATGACCGAAGGATGCACGATGGGATTGGTGATGGGCATGAAGCCCAGAATGGCGTCGTGCTCCAGAGGAAAATCCGTCACATGCAGCGGATTGCCGTGCTGGTCGATATTCTGCGCCTGCGTCCCCACAAGGGCGACGTCGGGGTGCGCGTCCAGAAAGGCCAGCTGCCGTTCGAGCCGGGTGGGCAGACAGACGTCGTCCGCATCAAGCCGGGCCACATATTCGGATTCGGCACGGGCCAGCCCCAGATTCAGGGCGCCGGTCTGTCCCATATCCTGCGGCAGGGCCACCAGCTCGATGCGCTCGTCGCCGAACGCCTCTATGATGTTCCGGGTATTGTCCCGGGACGCATTGTCGATGATCAGAAACTGAAAGTCAGCATGGGTCTGGGCCAGAACGGAAGCCACGGTTTCCCGTACGTAGGGCTCCCCGTTCCGCACCGACATGAGGACCGTCAGTCTGGAATGCGCATGATTGTTCATTGGTGTCGCTTCATTGAAAAAGGCCGCTGTAACGCGGCCTCTGTATACAGCTTTTACGAAACTATTGCACTACCAGTTTCAGGAAGCGCTTCTTGCCAAGCTTGATCACATATTCCCCTCGATCAAGCGGCGTATCGGCGTCCTCGCCCTTTTCCCCGTCAATGCTCAAGGCGCCCTGCTTGATAAGCCGTCTGGCTTCGCCGCGCGACTTGCTCAGCCCCGCGTCGGCAAGGAAGACCGCCGGAGCGGAAGCCTCGCCCTGCGCACAGGTATGCTCCGGCATGTCGTCGGGCACGCCGCCCTTGGCAAACACGGCATTGAAGCCCTGCAACGCTTCCTGCCCCGCATCGTCGCCGTGGTACTGGCCCACGATATCGGCGGCCAGCTGCTCCTTGGCAACCTTGGGATGCACTTCTCCGGACTCCACGCCCTGCTTGAGCACGGCGATCTCATCAAGGCTCTTGCGCGAAACCAGTTCGTAGTAGCGCCACATGAGCTCGTCGGAAATGGACATGACCTTGCCGAACATGTCGGCCGGTTCGTCGTTCACGCCGATGTAGTTGCCGTAGGACTTGGACATCTTCTTCACGCCGTCCAGCCCTTCCAGAATCGGCATGGTCATGATGCACTGGGGCTCCTGCCCTTCCTGCGACTGCAGATGACGGCCCATGAGCAGGTTGAACTTCTGGTCCGTGCCGCCGAGCTCAATGTCGGCCTTCAGGGCCACGGAATCATACCCCTGCACCAGCGGATACAGGAATTCATGCACCGAGATGGGGGTGTTGCTCTTGTAGCGCTTTTCGAAGTCGTCGCGCTCCAGCATGCGCGCCACGGTGTAGCGGGATGCCAGACGGATGAAGTCGGCCGCATCGAACTTGTCCATCCATTCCGAGTTGAAACGGACTTCGGTCTTTGCCGGATCAAGGATCTTGAAGACCTGTTCCTTGTAGGTGTCGGCATTGCGCAGCACATCCTCGCGCGTCAGCGGGGGGCGGGTTTCGGAGCGGCCGGAAGGGTCGCCGATCATGCCCGTGAAGTCTCCGATGAGGAAGATGACGGTATGCCCCAACTCCTGGAAGTGGCGCAATTTGTGGATGGCGACGCAGTGGCCGAGATGCAGGTCCGGCGCCGTGGGGTCAAACCCCATCTTGACGCGCAGCGGAGTGCCGCGCTGCAGCTTCTTGCGAAGCTCCTCGATATTAATGAGTTCAGCGCAGCCGCGCTGGATTATCTCAAGCTGCTTCTCAATATCCATGACTCTCTCTTTCGCTGTATGAAATGTGTAAGAGGGTCTTGCAGAGAACGGGCGATCTGTCAATGCACAAGAGGGGTTCCGCACCGCCGGAGCGGGCTTGCGCGCCTACTCGCGGACCAGCTCCACGTGCGTGGCTCCGCCTGTTTCCGGGCAGACGTCCACAAGCACGCCGTTCACCGTGGCCTCCCCCTTGGCAAGGATGAACCGCTGCGGGAGCCGGGTAAGGAACCGGCGCATGATGACCTCCTTGTCCATGCCGAGGCACGAGGCCTCCACGCCGCACATCCCGGCATCGGTCAGGTAGGCGGTGCCCTTGTCCAGCAGCATGGCATCGGCGGTCTGCACGTGGGTGTGAGTGCCGATCATGGCGCTGACGCGGCCATCGAGATGCCAGCCAAGCGCCTTCTTCTCACTGGTGGCCTCGGCGTGGAAATCGACAAACCGGATGCGCACATCGTCTGGCAGGGAGGCAAGCAGGGCGTCGGCAGTCCGAAAGGGGCACTCCACGTCATCCATGAAGGTACGGCCCTGAAGATTAAGCACGGCCACGCGATAGCCTGCGGGATGCTCGAAGATGGTCATGCCCCGTCCAGGCGTACCGTCAGGATAATTGGCCGGGCGGACCACGCGTGAATCCTTGTCCAGCGTACCGTACAGGTCGCGATGCTTCCAGACGTGATTCCCCGTGGTGACCACGTCCACGCCAACCCCGAGCATTTCACGCAGCACGTCGGATGTGAGCCCCACGCCGCCGGACGCATTCTCGCCGTTGGCAATGACCATGTCTGCGCCAAGACGCGCACGCAGTTCCGGCAGTTTCTTCTTCAGCACCACCCGACCGGGCTTGCCCATCACATCACCAAAAAACAGAATACGCATGCGTTCTCCGAAGACTTGTTACACCAAAGCTGTATCAGAACAGCAGGACATCACACTCCGCCCCCTCATACACGCCTTCACTGTCCGAGGGAATGCGAATCACCCCCTGCGACAAAATCAGGGTTCTGAGCAGACCGGACTTGCCCAGTACGGGCGTTGCACGCAGCACGTCGCCGGAAGCATCCACGCTGACGCGCACGTAATCTTCCCTGCCCGGCTTGGAGGCGAGGTTGCGGGTCAGCACCGCCCGGCGCGCAGGCCAGTAGCGCTGGTCAAAGGCGTTGCGCATCCCGGCAAGATGCCGCACGAACGGCATGCCCAGCACAAACATGACCACCTGCGCGGAGGCCACCTGCCCGGGCAGCCCCCACACGGCCTTGTTGCCGGCGCGGGCAAGGATGAGCGGCTTTCCGGGGCTGATGGCCACCCCATGGTTCACCACCTGCATCCCCTCTATGCGCTCCATGACCTCCACGGTCAGATCGCGCGTTCCCACGGAACTGCCCCCCGAAAGAAATACCGCATCATTTTCCGCCAGCGCCTTGCGCACGGCGGCTTCCAGGCTGTCCACATCATCCTTGATCAGCCCGTACTGCACGGGGATGCCCCCGGCGCGGCGGATGCTGCAGGCCAGCATGGAACTGTTCACGTCCCGCACCTGCCCCACGGCGGGCTTGCGCGTTACCGGCACCAGTTCGTCGCCGGTGGAAAGGATGGCGATGGAGGGGCGCTTGTACACGGCCACCTCATCCTCGCCCAGCGCGGCCAGCAGCCCGACTTCCTGCGGGCGCATCAGCGTACCGGCATACAGGGCCACCCGCCCGGCCTCGGCATCCTCGCCACGCAGCATCACGTTGTCGCACGGAGCAAGGGATTTGCGCATCTCCACCGTGCCCGTGCCCAGGTCTTCGGTGTGCTCCACCATGATCACGGCATCGGCTCCCTCCGGGAGCACCCCGCCCGTAACAATGGACGCACACTCGCCGCCGCGCAGGACAAAATCCGCCGGTGCCTCGATGCGCACCGTCCCCACCCGCTCAAGATAGGCTGGGTTCATTTCCGATGCGCCAAAAATATCCTGTGCCCGGATGGCATACCCATCCATGCAGGACCGGGGCGCCATGGGCAGGTCCTCCGGCGAAATCACGTCCTGCGCCAGCACCCGGCCGTCGGTCGCATCAAAGGGCACAAACTCCGCATTCAGGGGCACGAAATCCCGCAGCACCCGCACAAAGTCCGCCACACTCAGCACATTGAAGAAATCAGCTTTCATACGCTCCACACCATTCCGGTCTCCACCTGCGGGCTTCCCCGTTCAGCCACTGCGGCCATCCTGTCCTTCCCGTTATCCCGCCCCCATAGGGCTGCATCCGTTCCCGAAAGCATATCCGAAACGAGGCTCCGGACATTGTTGCTCCATTGGCGCACGGATGGCAAGGCGCAACCTCTTCACGCCAGTCCTGCAGTCACCCCGGCGAACACGAGGAACAAAGGGGCACACTTTTTCACACAGCGGCTTGACCTGTCTACAACTTCACCCCCTAGACACGATACATGCACACCCAAAGGAGGCACCATGCATACAGCAATCAGAAAGGATGTCGAGGCGTTCATGTACGTGGCGGCACCGCCGGAAACCGTATTCCCGCTGCTCTGCCCGGTACGCGAATATGATTGGATTGATTCCTGGCAGGGCACCCTGTTATATTCGGCAACCGGCTTTGCCGAACCAGGCTGCGTCTTCCAAACGGAACTTCCGGCAGCCGAAGGGGACGCGGGCACGCCTGCGACAAACGTATCGAATGCGACGGATACGTGGGTGGTCTGCCGGTACGAACCGAATGAGGCCATCGCCTTTGTCCGCTGCAACGGCGACCGTACCACCCTGTACTCCATCCGCATCCGGCGGGACGGTGAAGGCAGCCGGCTGCACTGGCGACAGCAGTACACGGGACTGAACGCCACGGGCAACGCCATGGTGGAAGAGAGCACCCAGCAGCAGTTCTCGGACCTCATACAGGGCCTGGAGCTGATGCTCAACCATTACTGCGCCACGGGCACGTGCCTTCCGCAACCGGAAGTGGCGCGCATGCTCGGACGCACCTCCTAGGACAGGCAATGTACACGGTGGGAAGACTGGCACGGCGGTTCGGGCTTTCGCGCAGCACCCTGCTCTACTATGACAGGATCGGCCTGCTGCCCCCCTCCTCGCACGCCCCCGGCGAATACCGTCACTATTCGGAAGAGGACGCCGAGCGGCTCAGGCGCATCTGCCTGTTCCGCGACGCCGGTCTCCCGCTGGCCGACATTGCCCGCATCCTTAGCCCCCTCGGCAAGGACGATACCAGTGGCAGGGGCCCTGCGGCACAGCGCGGGCCTCTTGCCGCGCTTCTTGAAGCCCGGCTCGAGGAGGTGCACCGCGAAATGATGCTGCTGCGCAACCAGCAGACCATCATCGCCGGTCTTCTCGGGCTGGACGACATGCCGGGAGCGGCCTCCTCGATGCCCATGACCAAGCAACTCTGGACCACCCTTCTGGCCGATGCCGGGTTTTCAGAAGAGGCCATGCGCCGCTGGCATGCAGACTTCGAACATTCGGCACCGGAGCAGCATGCCCGATTCCTGCGCCTGCTGGGCATAGATGGGCAAGAGGCGGCCGCCATACGCGCCCAGGCCCGCAGGACGTACGACACAGAACGGCTTGCGGCCGCAGCGTCTGAACAGGCTCGTTGACAGCACCCCGCACCGCCCCTATTCTGCGCGAATGCTTTTCCTCCAAGGATATACTCATGCGCGGTGACGTACTTGTCGTCGACAAGGACAACGACTCCCTCTCCGGGCTGCCCGGCGTGCTGCGCGAGGCGGGGTTGCAGGTCACGCATGTAAAGAACCACGACGAGACCCGCGCCACCCTCGCCCAGATGGACTTCTCGGTTGTTGTTGCCGCGCTGGAGGAGCACCACGCCCACAAGCAGACCCTGCTCAAGGTCATCAAGGGCAACACCCCGGAAACCGAGGTTGTCCTCGTATCCCGCTCGGCCACCGTGGACGCCGCCGTGCGCGCCATGCAGATGGGCGCGTACAACTACCTGCCCCTGCCGGACAAACCGGCCGACCTGGTCATTGTCATCCAGAAGGCCTTTGAAAAAAGCCAGCTGCAACAGGAACTGATGGAACTGCGTCACATGCTGCGCGGCCAGCAGGCCATGCCCATGCTGATCGGCAAGAGCGCCAAGATGCAGGCCCTGAAGCGCGAGATAGCCCGGGTGGCTCCGCTGGACTGTACCGTGCTCATTCAGGGGGAAACGGGCACCGGCAAGGAAATGGTCGCCAAGATGGTCCACCGCCTCAGCTCACGCTCGGACAAGCGGTTTCTGGCCGTGAACACCGGGGCCTTCAATGCCGAACTGCTGGCCAACGAACTCTTCGGCCACGAGCAGGGTGCCTACACCGGCGCCCAGCGCACCAAGGCAGGCGTGTTCGAGGCAACGCACCAGGGCACCCTGCTGCTGGACGAAGTGGGCGAAATGCCGCTGGGCATGCAGGTCCAGCTCCTGCGAGTGCTGCAGGAACGCACCGTGGTGCGTGTGGGCGGCACCGAAGAGATTCCCGTGGACGTGCGGCTCATGGCGGCCACCCACCGGGACATCGAAAAGGACGTGGAGCGGGGCCGCTTCCGGCAGGACCTCTTCTACCGGCTGAACGTATTTACGCTCAAGCTTCCCGCCCTGCGCGAGCGTGTGGATGACATTCCCCTCTTCTGCCACTACTTCATCGAAAAGTTCGCCACGGCCTTCAAGAAACAGGTCACCGGCATGGACGACGAGGTGCTGGGCACCCTGATGGCCCATCCCTTCCCCGGCAACGTGCGGGAACTGGAAAACCTCATCGAACGCGCGGTGGTCCTGTGCGACGGCTCCACCATAGAGTTGCGTCACCTGCCGCAGGAATTCCACAAGGCCCCCAGCATGACCCCCCATGACGTGCAGACGGACGAAGGCCTGCTGCCTCTGGCAGAGGTGGAACGTCGCCACATTCTCAAGGTGCTTGAAGGGGTGCAGTTCAACAAGGGACAGGCCGCCAAGATTCTCGGCATCGACCGGGCCACCCTGTGGCGCAAACTGCAGCGATACGGCATAGACGCCTGACCAGCCACAATCCTCCGCCATTTCCGTGACAATTCTGCGGAAACCTTCCGTTTTCGACATTTTTCATTGCAAAATGCAACACATTGCAAAATGCAACAAAATGGAAAATTCAATCATTTCAGCTTTGCAAATGAAAATCGTTTTCATGGTATTGCATAATGCAACACCGTGATATTCCCTACTGCCAGGATATAATTTTATAGCGAATAAAATAAGCATGTTACAGAGTGCTCGCACTTTTGGCACGCCTCTTGGATATACCCAATCGCAACCAGACAGGACAAAGGTCGCAACCCTGACGGAACAGTCCACTACCTCCTTGGGACACTCCGTTGGTCACGGTAAGTCGGCAACCTTATTGTGACCGGTACCGCAAGGTACCAGAACTCCTCCATACTCCTTCGTCGTGTCTGCCGGGAACAACAGCCAGTCTCCAATATACGCTTGGCTATGAAAACCCCACACAGCACCACACGTTCCCGGTGGCACACGCAAAAAGGCCGTATCTGCTTAAGATACGGCCTTTTTTATGGTTCGTCATTCCGTCGTTGCGTCCCTTACGGGACAAGCTGCTCCGCATAGACCGCACACCGGACCATTCTGGCGTACCGCATGGACAGGGCCGCCATAAAGGCCGCATGCACCTGCGCCGCCGGAACGACAACCCCGCCGAATTCCAGTCCGCGCGCCGCGCACCCGTCATGCAGCACGGTACACTCGTAACCAAGGTCAAAGGCCGCCCGCACCGTGGCGTCCACGCACATCAGCGACATCATGCCCGCCACCACGAGATGGCGTATGCCCAACGCCTGCAGGGTCTCCTGCAGGCCCGTCCCG
>QKEJ01000184.1 GCA_003252375.1 Halodesulfovibrio sp.
GGGTGGTCATTACCGGCTGCGGCTGCATCTCGCCGCTGGGTAATAGTGCGGCCGCGATCCGGGCCTGGGTTCTTGCAGGGCGTACCGGATTCTCTTCGCGTATGCGGGAGCCGGAAGTCGCCGATCTGGCGGGCATGGCCGTCTCTCCCGTGCCGGATTTCGATTGCGCGGCGTATGCGGGGCGCTGGAAGCACCTGCGCTATCTTGCGCGTGGGGCCCGGTTTGCGCTGGCTGCCGCCGTGCAGGCCCTGCGGGATGCGGGCTATGCGGACGGGGTACTGCCGGTCTCTGCCGGTGCGGGGTGCTACCTCGGCATGGGGCCCAATCTGGATATCACGGCGGATTTCCCCCTCGGGTCGGCGCGGGAACAGGCTGAGCGCAATGGCGGCGTGGTGCCCGGCGGCCTTGATCATGACGGTCTGCAGGCTCTGTGGCTGCTGCGCTATCTGCCCAACTCGGCAGCTTCGGCCATTGCCCGGCGATGCGGCCTGCATGGCGAGAACGCCACGCTGGGCACGGCCTGCGCCGCATCGCTCATGGCCGTGGGCACGGCCTACAGGGCGATACGGCACGGGGTGCAGCCCATGGCGCTGGCCGGAGGAGGGGATTCCCGTCTGAATCCGGGCGGACTGCTCGGGTATGCCAAGGCCGGAGCGCTCTGCCGTTCCGAAGAATTTGTATCGACGCCCGAAGCGGCGAGCCGTCCTTTTGATGCCGGACGGTGCGGCTTTGTGCCGGGGGAAGGCGGGGCCGTGTTCGTGCTGGAATCGCTGGAGCATGCCGTGGCCCGCAAGGCCCGCATTCTGGCCGAGGTCCGCGGCTACGGCAATACCATGGACGGGCACGCCATGACGGCTCCGGACCCGGAAGGGGTGCAGACCGAACGGGCCGTCCGTTCCGCCCTGAGTGAGGCGCATTGCCGTCCGGAAGAGGTGTCGGTGGTGAGCGCGCACGGCACCTCCACAATTCTGAATGACGCCATGGAGGCGGCCCTGCTGGACCGGGTGTTCGGATCCGGTCCGCATGTGCTGGCCCTCAAGTCCTGGTTGGGACACGGGGCCGCGGCCTGCGGCGCTCTGGAACTTGCCGTCTGTCTGGCGACCCTGCGGCACGGCATGTTGCCTGCGGTGCGCAACCTGCAGGCGCCCATTGCTCCGCTGCGGTTTGCCGGACCGGCAGCGCAGGATTGCTCGGAGTGTTCGGTTCGCGCTGCGCACACGGTTCATACGGTCCTGCTGCAGAATTTCGGGTTCGGGGGCCAGAACGCTGCATTGGTTGTGGATATGTGGCCGGAGGAGGCGTGATGGAGCGTGTTGTCACGGGCGGCGTGGATTCATTTATCATGCTGGACGCCATTGTCAGCCATGATTCGGAACACATGGTGACCCGTACGCGGCTGGACCGTGCGCCGGTCTGGCTGGCCGTGGAATGCATGGCGCAGGCGGCGGCCCTGCACCTGCGCGCGGCACTGGATTTCGGCCGCCATGCATTTTTGCTGGGAGTCCGCGAGGTGGTCTTTGCTGCGGAGAGTGGGGAAGAGGCTCGGCTTTGCGGGGTGCTGGAATGCTCGGTGATCCGGACCGGGGAGACGGAAGCAGGGGCCGGCTACACGGTCGCCTGTCATCTGCTTCCGGTGGAGAAGGGCGTGGAGGGTGTTTCCGTGGCCCGGGGGGAGCTGCTGTGCGCCAGCGTGCCCTATTCCCCGCAGTTTCCGGAGGCTGTGCTGCGACCCCGCTATGAACGGCTGTTTCAGGTCTGCACAAGGGAGGGGTAACCATGCATTCGAAACCGCATCGCGCGCGGGCCGTCGGGCTGCGCGAGCACCTTGCCATGCGCCTTGCCGCCCGCCATGCGGCGGGGCTCGGGCGTGTGCCGGATACGATCGAGGCACGGGCGGGCGTGCATGTGACCGTGGAGGGCATGCGGCTGGTGAATTTCGGGTCCAACGACTATCTGGGGCTCGCCACCTGTCCTGACTGGCAGCGGACCGTGGCGGACTGTCATGTCAGACATGCCCCCTCGGCGTCCTCCTCCCGGCTGGTGACCGGCAACCTGCAGGACGTGGCGGCGTGTGAGGCAGCCTTTGCCGAACACTTCGGCTATGCGGAATGCCTGTTTCTGCCCAGCGGTTATCAGGCCAATCTGGCGATCGTTGCAGGTCTGCTGAACCATGCGGGGACCATTGCCTTTGACCGGCGCATCCATGCCAGCATGGCCCACGCCCTGCGGGGCATCGTGCATGACGCGGAGGCGGGTTGTGGACCTCTTCCCGTCGGCTATCCGCATGGGGACCTGGCGGGACTCGACCGCAAACTTTCCCGAAAGGCAAGATCCGGCGACGCGGCGGGCGTGCAGCCTGTCATCCTGACGGAATCCCTGTTCAGCATGGACGGCGACCTCTTGGACGTGGCCGCTTTGCATGCCGTGGCGCATCGCCACGGGGCCTTCACCATTGTGGACGAGGCGCATGCCGTGGGCGCGCTGGGCCGCGAGGGGGTTGGGGTGGCCGGGCATGCCGCCGTGCGCGGGGCGGGTGGGGCGTCTGATGGCGCGTTCGCCGACACGTCCATCGGGGCCGACATCATTGTGGGAACCCTGGGCAAGGCGTTCGGGCTTTCCGGAGCCTTTGTCCTGATGCCGGAGGGGTTCGGGGCGTTTCTCTCCAATTTCGCCTCGCCGGTCATCCATTCCACGGCGGTCTCTCCGGCCATGGCTGCCAGCGCCCGGGCGGGGCTGGAGCGGGTGGCGGACATGGACAGGCAGCGGGAGCATCTGGCCGCACTGTCCGTGCACCTGCGTCATGCCCTGACCGAAACGGCCTGTCCTGTGGGGCGCATGCTTGCCGATGCGGGCGTGGCGGTCCATGGTGCCGCGCACATTCTGGCCGTGGAGGTGGGCGATGCCACCCGTGCCGTCCGGCTTGCCCGTGCCCTGCGCACACGTGGGCAGCTGGTCTTCGCCGCCCGGCATCCCACGGTGCCGGAGGGCAGGGCCTGCCTGCGCATCAGCCTGACGGCCGGACATGGGCACGGGCATGTGGCGCGGCTGGCCGATGCGCTGGCCGACGTTCTGCCCGGTTGCCTTCAAGCGCAGCCGGAAACGGGAGTCATGCGATGAATGCACAGCAGAAGCCGCCGCTCCGTCTCTTTGTCACCGGAACGGATACGGGGGTGGGCAAGACCGTGGTGTCCATGCTGCTCATGCGCGAACTGGCTGCGCTGGGCTACGCGCCGCACTATTGCAAGCCCATTCAGACGGGATGCCACACGTTGATGGACGCCGACAGTGACGCCCTGTTTGTCTACTGGCACTGCCCCTGGCTTGCGCCTGCCGGGGCCGGGATAGGGGGGACTGGGGACGGTTTGGCCGGAGAATCGGCGGAAACCGTGCTCGGACGGTCCGTGGGGTTGCGGTTCGCTGCTCCCAAGGCGCCGCTCTTTGCGGCCCGGGATGCCGGGACCACGGTGGATGTTCGCGCGTTACTGAACCACATGGCCAAGGTGTGCAAAACGCATGACGCCGTGGTGTTCGAGGGAGCGGGGGGCGTGCTGGTGCCCGTGACCGGGGCGTGCTGCATGGCGGATTTGATGCGCAGCGGCCCGGGAGGGGTGGAGGGCGTGGAGGATGCGCCCATCCGTGCCGTGGTGGTGGGAAGGGCCGGGCTCGGCACCATCAATCATACCCTGCTTACGCTGGAGGCCCTGCGGACGCGGGAAATTCCCGTTGCCGGTGTGGTGCTGGTGCAGCATCCCGCAGTGGTGGCTTCCGGTGTCATGGTGCGTGAAAACGTGGCAGCCGTGGAGCAGGAGGGCGGAGTGTCCGTATGTGGGGTCGTGCCACCCTTGGTGGATTTTGCGCAGCCGTGCCGTTGCCTGCAAGAGACTGTGGCCCAGTGGTTCCGCAGCGTGCGGGAAGGGTGACCCCTGCGATACTGTCGTCTTATGCGCAGAGTGGGCGCAGAGGTGTGCAAAAATGTATCCGACAATTGTGTATTCCAAACCCTGTTTTCACAATAATGACATATTTTAGTCAAAAACCGCTTGACTTACGGGAGATTCCCGGGTTGCATATAATGCTTTCACTTATTGGGTGCAGGGAGGATTAGAGGCCGTGGGCAAGAGACCTCTGGATCGTTTCCTCCCGGCTTGCGTGTGCCTTTTATTGCAACAGGACATTATCTTATCGCGTACGGAGGTATTGGATGAAACGTTTTAGCTTGGTTGCGCTCATGCTCGTTGCAGCGCTGCTGGTCTTTGGCTGCGGCCAGGACGAGAAGAAGGAAGAGGCCAAGAAGGAAGTTGCTCCGGTCGTAGCCGCACAGAAGGTGCTGCGTCTGGCCATGGACGCCGACCCGGTTTCTCTTGATCCGCATGTACAGCTGTCCGGCGGCATGCTGCAGTACTCGCATATGGTGTTTGATCCGCTGGTGCGCTGGACCCAGGACATGCAGTTCGAAGGCCGTCTGGCCGAGAAGTGGGAACGTACCGACCCCTTCACCGTCCGCTTCTACCTGCGCAAGGGCGTGAAGTTCCACAGCGGCAACGATTTCACCGCCAAGGACGTGGCCTGGACGCTTGATCGTCTGAAGATTTCTCCCGACTTCAAGGGCCTGTTCGAAGTGTTCGAACCCGCCGTTGTGGTCGATGACTACACCGTGGACCTGAAGACCAAGGTTGCCTACCCCCTGCTCATGAACATGGCTACCTACATCTTCCCCATGGACAGCAAGTTCTACGCTGGCAAGGATGCCGCCGGTCAGGACAAGGGCGCCATCGTGAAGTCCGGCCCCTCCTTTGCCAACGACAACGAATCCGGCACCGGTCCCTTCGTGGTCACCGAACGTGAGCAGGGCGTACGCCTTCTTCTCACCAAGTTCGACGGCTACTGGGGCCCCCGCGGCAACCTGGACGTGATTGACTTCAAGCCCATCGCCAACGAAGCTACCCGAGTTTCCTCCATCCTTTCCGGCGATGTGGACTGGATTCAGCCCGTGCCTCCGCAGAACTATGATGGTCTGGATGCCGCCGAAAACGTGAACCTGATCACCCTTTCCGGCACCCGTATCATCACCCTGCAGCTGAACCAGAAGCGCGTGCCCGCCTTTGCCGACAAGCGCGTGCGTCAGGCAGTTGTGTACGCCACCAACAACGTGGGCATCGTGGAAAAGATCCTCAAGGGCCGCTCCACCCCCGCCGGCCAGCAGAGCCCCAAGGGCTACCTTGGCTACGTTGCGGACCTTACCCCCCGCTTCGATGTTGAAAAGGCCAAGCAGCTGATGAAGGAAGCCGGTTTCGAAAACGGTTTCGAAGTGACCATGATCGCCCCCAACAACCGGTACGTGAAGGACGAAGCCATTGCCCAGGCCTTCGTGTCCATGATGGACAAGATCGGTATCAAGGTGAACCTGAAGACCATGCCCAAGGCCCAGTACTGGGATGAGTTTGATGCACAGGTGGCCGACATCCAGATGATCGGCTGGCACTCCGACACCGAAGACTCCGCCAACTTCACCGAGTACCTGCTCATGTGCCCCAACAAGGAAACCGGCATGGGCCAGTACAACTCCGGCAACTACTGCAACCCCGAAGTTGACAAGCTCATTGCTGATTCCAACGCCGAAACCGACGTTGCCAAGCGCTCCGCCATGCTGCAGCAGGTGGAAAAGATCCTGTACGAAGACGCAGCCTTTGTTCCGCTGCACTGGCAGGACCTTTCCTGGGCCGCTTCCAAGCATGCGAAGAATGCCCAGGCCATCGTGAATGGCATGGACTTCCCCTACTTTGGCGACCTCGTCATGGAATAATCCAGAAAAGTGTACCGGGGCGGATGCAATCCGCCCCGGTTTCTCCTTTTCAGAGTGGCTTTGAGCGGCGGCGGGCGTCCGCCGTCGCAACTAGGCAACTTTGGAAAGGGCCGAAAAAGAGGAACCGGCTGCGCGCCGGTTCTCCCGTGTCTGGGCAACTGCCTGGACGTACCCCTAACTCATAAAGATACTATACCGTTATGTTTGCGTTTATCATACGACGCGTGGCGCAGGCTCTGCTCGTCATGTTCGTCATCTCCATTATAGGCTTTGGCATCAAGTACTCCTTCGGGGATCCGGTGCGTGAAATGGTCGGCATGTCCGTGTCCGCCGCGGATCGCGAGGCCCTGCGGGATCAGCTTGGCTTGAACGATCCCATCGTGGTCCAGTGGACACGCTTTGTGGACAAGGCGCTCCACGGCGACCTCGGCAGATCGTTCTTCTACCGCAAACCCGCAACAGAGGTCATCATGAAGAAGGCGCCGGCTACTCTTGAGCTGGTCTTCTGCAGTGCCCTCATCATCCTGCTGGTTTCCATTCCCGCCGGCATTTATGCCGCCGTGCATCCCAAGTCGTTCCTGTCCCGATGTCTCATGGGCATCAGTATCATCGGGGTGTCCGTCCCGGTCTTTCTGACGGCCATCCTGCTCATCTACATCTTTGCCGTGGAACTGCACTGGCTGCCCTCATACGGCCGAGGGGAAACGGTACAGCTGTGGGGGTTCTGGGATAGCGGGCTGGTCACGCTGGACGGTCTGAAGCATCTCATTCTGCCCTCCATCGCCCTGTCGTCCATCATGCTGCCGCTCTTCATCCGGCTTATCCGTGCCGAGATGAAGGAAGTGTTGCAGACCGAATACGTGAAGTTTGCCCGGGCCAAGGGGCTTACCCCGTGGCGGGTGCTCATGGTGCACGGGTTCAAGAATACGCTGCTGCCGGTCATTACCGTGGGCGGCGTGCAGATCGGCATCATGATCGCCTACACCATCCTTACGGAAACCGTGTTCCAGTGGCAGGGCATGGGCTTCATGTTCATCGAGGCCGTGGAACGCTCCGATACCTCCCTGCTGGTCGCCTACCTTATCTTCGTGGGCGCGCTCTTCGTCACCGTGAACACGGTGGTGGACATCATTTACGGCCTGGTGAATCCCATGGTCCGCGTTTCGGGGAGGAAGTAGCCATGTGGAAGAAATTCAGGGAATCCTACTTTCTGTACAGCTTTCTGCGCGACCCCGTGGCCGTGGGCAGCTTCCTCATCCTGCTGGTGCTGGTGCTGCTGGCGCTGTTTGCGCCCCTGCTGGCCACCCAGAACCCCTATGACGGGTCGGCCATCGATATTCTGGATGCCGAGATCGCGCCGCGCTGGATATCGCACGGCAAGTTCATCTTCGGCACCGACGTCCAGGGCCGCGACATCTGGTCCACCATCCTGTACGGCGCGCGCGTCTCTCTGCTCATCGGGCTGGGTGCCGTCGCCCTGCAGGCCGTGCTCGGCATCGTGGTGGGGCTGGTCTCCGGCTACAAGGGCGGCAAGATCGACTCCATTCTGATGCGCATCACGGACGTGCAGCTTTCCTTCTCGTCCTACATGGTGGCCATTTTCTTCGGCGCCATCCTGCAGACGGCCGTGGGTGTGGGCGGCTATGCCGACATCGCCCTGCCGTTCCTCGTCTTCGTTATCGGCATTTCCGAATGGCCGCAGTACGCGCGCACGGTTCGCGCCTCGGTACTGGCGGAAAAGAAGAAGGAATACGTGGAGGCCGCGCGCGTCATCGGGCTGAAGCCCACGCGCATCATGTGGCGCCACATCCTGCCCAATACGCTCACCCCCGTGCTGGTCATCTCCACCGTGCAGGTGGCCAATGCGGTCATGAGCGAGGCGGCGCTTTCCTTCCTCGGCCTCGGCATGCCTGCCAACCAGCCTTCGCTGGGTTCGCTCATCAAGTCCGGTTTCACCTACGTGCTCAGCGGCAGCTGGTGGATTACCCTGTTCCCGGGGCTGGTACTGGTGCTGCTGGTGCTCTCCATCAACCTGCTGGGTGACTGGCTGCGGGATTTCCTGAATCCCAAACTCTACAAGGACTAGGGAACATGGATACCTTGCTTGACGTACGGAACCTTACCGTCAAGTTCGCCCTGCGCGACAGCGCGCTCACCGCGGTGAACAACGTCTCCTTCACGCTGAACAGGGGCGAGCGTCTCGGCCTTGTGGGCGAATCCGGGGCGGGCAAGTCGGTAACGGGTTTTTCCATAATCAATCTTGTCTCCAAGCCCGGCTTCATTGCCGACGGCTCGGTCTGGTTTGACGGGCGCGACCTTGCGACCCTTTCCCAGGAAGAGATGCGCAAGGTGCGGGGCAACCGCATCAGCATGATCTTCCAGGACCCCATGATGACCCTGAACCCGGTGCTGACCATCGGGACGCAGATGGTGGAGACCGTGCTTGCGCACCGCAACGTTTCCAAGGCGGAGGCGGAAGCCATTGCCATGGACAAGCTGCGCAAGGTGTACATCAACTCGCCGGAAAAGCGGCTGAAGCAGTATCCGCACGAGTTCTCGGGCGGCATGCGCCAGCGTATCGTCATTGCCATTGCGCTGCTGACCGATCCTGCGCTGATTATTGCCGACGAGCCGACCACCGCGCTGGACGTGACCATTCAGGCCGAGATCATGGACCTGCTGCTCGAGCTGTGCCGCACCGAGGACATGGGGCTGATTCTCATCACCCATGATCTTGGCGTGGTGTCGCAGGTAACGCAGAAGGTGGCGGTGATGTATGCGGGCAGCATTGTGGAGCTGGGCGAGACCGAACAGGTCTGCAGCAATCCGCAGCACCCCTATACCCGGGGCCTTATTGCGGCCCTGCCGGAAGCGGCCACGGGATCGCGGCTGAACCAGATTCCCGGCAGCATGCCCAACCTTGCGGAGATTCCCGTGGGTTGCGCCTTCAACAACCGCTGCGAACTGGGCAAGGGCGCGTGCTTTACCACCGTGCCCCAGCTTGAACGAAAGCAATCCGGCGTCTTCGCCGCGTGTCACGAATTGGAGTAGTCATGGGGAAGACGCCTCTTCTACACATACAGAATGTTGTAAAGCACTTTGATATCTCCGGCGGCCTGCTGGACCAGCTGGCCTTTTCCGGCGGCAAGATCGTGCGTAACCGTTCCGTGGTGCACGCGGTGAACAATGTGAGCCTGGACATCATGGAAGGGGAAACCCTTTCCGTGGTGGGTGAATCGGGGTGCGGCAAGTCCACCCTGGCCCGCGTGGTCATCGGGCTGTATCCGCCCACCGCAGGCGAAATCCACTATCGCGGTCAGCGCATGGACAACCTGCAGGGCACGGCGCGCCGACCGTTTCGCACCAAGGCCCAGATGGTCTTTCAGGACCCCTACGCCTCGCTGAACCCGCGCATGCGCGTGCGCCAGATTCTGGAAGAGCCCGTGCGCTTTCACAAGCCGGAGCTTTCCGGTGATCAGGTGCGGGAAAAGATTGCGGAAGTGATGGATCAGGTGGGCATCAATCCCGTCTGGGCAGAACGGTATCCGCATGAATTCTCCGGCGGGCAGCGGCAGCGCATCTCCATTGCGCGCGCCCTGGTGCTGGACCCGGAATTCATCGTGGCCGATGAACCCATCTCCGCGCTGGACGTTTCCATTCAGGCGCAGGTGCTCAACCTGATGATGGACCTGCAGGAACAGCGCAACCTGACCTACCTGTTCATCAGCCACGACCTCTCCGTTGTGGAGCATATCTCGGACCGCGTGGCCGTGCTGTATCTCGGCACGCTGTGCGAGCTGGCCACCTCCGAGGAGCTGTTCGAAAACCCGCGCCATCCCTATACCAAGGCGCTGCTTTCGGCCATTCCGCGCATCGGCAAGGGGTTCCAGCACATCAAGCTTTCCGGTGATGTGCCCACCCCCATCAAGCTGCCCACGGGCTGCGTGTTCCATGGCCGGTGTCCCAACGCCAATGACCGCTGCCGACAGGAAGTGCCGGTTGCCCGCACGCTGGAAAGCGGCAGTGTGGTGGCCTGTCATGGCGTGGAGGAAGGACGCATCTAGCGGTCCTTTACTGTTGTCGTACGAGCAAAGCCCCTTTCCGGTGTTCCGGAAAGGGGCTTTTTGCGTGTGGAAGGGAAGGGGGACTGGCTATTCCCGGACGCCCAGTATCCTCATGAAAATGGGGTAAAGCCTTTCGGAAATGTCTTCTGCCGGAACGGCGCCGAGCATGGCTTCATCACAGCCGCCCCGGTAGCAGTAGAACATGGTAACGGCGATCCAGTGAGGATCATCAACCTGCCATGCGCCGGCCTGAGCCCCGTCGGCAATGAGCCGGCTCAGGTTTCGCGTGATTTCGGAGTCCTGCATGGTGTTGCGAAAGGGCATGCCGGAGCCGTACACGACCACGTCATGCAGTTCACTCATCGCAAAGTATGCATGCGCTGCTCCGGTAATCCAGGCCCTGAGGCGCTGAGGCCAGTCGTTGGCAGGGGCATGTTCAACGGCGCTCTGGATGCGGCGTACGATTTCCTTGTCAAAGGCGTGCCGCAGGCTCTGCAGCAGCTCGGCCTTGGTTGCATAGTAGTGATACAGAGTGCCTTTGGAGACGCCGGCTTCTGCAGCGATTTCATCCATGGTTGTGGATTCATATCCCTTGGCGACGAGCAGCGTGGTGGCAGCCTCAAGGATGGTCGCACGTCGCGCATGCGCCTTGCGTGGTCCTCGCGGAGCTCCGCGTCTGGAGGCTGGCTTTGCCAGAGGCAGGGTGTTTTCTGTTTTTGCGTTGGTCATGGCTGCATGCTGGTTGCTGGTTTGGAAGCACTGGTATCGCGTGTACCACACGGTGGTGTGGAGTACAGATACCATTTTTTTAGACTATAAGTCTATTTTAAATTGACCGATGGTCTAATTTGAGAGAGGCTGGCACCAGATATACTCGCCGTGGCGAGAGCCATGCACTAAGACAAGGGTAAAGCCCATGCAACTCGTTGGGGAGTTCGGTGTCAGCCTCCGGGGAGGTGTCAGACGCCAAATAGGGGCTGTGCCTGCACTAACCTAGAGGTGTTACCATGGAAATTCGCAGAAGTTACTGTGGGTTGTGTCACCCCAGATGCGGTACGTTGCTGCACGTTGAGAACGGCAAGGTTGTAAAAATTACCGGCGATCCTGATCATCCGATCACCCGGGGCGCGCTCTGTGAGCGGGGCAGGCTGATGCTGGACCATATTTATCATCCGGATCGTCTGAATCACCCCCTGAAACGGGTGGGCGCAAGGGGTGAGGGCCGTTGGGAGCGCATAAGCTGGGAGCAGGCGCTGGATGAAGTGGCCGAAAAGCTGGCCCGGCTGCGGGATGAATACGGCCCTGAAACCTTGGCGTTCACCCATGGGACGAAGCGCACCTACCACTGGGATTGCCGACGTTTCTTCAACCTCTTCGGCTCGCCCAACACATGCGGCGTGAACACCATATGCATGTGCCCCAGTTATGCAACCGAGTACGCCACCTATGGCGGCATGGTCATGGGCAGTGAAGCCGCAGCCGCCAACTGTATTGTCTTGTGGGGGTGCAATGCCTCCAATTCCAACCCGGTAGGCATGTATCCGCAGATCGTGCATGCCCGCAAGAACGGAGCCAAGCTTATTGTCGTGGATCCGCGCAGGACCAGGGAGGCGGAGAAGGCCGATTTATGGTTGCAGGTCCGCCCGGGGACCGATCTGGCGCTGATGTTGGGATGGATTCGTTATATCATCGAAAATGACCTGTACGACAAGGCGTTCGTGGAAAACTGGACCGTTGGCTTTGAGGAGCTCACGGCATCTGTTGCCGACTACACGCCGGAAAAGGTGGAGGAGATCACCTCGGTGCCTGCCGCGCTTGTGGTGGAGGCTGCCAGGGTGTACGCAACCGCTTCCCCGGCTGTTATTCCCTTTGGTCTGGGGCTGGACAAGCAGGGCGTCAACGCCACGCAGTGCGCCAGGGGGCGTGCGATTCTTCGGGCCATAACCGGCAATCTGGAAGTGCCGGGGGGCGATGTGTTCAGCATGGCGGGCGATGTAGGAAAGATTCGCGATGCCGAGTATCTGGAGCTGAACGACATGATCCCAGCAAGCCAGCGGGCCAAGCAGCTGGGAGCGGATACGTATCCGTTCTTTGGCTTCCCCGGCTGGGAGCGGAATTCCGCCGCAAACAGGAAGCTGCCCCATGGGTATGTCGCTGCGCCCGAAGCCTGGCATTCCAACCTCGCACATGCGCGGGAGGTGATGAACGCCATTATCACCGGCAAGCCGTACCCGGTGAAGGCGGCCATAACGCTGGCCAATAATCCGCTGCTTGCCCTGCCCAATACCCAGCAGGTCTTTGAGGCGCTCAAGGCGTTGGATCTGTACGTGGTTATGGAATACTACATGACGCCCTCAGCAGCCATGGCGGACTATGTGTTTCCCGCTTCCACCACGGTTGAGCAGCCGGAACTGTGGCTGACCAGCGGCTTCTGCGTTGCCTGCCCGCAGGGAATAGAGCCCATCGAAGAGCGCCATGACAGCTACTATTTCTACAGGCAGCTGGGGCTGCGGCTTGGTCAGGAACAATACTGGCCATGGGAAACGGTCAAGGATGTGTATGATCACTGCCTCGAGCCCGTGGGGTTGACGTTTGAAGGGCTGGCAGCACAGAATGGCGTGCTGGGACGAAGGGAATACCGGCAGTACGAAACGTACGGGTTTGGCACTCCCTCCGGCAAGGTGGAGCTGGTGTCTTCCATCTTTGCGGAGCTTGGGGCCGATCCGCTTCCGCGGTATCGCGAGCCGGTATGGAGCCCCAAGGGGTCGGATGCAGAGGTGGCAAAGGCCTATCCTATCGTCCTTATTACCGGCAGCCGCTATATGCCCATGTATCATTCCGAGCAGCGGCAGATTGAGAAGGCGCGGAAGCGTATGCCTAATCCGCTGGTTTCCATCCACCCGGATACGGCTGCCGAGCTGGGGCTTGCAGAAGGCGACTGGGCCGTGATTTCCACCCCCTCGGGGTCCATACGGCAGCAAACGCATATTACGGACACCATCCAGCCCGGCATGGCAGATGTGCAGCATTCGTGGTGGTTCCCTGAAAGAACGGAACCGTTGCCGGAACTGTTTGGCGCGTTTGAGTCCAATGCCAATGTGCTGTGCCCGGATGCTCCGGAGTTTTGCAGCCCCGAAATAGGCAGCTGGCCGCATTCCGCTCTGATGTGCCGCATAGAAAAGGATGCCGCCTAAACACTCCCAACCGTCTATAGTACGAAACGAATAAAGCCCCTTTCCGGTGTTCCGGAAGGGGGCTTTATTTTACTTATTCAAGGCGCAGCTTGATGTGTTCGCGAAGCATTTCGTAATCATAATATTGTTCCTGCATATATGCATGAACTGCTCTGTGGCAGTTGGGACAAAGAAGCACGAGGTCTTCGATGGAGACCTCATGCGTTGATGGCCAGTGGGAAATTGGAATTTTGTGATGCGCTTCAATGATACATGTCTTGTATTTTATGAGAGTATCCATGTTGCATATATCGCATATGTGTTCATTTGTATTTTTTAAAAAGTTTACAACATCAATATTTCTTTCAATATTGATGTGTTCAGAATAATACCTGTTGCCTTCAGTTGAGGTTAGTGCTTGGCGCTTGGTTGAATTTTTTAAT
>QKEJ01000152.1 GCA_003252375.1 Halodesulfovibrio sp.
GTGTTCAACATGGAACAGATGGACCCCGACCCGTTCATGGACAAGCTCAACATCCACGGTCTGCCGTGGGTGGTTGTCGATCTCGACAAGAAGTAATCCCGCTCGGGGGCCGGTCTCCGGCCCCCTTTTTGATACGATCGCGGTGTTCCGCCTGCAGCGCCTTGAAAACGGTTCCTCCCCCAACATTCTTACCCCTGCAACGCCATGAAACTTCCTGATCTCACCCAACTTCCCTCGCCCTGCTTCATCGTGGATGAAGCCCTGCTGGAACGGAACGTGCGCATTCTCGACACGGTGCAACAGCGCACGGGCGCAAAGATTCTGCTGGCGCTCAAGGGGTTCGCCACCTTCAGCACCTTCCACGTGCTGAACACGGTGCTGCACGGCACCTGCGCCAGTTCCCCGCATGAGGCGCGTCTTGGCCGCGAGGAGTTCGGGGGCGAGGTGCACGGCTTTGCCGCGGCGTACTCGGAAGACGACATGCGCGAGATGGTCAGCCTGTGCGACCACATCGTGTTCAACTCCTTTGCGCAGCTCACCCGCTTCCGTCCCATGGTGGCAGCAAGCGGCAGGTCAATCGAGATAGGCCTGCGGGTAAACCCCCAGCACAGCGAGGGCGCAGTGCCCATCTACGACCCGTGTTCGCCGGGATCACGTCTCGGCATCCGGCGCCAGCATTTCAGGCCGGAGCTGCTGGACGGCGTTTCCGGTCTGCACTTCCACACCCTGTGCGAGCAGGATTCGGATGCGCTGGACCGCACGCTGGCGGCAGTGGAGGAGCAGTTCGGGGAATTCCTGCATGGCATGCAGTGGCTGAATTTCGGCGGCGGGCACCACATCACCCGCGAAGGCTATGACATAGACCGCCTGTGCCGGTGCATCGAACGCGCCCAGCAGCGGTACGACGTGCAGGTGTATCTGGAGCCCGGCGAAGCCGTGGCCCTGCAGGCAGGCTATCTGATGGGAACAGTGCTGGACGTGACCGAGGCGGACATGCCCGTGGCCATTCTGGATGCCTCGGCCGCCTGCCACATGCCCGACGTGCTGGAAATGCCCTACCGCCCGTTCATCATCGGCTCCGGGGAGCGGGATGAAAAGGCGTACAGCTACCGTCTGGCAGGCAAATCCTGCCTGGCTGGCGACGTGATCGGGGAGTATTCGTTTGATGCCCCGCTGGCGCCGGGCGACAGAGTGGTCTTTACGGACATGGCCATCTATTCCATGGTGAAGACCAACACCTTCAACGGCTTGCAGCTGCCCGCCATTGCCCGGTACCATTCGGAAACCGGAGAAGTGGAAGTGGTGCGCCGGTTCGGCTATCAGGATTTCAGGGACAGACTTTCGTAACCGGGACTTTCGTACCCGGCACCGGTGCCCAGCCCCGTGGTCATAACGGACGCGGGGGCCCCCTCCGGCAGTCCCACCTGACCGAGAATGTAGCCAAGCACCTTGGCAACGGATTCCTCCAGCGATTCCGCTGCGGTATCCACGGTCAGGTCGGGATCCTGCGGCACGTCATAGGGAGCGCTGACCCCGGTGTAATTCTTGATGATCCCGGCGCGGGCCCGCTGGTAGTAGCCCTTCACGTCCCGGGCTTCGCAGACTTCCACAGGGCAGTGGACAAAAATTTCCCGGTAGTCCTCGCCGAGCACGGTGCGAATGATCTCGCGGTCCGACTCCAGCGGGGCAATAAAGGCGCACAGGCAGATGGTGCCGCCCTCCACGAAGAGCTTGCACACCTCGCTGATACGCCGGATGTTCTCCTGCCTGTCCTCGGGGGAAAAGCCCAGATTGTTGCACAGGCCGTGACGGACGTTATCGCCGTCAAAGACCACGGCCTGCGTCCCGGCGTCGAAGAGCGCCTTTTCCACTGCATGGGCGATGGTGGACTTGCCGGAACCGGACAGGCCGGTCAGCCAGAACACGCGCGCGGCGTGACCGTTGCGCTGCTCACGGTCGGACCGGGAAACGGCTCCCCGGTGGCGAAGGATATGGACGGGACATTCTGCCATGCGTTTTCTGCCTTGTATTGTCTGAATGCTGACGTTCCCCCCATGTGGATGCAGCATATATGCCATATACGATGACCGGCGAACCCCGGTTACATGAACACGTGACAACGACGGAGACACCATGAACCGTTTTCTTGCATCGGAGCTGGCGGAATCAACGCCCGAATCCTGCCTCTTCCAGATCGTGCCCGCACCCTATGAAGCCACTGTTTCCTATGGTGGCGGCACGGCGAACGGCCCTGCCGCCATTCTTACCGCCTCCGACCAGCTGGAGGTGTGGGATGGGCTGTCCGACGCTTCGGAGCTGGGCATCCATACCCACCCGGCCGTGGACTGCACCGGCAGCGCCGAAACCGTGCTGCAACGCATCGAAGCGGCCGTGGACACCGCCGCAGCCTCCGGCACCCCCGTGCTCCTCGGCGGCGAGCATACCGTGACCCTGGGCGCTCTGCGGGCCCTGCACAAACGGCACGGCCGCTTCGGGGTGGTGCAGTTTGACGCCCATGCGGACCTGCGCGACACCTACGAGGGCTCGCCCTACAGCCACGCCTGCGTCATGCACCGGGCCCTCGACCTCGGCCTTCCCGTGTTCGGCATCGGGGTACGCGCCCTGTGCAGGGATGAGGTGGCCGTCCGCACGGCGCAGGGGCTTGCGCACCTGGACGCGCGGGAACTGGCCCTTTCCGGCATGCCGGAAACCCTGCTTCCGGCAGACTTCCCCGATACCATCTACGTAACCTTTGATGTGGACGGGCTGGACCCTTCCGTCATCCGGGCCACAGGCACCCCGGTGCCCGGCGGCATCCTCTGGTGGCAGGCCATGCAACTGCTGGAAAAGGCCGTTGCCGGACGGCGGGTCATCGGCATGGACGTGGTGGAACTTGCCCCGCAGCCCGGGGACCACGCCTCGGACTTTGCCGCAGCCCAGCTCACCTACCACATGATGGGCATCGTGCAGCGCCATGCGCGCCGCTAGCGCGCGGACAGATCAGTTTCCATACAAACGACAAGGGCCGGGAGCATATGCTCCCGGCCCTTGTCGTTCCCGGAAGGGAAGTGCATCCGGCGCTACTCGTCCTCTTCAAGACGGGAAATGCGTGCGGCACCGAATGCCTTGCGCGCCTCCCACACCTTCATGCCCACCTTGCGGCCAAGGTCCTGCTGACGGGCGCGGATAAGGGCTTCAGCCGCGTCCTTGTCACCCTGCTGCTTGAGCAGCGTGGCGGACTCCAGATCACGCAGATACTTTTCACACTCGGCAATGACACCGGAAAGATCCAGCGAACTCAATTCTTCCGGCACCCGGACGGATTTTACCCTACGCGGCATATGCATTTTCCTCCCGTGATTTCCTTATGAAATACAGAATGTATACAAAAGGTCAACTGCCCGTAAGCAAAAAGGAAGAACGGCTGACGCAGGAAACGTCCCATGAGGGCGCGTTCTGCATGCCCGTGGCAGGGCGCAACGGCTGCACGACATGACTGGGGGAAACGGACAAGGGGGCGCGCGCTACCGGGAGTGGCGTATCTTCATGATCAGGATGAACAGGGACAGCACAAAGGTGATGGCATTGGCGGCAATGACCGGAAAGGAACCGATACCCACACCATAGACGAACCACAGGAAGACCCCCAGGGTCATCGTTGCATAGGTAATGAGGGATATGTCCCGGACCGAACGGGTCCGCCACACCTTCATCACCTGCGGCAGGAAGGCGAAGGTGGTCAGACAGGCCGCAACGGACCCGATGAGCTCAACAACATGCTGGGGCATGCACATCCTCCGGTACGGGGTAATGAGCCTCAAACGTACCGGGAAGGCAGAGGCCCAGCAAGTGAAGAATTGGTGGCGGTTTATCCTGTATCAGGTGCTGTCCGCATGCTAGACTGCAAGAACATACCCGTCCGACCACCGGAGACCAACATGGCAAACAGCTCTACACATACCGTTCTTGTTACGGGTGCCACAGGCTATGTGGGGGGCAGGCTCGTCCCCCTGCTGCTGGAATTGGGCCACCACGTCCGGGCCATGGTACGCTCGCCGCGCAAGCTCGCCTGCAGGCCCTGGGCCTCGCATCCAGGGCTCGACATCGTGCAGGCGGACCTGCACGATCCCCAAAGTCTCGCCGCAGCACTCCAAGGGTGCAGCGCCGTTTTCTACCTTGTCCATTCCATGACGGCCAGGCACCACGACTTCAAGGATGCCGACCGCAAGGCAGCCTACAATATGGTCCGTGCCCTCAAGGGCAGTTCCGTCCAGCGGGTCATATACCTCTCCGGGCTTGTTCCTGATGATGCCAACCTCAGCCCGCACCTGAAATCCCGGGCCGAAGTGGCGGAGATACTCTCACTGTCGGACGCCCCGGTTACCGTGCTGCGGGCCGCACAGATCATCGGTTCCGGAAGCGCCTCGTTCGAGCTGGTCCGCTACCTGGTCGACCGCCTCCCCATCATGATAACCCCCAAATGGATATTCATGCAGTGCCAGCCCATCGCCATTACCAATGTGCTGGAGTATCTGGCCAGAATACTGGACCATCCGGAAACGACCGGAAAGACGTATGATATCGGGGGGCCGGATATCCTGACTTACAGGGAGCTCTTCGACATATACGCCCAGGAGGCCGGACTCCGACGCCGGTGGATCATCCCGGTCCCGGTTCTCACCCCATACCTGAGCTCCCTGTGGCTCAATCTGGTGACTCCGGTTCCCACGGTCCTGGCCCGCCCCCTTGTGGAGGGCCTGCGCAACAAGGTCGTGTGCACGGAGAACGCCATTCGGGACATCATTCCCCAACCGCTCCTCTCGGTCCGGGAATCCATCCGGCGAGCCCTTGAGAGAGTGCGCCAGCACGCGGTGCCCACCCGTTGGTCCGATGCCGGCAACACCCGAACGGCGGAGTGGCTTGCCTGCGGCGACGCCCCGTTTGCCGGCGGCACAGTGGTCCGCAGCGCCCATGTGGTGGGCATCCACGCAACGCCCGAGGAGGTCTGGCCTCTCATACGGCGTATCGGCGGAGAAACGGGATGGTACCGGGGTGATCTTCTGTGGCGGTTGCGCGGCTTCGCAGACAAGCTCATCGGGGGGCCGGGTCTCAGGCGGGGCAGACGGGACCCGGAATCATTGCTGGTGGGTGATGCGCTTGATTTCTGGCGCGTACTGCGCGTGGAAGACAACAGCCACCTGCTCCTGCATGCCGAGATGCGGGTACCGGGAGAAGCCCTGCTGGAATTCCGCCTTGCCCCCACCCGCAACGGGGAGGGGCGCCCCGGCAAGACACCGGAAACACGCCTGTCCCTTGCCGCGCACTTCATGCCCCGCGGTCTGGGCGGCATGCTCTACTGGTACGCAATGGCCCCGTTTCATGCGTATCTCTTTTCGGGCATGCTCAAGGCCATTGCCCGTGGAACAGGACGGGACATCACCTTCGGTCCTCGCCCGGCAGGCGCGGAGGAAGTTGACCAATGCAGCCTCCCGGAACGCAATGGTCCGCAGGACCAATGACGCATAGCCCACCTGCAACACGCCCCAGACCAGGCGCCTCCTGAAATTTTCATTCCCTCAATCAACGGAAATCCCTATACTAATGGGAAAGGAGAGCCCGATGTTCGACCTGTTCCTTCCCCTTGCCTTCATGCTTTCTCCCGGCGCGCTCATCGCCGCGGGCAACGGCATCGGCTTTTCCGGGCTTCTCTTCGGCATCTTTCTTGTCATTGCGTCACTGTGCGCCCTTCTTACAACAGGCGGCATGGGGCACCCCGCCGAATGCGGCCCGGTCGGCAAGACGGTCCGCGCCTTCGGGCTGGGCATCATTGGCGCATCCCGCATGCTCGCCTGCGGCGCGCTGGGCATACTCTGGCTTTCCGAAGCAGGCTACAGCGCCAACGAACTCATTGCCCCATGGCTTCCGCCCGCAGCCTGCACCTTCACCCTGCTGGGGCTGATCGGCGTAGCCGCCCTGCTGGCCAGGACATACCGGGGGGCAATCCTGTATGTCGCAACCCTCCTTGCCCTGGCAACCGTGGGCTACGTGATGGCCATGGCCACACAGCCGCACGGACTGGAAGCCTGGTTCCCCACCATGTTTCCGCAAAAGACGCCGCCCCTCTTTCCCAGTGACGGCGACGCCATGCAGGGCGCCTACATGGCCCTGCTCGCCCTGCTGGGGTTCGACCTTGCCTCCCGCCCGGATGCCGCCAAGGGCACAAGGCGCGCCCTGCTGTCCCTGCTGCTCATCCTCACGGTCTTCGGCATCTATCTCTGGGGCGGCCTGAGCGCCACGGACCCCTTTGACCTGGCCCACTCCACGGTCCCCCATCTGCTTGTGGCCGGACTCTCCCTCGGCGGCAAGGGCAAGCAGATCATGGGCATAGCCATTCTGTGCGGCACCTTTTCGGCCATTCTCGCCCTCGTCTGCGTCAACACCCGGCACCTGCTCCTGCTCGTGCGCACGCCGGAACACGAGGGGCTGCGCAGGCTGTTCTCCCTGCTGCTCTGCACAGGATGCACCGCCCTGCTGGCGCTGGGCTGGGCCACCGAGCCTCGGCTTGCCCCGCTGGTCAATGCAGCCATCCTCTGCTGGTTTGCAGGCTATGCCGTCATCCAGTGCTCTCTCATCCTGCGTGGCGTCGTCCCGCCCCTCGCCATCCTGGCCCTGCTCATATACATTTTTGCAGGCTGGATGACCTTCCAGCGGGTCACGGACATCCAATTCTTCCTGTACGCAGTCAGTGGCATCGCCCTCTGCGGCCTCATTTTGTCCTTCTCCGCCTTTTCCCCTCCGGCAGCTGCACCTTCCGCACCTCAGCAGGACACGCAGACGCCGCCCGCGCAACCTACAAAATCGTAGATAAATACCCCATCTCTGCGATGTTCGCCTATCCGTTCCATCCGTCTTAATAGTAATGCATCCTGGTACTTGCCATGGTTTTCTTCTATGCTATAGTTGCCCCAAACCCACACGCACAGCATGTGAAAAACCCGCAAGGAGGGTATCGAGATGCGTGGAAAAACATGGTATATTCTTTGTGCGACATTCCTCTTCGCCATTGTCTTCACAGTCCTTTCCGCCCGGGCCGACAGCAGCGCCCTTACGGCAACGTCTCTTCACGCGCCCATGCATGACAGCATGCAGGTCTCCGCGCCCCGCATATAACGCTCCACCGCTTCCGGCCGCCCGTCGTGGCGGCCGGAAGCAATACGCCCCCCGCCCGACAGCTGAAAGCCCTTCATGCCGGCCCCATTCCCAAATTTTTGCAAATGGTTGAGTCCGCCGCACGCACTGTGGTACAGTGTGCACAAGGTGGCCTGCGCCCGCAGTTCTCCTGTAACAAGCAACATACGCCACACGACGTTTGATACGGAGGCAACCATGACCGCAAAGAAAACGACCGACACATACGAATGGCTCATCCCAGAAGAGGGCCAAAAACACCTCACGGACATCTTCAAGAACCTCAAGGGCCCCGTGCGCCTTGTCACGTTCACCGACAGCGACCCAAAAAACGAATTCAACGCATACATGACCCGTTTCGCCGATGACCTTGCGCGGCTCTCGGACAAGATCACCGCCGAGCATCATCCCATGGATGACGATTCGGCCGCACGGCTTGACGTAACCCTTTCCCCTACCATGCTGGTCAACCCGGAAGCATACCGCATCCGCTTCACGGGCGCCCCGCTGGGCGAAGAGGCCCGGGCGCTGATTGAAACGATTTTTCTTGCCTCCGTGGGCGTGAGCGGGCTTTCCCCCACCTCGATCCAGCTGCTGGAAGAGCTGACGGAAGAGCGGCACCCCCGAATCTTCTCCTCTCCCGGATGCCCTTACTGCCCCGGCCAGTTCATGAACGCCGTCAAATGCGCCATAGCCAAACCGGAACTGGTCTCGGCCGAATGCGTCAACTCGGACGAATTCCCCGAGCTGTCCGACAAGTACAAGGTGGGCTCCGTTCCCCATACCCAGTTCAGCGAAACCTTTTCCGGCGTGGGCCTGATGCCCGAGGAGCGGTTCACCCTTGAACTCGTCGCGCTCAAGGGGGCCGAAGCGGCGCTCAAGGAGCGCGGCATACAACCGCAGGAGACCCACGCGCACGGCAGCCAGGCCTCCGAGGTGGAAGAGGTGGACGTGGTCATTCTGGGCGCCGGTCCCGCAGGGCTGACCGCAGGCATCTATGCCGAACGGTCCGGCCTGCGGAGCGTGGTGCTCGACAAGTCCATCATAGGCGGCCAGGTGGCCACCACCCCCAATGTTGAAAACTACCCCGGCTTCAAGAACGTGGGGGGCATGAATCTGGTGGAAATTCTCACCGCGCACACCCGGGAATATTCCAACGTGCGCGAAAACGAATCCGTTGAGGAAGTGAAGATCGGCAAGCATATCGAGGTGTTCACTGCCAAGGGCACCTACGTGGCCAAGGCTCTCATCCTCGCCACCGGTGCCCAGTGGAGACACCTCGGCATTCCCGGCGAGAAACAGTACTACGGCAACGGAGTCTCCTCCTGCGCCTCCTGCGACGGTTACACCTACAAGGGCAAGAAGGTGCTCATGGTCGGCGGCGGCAACACCGCACTGACCGACGCTCTGCACCTGAAGAACCTCGGGGTGGACGTGACCGTGGTGCACCGCCGCGACGCCTTCCGTGCGGAGCAGGCCCTGCAGGGCGCCCTTGAGCGGGACGGCATTCCGGTCATCTGGGATACCGTGCTGGAGGAAATTTACGGCGACGCCGAACACCTGAAAGGCGTGAAGCTGCGCAACGTGAAGACCGACACGGAAACCCTGCAGGAATGCGACGGCGTCTTCGTGGCCATCGGCCATGTGGCCAATACGGATATTGCCACGGATATCGGCGTGCACCTGCAACCGGACGGCAGCATCAAGGTGGACCGCAGCATGCGCACCAACATCCCGCGCGTGTACGCCGCAGGCGACGTGACCGGGGGCGTGCGGCAGATTGTCACCGCCGTGGGCGAAGGGGCTACGGCTGCCCTTTCCGCATTTGAGGACCTGCAGAACCCGTACTGGAAAACGGGAAAGCACCCGGCGGAACGCAGCTGAACCAACAAAGGCCGGAGTCCTGAGACTCCGGCCTTTTCATGTCTGTGAGAGACGCGCCTAGAACTCGATGTTGTTGGGCGTTCTGGGGAAGGGAATGACGTCGCGGATATTGGTAATCCCCGTCAGCATCATGAGCAGCCGCTCAAAGCCCATGCCGAATCCGGCATGCGGTACGGAACCGAACCTGCGGGAATCCAGGTACCACCAGTAGTCGTCCAGGTTCTGGCCTGTCTCGCGGATGCGGGCCTCCAGCACGTCGAGCCGCTCCTCGCGCTGCGAGCCACCAATAAGCTCGCCGATGCGGGGCACCAGCACGTCCATGGCGGCGACGGTCTTGTTGTCGTCATTGAGGCGCATGTAGAACGCCTTGATCTCCTTGGGGTAGTCGCGCACGATCACGGGCTTGCGGAAATGCTCCTCGGCCAGATAGCGTTCGTGTTCGGTCTGCAGGTCGCAGCCCCAGGACACGGGGTATTCCCAGTCCTTCTTGGCGGCCAGCAGGATATCGATGGCCTCGGTGTAGGTCACACGGGCGAAGGGCTCCTTCACCAGCGTTTCCAGGCGGCCCATCAACTCCTTGTCCACAAAGCTGGCAAAGAGATTCAGGTCCGTGGCGCAGTGGTCCAGCACATGCTGCACGACATGCTTGGTCATGGCCTCGCCAAGGTCCATGTCGTCATTGATGTCCGCAAAGGCCATTTCCGGCTCGATCATCCAGAACTCCGCCGCATGCCGCGGCGTATTGGAATTCTCCGCCCGGAAGGTGGGGCCAAAGGTGTACACCCGGCCCAGCCCCATGGTCAGGAGTTCCGCTTCCAGCTGCCCGGAAACGGTGAGGCTGCTTTCGCGTCCGAAGAAATCGTTCTCAAAGTAATTGCCGCTCTCCGGCTTTGTCGCCCCGGTCACGGGCAGGGTGGTCACGCGGAACATCTCGCCCGCTCCCTCGCAGTCCGACCCGGTCAGGATGGGAGTATGCACATGGAAGAAGCCGCGCTCGCGGTAGAAGTTGTGCACGGCGTACGACGCTTCGGAACGGATGCGGAACGCCGCCCCATACTTGTTGGTACGCGGGCGCAGATGCGCAATGGTGCGCAGAAATTCATCGGTATGGCGCTTCTTCTGCAGGGGGAAGGTCTCGGCATCGGCCACGCCGAGCAGGATGAGCTCAGTGCAACGCACTTCCCAGCGCTGCCCCTTGCCCGGGGATTCCACCAGCTCACCACGCACATCCACGGAGGCGCCGGTGTGCACATCCTTGATCACCTGATAGGTGGGCACGGACTCGTCCACAATTACCTGAATGTTGGTCAGGCAGGAGCCGTCGTTCAATTCCAGAAACGAAAATCCCTTTGAATCACGGCGAGTTCGCACCCATCCGCATACGCGTATCTCGGCCTTCGGGCCTTCAGCATTGAGCGCATCGAGAATCTGCGTCCGTTGCATACTTGTCTCCTTGTCATCCCTTGATATGAATGGGTCCTGCCGGAATCCGCCGAGCACGCCGCCACCTGATCCGACCTGACGCGTCTGCCTTGGGATAGGCGCAACAGGCCAATACGGTCAACAGATTTTGCCCGCCCGTGCAACAATTCGCAGCAAAGATGACCGAATGCGCGTGTGCATCCATAAGAAAAGGCCTCCCCTAGCGCCAACAGGGGGAGGCCTTTCGTGCCAATGGCAAAAACTTTCGCATTTATGGCGGGCCGGAACTCCATACCGTCCCGCACGTACAGCAACAATCCCGCCAGACTTCCGGCGGGCAAACTCCTCCACAATAAGCCCGAGGCAGGTTCTTCGCACCCCCGCCCCACGGCATATGCCCCGGAACCGCGGCACGCGGTCCGGCGACACTGGTATCCGGCCCCACCGGACACCCTTGTAAACTCCAGTCATCCTGACGACATGCGCGAATGCCGCCGGGATCGACCACCGTGCTGGCGCTGCCACCGTTACAGCCCGCCACAGGTGATCCCGAAATCTCAGATCCTCCGTCTCGGTTCAGTGATCCCAAAAATGCCACGGACAGTGGAAGGATACGTCCTTCCGTCTTCCCGTTCCCCCGGCAGTACCTCTACTGCGCGGACGGAAGACTCGCTGTCGGGTTCACTTGCGGAATCCCGGCGGCATGATGCATTTCCCGCAGCCCGTGCAGGCAATGTATCTGCAACGCCGAACCGTGAACAGGCCGGTCTCCAATCGGCAAGTTCAGGCAGGAATCGCACCCGACTATGAAAACCCATGTAATACTCTGTATATGTGTCAGATGCCACACGTCATGTCAATTCGCCCGCCCGGTTCCGATCAGATCTCCACAGCCCCCGCACAAGCCGGGCAACACGCATCTGCACACCACGTGCGGAGGGCTTGACGTATTTCTGCCGCGATTGTAAGGGGGACTTTCCCTCTTCGCCCAATTCCCCGAATTCCCTTGGGAGCGTAGGGCAAAAGAGAGATCGATCACACGGAACGAACATGAACACGAACAGAGAAGAACTTGTACGGCTTGCCCGCGAATCCGGCCTGCCCATTGCAGACAACGCCACGGTAACCGAGGTCGTCATGCTGCTGAGCGATGTTCCCGTCCTGACGGACGAGCTCGCGGAAGCGCTGAACCACATTCTCGGCAACGTCCGTGAAGCGGACTACACCGCCACCGCGTAAGCAGGCCAGTATTCCCCGTACCGGAACCGCCCGGCACCACGGCTGTCCGACACGGGCGGCACGGCCCGTTGCAGCCCTACACCAAGACACAAAGCCCCGCCGGTCCCGGCGGGGCTTTTCCTTGCAGCGTCTCGTTCTCTCCCCCTAATCGGTCTCGATCTCCTCGATTTCGATCTCATCCTCCGAAATCCTGAATACGCCGGCCAGATACTCCTTCAAAGCGTCATCCGACGCAAAGTGGATGCCCTGATTGATCCTGTCAGTCACATCCTCTCCATCCCGCTCCAGCGTGATAATCTGAAACGCCCCGCCCGCTCCGGCTCTTTCCGAGGTATCAATGTCCTTCATTACGGCAAAAATGATCATGGTCTTCCCTCCTGCGGCCTGAGGCCTGGTTATGCTCCCCCAAAGAAATAATGGAGAAGATATGTATACAGGAGTGTATAGATATATCTATACCATGTTTATTATATTCTTGCCCGCGCTTTCACGCACAGGAGCCCCCCGATACTACCGGGGGGCTTCTGTGCGTGTGATCATTGCGAAGGACCGCGAGAACAAGGCTACAAATCAAGATCCAGCCAGACCGGGCAATGATCCGAGCCGAACTGCTCCGTTTCTATCCATGCATCCCGTATGGCCCCCTGCAGCTCCGAGGATACGAAGAAATAGTCGATACGCCAGCCCACATTCCGTTCACGGGCCTTGAAACGGTATGACCACCACGAATACATGTCCACGGCGTCGGGGTGCTTGAACCGGAAGGTATCCACGTACCCATGCCCGACAAGCCGGTCCAGCCAGGCGCGCTCGATGGGCAGAAAGCCCGAGGTATTCTCGTTTTCCTTGGGGCGGGCAATATCCACGGGATGGTGCGCCGTGTTGAAGTCGCCGCACACCACAATGGGCTTTTCCCTGCGCAGGACTTCCGCATGCTCGAGGAAGGCGTCATAAAAGCCCAGCTTGTATTGCAGGCGATCCTCACCCGACTGGCCGTTCGGAAAATAGATGTTGAAATAATGGAACCGGTCGTACTCCAGATGGATGACCCGTCCCTCGCCCTGATAGGCGCTCTGGGGCAGATCATACTGCACGGCAAGGGGGGCCTGCCGCGAAAACACGGCCGTGCCGGAATACCCCTTCTTGACGGAGGCGGGAAACCAGTAACTATGAAATCCCTGAGGATTCCTGTCCGCTTCGTCTACC
>QKEJ01000162.1 GCA_003252375.1 Halodesulfovibrio sp.
GGTCAGCGGAACCCTGCCCGATGAGGATGCTGCTGCGTCCGTTGCCCTGTTGCCGGAAGTGGATCTTCCCGATGCATTTGCCCGGAATACGCTCTCGGGCCATGACAGGGACGACGAGGTGGACTCGGCACCAGTGGCCGGGGCAACGATACCCTCGGCGGCTGACCAGATAGTGGAGGCAGAACGGGAACTTGTGGCGGCGACAGGGGAGGATTTCCCTGCCGGAGAGCCTGAAGCCGAGGAACTGCCGGACATGTTTGTGGTTGATGCGCCTGAAGCCGGAACCGGAGGTCTGCATTTGTTCGAAGGGGTATCCGGTACCCCATCCGATGGCACATCCGATGCCGCCTACGGCGAGGGTGCGGAAGACGCTCCGGACGAGACATATGAGGGTGCCGTGCTCCTGCAGGACGATACGGTGCAGGATGCACCGGAGGAACCGCAGGGCGCGTATCCTGACCGGCCCCGGTCTGCAGCGCAGGAGCGGGCGGATGCCCGGTTTGACGACTGGTTTGGCGATGCCGGTGCGGAGGAGACCGTGCAGGAGGATGACGTGATCCTGCTGACGGCAGACGAGATTGTCCATGATGAGATCGTCCATGATGAGATTGTTCATGACGAGGTCGTGTATGACGAGACTCTGCATGATGAGGCCGTCGTGTCTGCCGGAGCTGTCGGAGAGGACG
Organism: Halodesulfovibrio sp.; assembly: GCA_003252375.1. Lineage (GTDB taxonomy): Bacteria > Desulfobacterota > Desulfovibrionia > Desulfovibrionales > Desulfovibrionaceae > Halodesulfovibrio. Next base: position 687 of record QKEJ01000162.1, read on the forward strand.
TGACGGAATCCGGCGGCCGTATGGGATCCTATTCGGCCGAAGAGGTCCTCGACATGGACTCCGCCCTGGCCAAGGCGCTGGCGGCCGCAGGCATCAGCGAGGATGAGGCTGTTGCCGACGGAAGCAGGTACATAGCGGACTCCGTCAGCGCTGAGGTGCAGGAAGAGCCGGCTATGCCGGGGGAAGAGGCCGCCGAGTTCGCCTTTTCCGGAGAGGACGCGGCTGCAGGTGACGACGCTCCCTTTGCCTTTGAGCCTGACAATGCCGTGTCCGTTGGCATGACGGCCGGCACGACTGGTGGTTCTGACGATTTTGCCTTCTCCGCCGATACTGTCGAGACGTCCGGTCCGGACCTCGCGGAGGCGGAGCTTGAAGAGACGCTCCCGGGTTTTTTCGAGGGTGAGGAGCCCGTTGGTGTTCCCTCGGCGGTTGTCGCCTCGGACAGGGAGCAGGAAGACAACATAACGGAGTTCATTGTTCCCGAGTAGGCTTGGTATGGTCGAGGGTATGGCGGGGACGAAGGGGCAGCTATGGAGTTCGGGTACATCCTAATCGGCGGCATAGGCGTCTTTGCTTTTGTCATCGTCATGATCAACAAGCGTTCGACCGGGTATCGGGCGATTCTCAACAAGCTTGAGAACGAGAACAATCTCATCGAAGTCCGCATCGGCTCACTTGAGGAAGAGCGCGAGCAGGTCCAGAGCAATGTGGCCCAGCTCAGGGGCAAGGTTGAGGCGCATGAGGAAGCCAAGGCTGCGGAAATGCGTGCCGTAAGTGATGCCGCCCTGGAGAAGGACAAGGTCAAGCACGAGAGCTTCATTGATTTCCTTGTCCGGACCGCAGTGGTGACACCGGAGCACCTTGCCAAGGTGAAGACCTACAAGGAGAAGAACGGGAGTCCCCAGACCGTGGAGGAGCTGCTCATCATGCTGGATTATGTGGGCTATGCCGAACTCAAGCGTGCACGGGTGGAGTATGATTCCGCGCGGATGGATCAGGAGTGAGCCGCGGCGTGCAGGTAGGCCTTTTTGAGCACCGGACTTGATTCGCTCTCTGCCAGCAGCAGATAGAGCAGCTTGAGGGCCCCGGTATGTATGGCGGATGCGTTGCGTATCCGCCTTTCTTGTATGGACGCGGCATTAAGGCTGTGAATCTTCTCTGTGAAGGTGCGGGCGCGATGAATGGCCCTGTGCCCCTCGTTTACCTTGGTGAGCCCGCTGGCGGCTATTTCCCTGAGCCGCGTCTCGTCACGAAGCGCGTTTTCGACGATTGCCACAAGGCTGTCCATGGCGTCCGGCGTGTCCACCGGGTACATGAGCAGATCGGTTCCGTCGGTGAACAGGTCCCGCTGCCCGTGGCCTATGTCCGGCGTGACAAGGCAGCTCCCGCAGCCCAGCGCCTCGAAGACCCGGAAGTTCAAATCCCCATGCTCGCAGAAATTGAGAACGAGCCTTCCTTGCGGGAAGAGCTCCCTGTAGTTGCCCCGTGTGGTGTGCAATCCCGGTACCCGCTGCTGCAACGTCTGGAGAAAGGCGTGGCGCCGGGGAGTCGTCTGCGGGTTCACGGTGCCGACAAAGAGCAGGTCCCATCGCGGTTCGTACGGTCCTGGCAGGTCGGTATCCTTGGCAAAGGCCGGAGACCACCAGATGCGTTCCTCGGGAAGAAAGCTACCGGCCATGCGCGGCATGTGATCGCGCAGGCTCATCAGGCAGACGTCGAATCCCTGGGCGTACAGCGGATGCCAGCTGTGGATGTGGGTGTCCACGCTGTAGAAGACCGTCAGGCACGGGAATCGTTCCATACCGAGCACAAAGGGCGCACGGCTCTTGTCGGCCACGACAACCACATCCGGCTCCCAGCCGGCAATTGCGACAAGATCCTCCCACCCGAACACGGCGGCGTGTTCGAAATTGTGGGTACACACCTCCCACCCGCAGGCGGCAAGGGAGCCGGAGAAGAAGGGGGATCCTATCCAGAGCAGTCGATTCATTGCATGAGCCTTGGTCTAGCGTGATCTCTGACAGTGCAGGCGTTGTTCTCGTATGGCAGATGTTGGCGGAATGTTCAATGATCACCGGGAGCTCGTTCCGGATGTCCGCACGGCCCGGCTGGCCGGGGGCACATGGGCGGGGATTTGCTTGCAAAACACCGTCTCTTGGTATCTAATTCTCCCGTTGTTGTTGTTCCGAAGTCTGCCCCTGTTCTAGTTTTTCCGAAAGGAAAAGGGGATAATATGTCCATTCTCAACCAGAATACCGCCCTTGCTGACATGCTGGACAAGCATATGGATGCGCTGGCGGCCCGGGAGCGTCTTGCTCCCGAAACCATTATTGCGGGTATCGAAGGCGGCACCATGGTGCTGTTGGCGAACCCCAACCACAAGAATGTGGTGCCCACCCTGGTGGGACAGCCGGCAAGCGTGAAGGTGAACGCCAATATCGGCACCTCCCCGCTCAAGAATGACATCCGTTGCGAGATGGTCAAGCTGCAAACTGCCATCAACGCCGGAACGGATACCGTCATGGATCTTTCCATTGGCGGCGACCTCAATGCCATTCGCGAGGAGATGCTCGACAAGTGCGTCCTGCCGCTGGGCACCGTGCCCATGTATGCCGTTGCCCAGAAGTACATCGATGCCGGCAAGGACCCCGCCGAGATTGACCCGGAAGAGATCTTTGCCGAGATCGAGAATCAGGCCAAGCAGGGCGTGGACTACATGACCGTGCATTGCGGGCTGACCCGGCGCGGTGCGGAGTTTGCCACCAGCGGTGACCGGATCATGGGTATTGTTTCCCGTGGCGGGTCCATTCTTGGCCGCTGGATGATGCAGAACGACAAGGAAAATCCGCTTCTTACGGGGTATGACCGCATTCTCGAGATTGCGCGCGAGTACAACGTGACCCTGTCTCTGGGAGACGGGCTGCGCCCCGGCGCCGGTCAGGATGCTGGTGATGCCGCCCAGTGGGAAGAAGTGATGGTGCTCGGTCAGCTTGCCAAGCGCGGTCTTGCCGCCGGCGTGCAGTGCATGATCGAAGGCCCCGGCCACGTTCGCATGAACGAGGTGGAAGCCCAGATCACGAGCATCAAGAAGCTTACCAATGGTGCCCCCCTGTACGTTCTCGGTCCGCTGACCATCGACTGCAGCCCTGGCTACGACCATATTGCCGGTGCCATCGGCGGCGCCATCGGCGTGCGCGCCGGTGTCGACTTCCTCTGTTACCTGACGCCCGCTGAGCATCTTACCCTGCCCTCCATTGAGGATGTTCATGCCGGTGTCATGGCCTCGCGCATTGCCGCGCAGGCCGGCGAGGCAGCCCTTGGCCGCCCCCACGCCGTGGAACGTGAACTGGCCATGTCCCGTGCCCGCAAGGCCCTTGACTGGGAAGCCATGAGTACGCTTGCTCTGGACCCCACAATGGTCGAGGCGCGGCGTGAGGAACACAAGGACAAGCGCGAATGCGCCATGTGCGGAAAGTTCTGCGCCTACAAGATGCTGGAAGAAAACCCATCCTGCGGTGACTAGCGGTTCTGCACAGCCGTTGAGCCGTATTGAAGGACGTTGAAAAAGGCGGGATGCCCCTCAGGGGTATCCCGCCTCGTCGTTTGTCCCGTGGCTTCCGGGTTACAGCAGGTGGGCGTTCACCACGTTCTGGGGGGAGCCAGCAAGGAAGGCGGCGATGTTGGCGGCAGTGATGGACATGAGCGTCCGGCGCGCCGTGAGGGTGGCCCAGGCAAGGTGGGGCGTGATAAGGCAGTTGGGGGCCGAGAGCAGGGGATTGTCCGCCGGTACGGGTTCCGTGCCGGTCACGTCCGTGCACAGCCCGCCAAGCTTGCCCGCATGCAGCGCCTCCGCCACGGCGGATTCGTCAATGAGCGGGCCGCGCGCCGTATTGATGAGGATGGCCCCCTGCCGCATGGACCGGATGCGTTCGGTGTTGATGAAGCCCTTGTTTTCGGGCGTCAGCGGGCAGTGCAGGCTGATCACGTCCGAGGTGGCAAACAGGGTGTCCATGTCGCAGAAGCTGAAGTTGGGCAGGCCAGGATCAGGCTTGGGGCGTGGCACGAATGCCTGCACCTGCATGCCGAAGGCAAGGGCGATTTCGGCCACGCGGCGGCTGATGTTGCCGAATCCGACAAGGCCCAGAGTCTTGCCCGTAAGCTCTATCTGGGTGGTGTTCCAGTAACACCAGTCGATGTTCCCGGTCCACTGCCCTGCACGTACACTCTCCGCATGGGGCGTGACGCGGCGGCAGAGTTCCAGCAGCATGGCGAAGACGTGCTGCGCAACGGCATTGGTGCCATAGCCGGGAACGTTGGAAACGGGAATGCCCCGTTGGGCGGCCGCCCTGATGTCCACCACGTCATATCCGGTGGCCAGTACGCCAACGAATGCCAGTTGCGGCAGTGCCTCAATGATCTCTGCGGGAAGCTTTGTCTTGTTCGTCAGCAGGATATCTGCTCCGGCTGCGCGGGCAAGCAACTCGTCCGCCGTGGTGCGCGGGAACACGGAGAGGGGAGCGAGTGCTTCTATATCGGTCCACGGATTGTCACCCGGGTTGAGTGTATGTCCATCCAGCACGACGATCTGCATCTGACTGCTCTCCTTAGAATATTGATATTGGCATATGTTTGTCATTTCCAGTATGTGCATGTATATTGCTATACAGGTCCGGTACAGGATAGTCTTTCGTGTGGAGTGGGTAAAGTGCCAAAAGACGAGGGGGAAAGTCTTGGGCGCAGTTAAGCGTATTATCGCGGCGTGTGTCATTCTGTTGGCCCTGCTTGACGGGGCGTACGCAGCAGGGGAACAGGTGCTGCGCTTTGGCATGTCTGCCGCGTTTTCAGGGCCTTCGCGTGAACTGGGCATAGAGTTGTACCGCGGCGTCTCCGCCTATTTCGACTCCGTGAACGCCCACGGAGGGGTCTTTGGACGGCGTCTGGAATTGTTGGCCCTCGATGATGGCTACAACCCCCTGCCCGCGATTTCCAATACCATTACCTTCATTGACCGCGATGATGTCTTTGCCCTGTTTTCCTATGTAGGGACTCCCACGGTTACACGCATCTTGCCGCTGCTTACCAAGTATCGGCAGCGCAATATTCCCCTGCTGTTCCCCTTTACCGGTGCAGAGCCGATACGGCGTCCTCCCTATCTTGACAGCGTCTATAACCTGCGGGCCTCGTATGCGCAGGAGACCCGCTCCATTGTGGACCGATGCGTGGCCCTCGGGCGCAAGCGCGTGGGCATCTTCTACCAGGCAGATGCCTTTGGACGGGGGGGCTGGGCCGGTGTGCGCTCGGCCCTGAAAGAGCATGGGCTGGATGCGGTGCAGGATGCTTCCTATCCGAGGGGAAGCGGTGTGCAGTATGCCTATACCGAACAGGCGCGTCTGTTGCATGAGGCCGGGGTGGATGTCGTGGTCTGCATAGGAACCTGTGCATCCTCCGCAGGATTTATCCGAGATTTCAGGGCGCTGGGAGACAAGGCGCTTGTTGCTTGCATTTCGTTTGCCAACGGCGATGAACTGTCCCGCGTACTTTCCGCCATGCAGGGGAAGCAAGAAGCGGAGCTGAGCAGGAACCTGCTGCTGATGCAGGTAGTGCCCAGCTACGAGGATACCTCGCTGCCCGCCGTGCGGGAGTATCGCCTGCTCATGGGGGCATATGCACGGCCGTTGCCGCCGAACCTGCTGCGCGGGAACTATATTCCCCGCCGGTTCAGCGCCGTGAGCTTTGAAGGGTATCTCAATGCCCGTCTGCTGGTGGAATTGCTGCGCCGGCTTGGGCCTGAGCCGGAACGGTCTGCCATTACCAGGGCCATGGCAGAAATGACATTGCTCGACATCGGACTGGATGTTCCGGTCCGGTTCGGGGACCGGCAACAGGGGCTCGATTCGGTCTACTTCATGACCGTGGACGACGGTGCCTATGTGCCCGTGAAGGACTGGGCGAGGTGGCGGCTGTGATACGGTCAAGACTGTTCCGCAAGACCCTGGTCTTCATTGTCCTGCTTTTTGGCCTGATGGCCAATGCCTCGGCGTTGTTCTCCGGCTGGCTTCTTTATAACAAGCTGGGTGAGGAATACACGAGCAAGGCCGTTGCCATCGCGCGGAGCGTCGCCCATTCGGACATTGAGCTCATTGCCAAGCGCGATGCCGCCTTCATACAATCCAAGATAGACGAATACCTTGATCTGGAAGGGGTTTCCTATGTGCTGGTTACTGATGCCGAGGGCGAGGTGCTGGCGCATACCTTCATTCCGGTCATTCCCGATGCCGTGCGCAGCGTGGTGGAGCAATACCAGCAGGAGGAAGGTTTGCATGAGGACCCCACCGTGGTCCGGCTTGCCCTGGCCTCCGGCGACGTAACCCATGTCGGGGTGCCTGTTCTTGGCGGGGCGGGGGGCTATGTGCATATCGGCATGGATCGGTCCATCATCATGGGCTACATCATGTCCGCCGTGTGGAAGCAGCAGGGCATTACCATGGTTGTCTTCCTTGTTGCGGTGATCATCGCGCTTTTCTTCATCCGTTCCATATCACAACCTCTCAGTCTGCTGACAGAATATGCCGGCCGTGTTGCCCGGCATGATTTTTCAGGAGCTGTTCCCATCCGCACTAATGACGAGGTTGGTGAGCTGGCCGAGGCCATGCAGACCATGTCCCATGATCTGGCGACGCTTGTGGACAACCTGGAAGCCTCCGTGGCCGACAAGACGCAGGAACTGCGGGAGACGGTAGGGTACATTTCAGCGATTATCGGGAATATTGCCGAAGGGTTGTTGGTTGTTGACACCGAAGGGTACGTGGCCAGGTCCAACGTGGCTCTGGAACGGCTTTTCGGATGCAGGGCCGGCGAGCTGGAAGGGCGAAGCCTTGAGCGGGCGTTTTTCTTTCCCGTGGATGGGGAGGATGGAGAGGATAGGGTCGAAACCAACCGTCCCTTGGTGGAGCTGTTGCAGCAGACACTGCGGGATTCGGGAAGCACCTTGCTCTCTCCCGTGGAGCTGGAATGCTGTGACAGAGAGGGAAACTGCTTTCCGGCAGAGCTGTCCGTGGTGCGCTTTGAGCGTGAAGGCATGGCCACCATCATATGTCTGTTGCGTGATGTGACCGAGCGCCGCAGAACCCATGACCTGATGCTGCAGGCCAATGAGCATCTGGAGCAGAAGGTGGCGGAGCGGACCCGCGAACTGTCGCGGATGAATTCGCAACTCATGGTTGAAAATGCCGAGCGCCGAGGAGTGGAGATGGCGTTGCGGCGGACCGAGGAGCGGTATCGGTCCATTTTTGAGAATGCCATTGAAGGGATTTTTCAGACCACACCCGAAGGCCGGTGTATCAATGCCAATCCTGCATTGGCGCGCATCCTCGGATTTGACAGCCCGCAGCAGGTCATGGCGGAAGTGCAGGATGTGGGGCGTGAAATCTATCTTGATGGGCAGGACAGGGGCGCCTTTCTGGAAACCATCAACCGCGATGGCAGGGTGGTGAATTTCGAATTCCGTGCCAGACGTCGTGATGCCAACGTAATCTGGGTTGTCACCAATGCCCGCATGGTGGCCGACAAGGATGGCAGGGTGCTCTATTACGAAGGATTCCTTGAGGACATGACGCTCCGCAAGGAGGCTCAGGAGCGTCTGGAGCATCAGGCCTATCACGATCCCCTGACGGGATTGCCGAATCGAATGCTGTTCCAGGACCATCTGGCCATGGCCCTTTCACGTCAGCAGCGCAGGCCGATGTATGCCTTTGCCGTTCTGTACCTTGATCTCGACAGGTTCAAGGTGATCAACGACAGCCTTGGCCATGCCGTGGGAGACGAACTGCTGGTGCATGTGGCCGCAAAGCTGCGGGAATGCGTTCGGGATGTGGATACCGTGGCGCGTTTTGGCGGAGACGAATTCGGCGTATTGCTTGAAGAGATCGCTGCTCCGAGAGAGGCGGTCCGTGTCGCGCGTCGCATCGGCGAGACCTTGGGCATTCCCGTGACCATAGAAGGCCATGAGGTCTTTACCTCGGCCAGTGTGGGCATCGTGCTGAAGACCGGCGGCTACGTCAATCCGCAGGAAGTGCTGCGCGATGCGGATACGGCCATGTACCGTGCAAAGGAACTTGGCAAGTCCCGTTTCAAGGTTTTCAACCAGCGGATGCACGAAGAGGTGCTCAGGCTCATGGCTCTGGAGACGGAGCTTCGCAAAGCCGTCGAGAGAAGCGATTTCGAGGTGAACTATCAGCCTATCATCGATCTGGAATCGCAGCGCATCTGCGGGTTTGAGGCGCTGGTTCGCTGGCATCACGAGTCTCTTGGCGAAATCTCCCCATCGGAGTTCATTCCTCTGGCGGAGGATAGCGGACTGATTCTCGAAATCGGGGATTTCGTACTCGAAGAGGCGGTTCGCAATATTCTGCGTTGGAATACCATGGAGATAGCGGAACGCGGAACGCCGTTGTTCGTGTGCATCAATATTTCCGGCCGACAGTTCATGCAACCCGATTTCGCCGGGCATGTGGAGAGCAGGATCAGGGAATGGAATATCAATACGCAGAGCCTGCGGTTTGAGATTACCGAAAGTGTCCTGATGCAGCATATGAGTGTGGCCGTGGATACGGTTGGCCGGTTGCGGGCTCTGGGAGTGCAGATGTGCATAGATGATTTCGGAACCGGATACTCCTCTCTGAGTTACCTGCAGCGGTTACCCGTGGATACCATCAAGATAGACCGTTCCTTCATTGCCCAGCTCGGCAGCGACCGGGAAGGCCGTTCCATTGTCCGCAGCGTCCTGACGCTTGGCGACAGCCTCGGGCTTGAGGTGGTGGCGGAGGGGGTGGAGCACCCGTCGCAGGAATCATTGCTTCAGGAGATGGCATGTCGGTATGTTCAGGGATTCCTGTACTCTCCCGGACTCTCCAGAGAGGCTGTGGATGCTCTGCTGAGTATGGAGAACCCGCTGGCATATCTGAAAATGTCACAGGAAACAGATGACTTTAAGGTGGCATCCGGTTTATAGGGAAACCCTGCCAACGGTGTGTGCATGTTGGTGTAGAGAAGCTTTCTTGCCAACAGGATCAATCTTGTGCGTATTTTTGCCCGGGTATTTCTTCTTCTGGTGCTGAGCACCGTCCTCCTGGCAGGCGCGGCCCTGCTGGTCCTTGAGCATGCGCTAGACACCGCCTCCCTGAAGCCTCAGCTGGAAGAAGAGCTTTCTTCCCTCACGGGTGGAACCTGCCGAATAGAAGGGAACATCACGTTCTCCCTCTTCCCGCATATTGCCCTTGCCGTAGATGATCTCGTCCTTGTTGAGCCGGACGGAGGCCCGGAGTGCATCCGGGTGGACGCGCTGCGCGCCGATGTGGAGCTGTTCCCCCTGCTGTCCCGTTCCGTGGTGTTTGATCATGTTTCCCTCCTTGCCCCTGTCGTATTGTTGCGGACTGCCGCCGATGGCTCCATGCCGTGGCGGAGCATGCTGGACCGGGTGCTGCAGTCCGGTTCTCCGAACATGCAGACCGAAGGTGCAGACGGGGAGACGGATATTCGTCTGTCTCTGACCGGCATCAGTGTGAAGAACGGTTTGTTCGAATGGCGGGACGAGTCCGGAATGGAGCAGGGCGGTTCGCCACGGTTTGTTCGCGTCTCGCGTTTCTCGGGCGGTTTCGAGAAGGATGGCGCGGGCGTATGGGACACGTCGTTCCTGCTGGAGGACTCCTACGCTGGCGGTAGCCTGGCCCTGTCCTCGAAGGGGGCGGTCGCTTTTGATCAGGCCGGTAGTCCTGCGCTGGCTACCGGTACCGTTGTGTTGAAGGGAACGGTACGCGTGGACGAACGCCCCGTACCGCTTTCGCTGTCCTCTTCGCTGCAATACGTGCCATTGAAGCATCAGCTGGAGATACCCACGTTTTCTGCGGATGCTGATGGCACTTCTCTGAGCGGTAATCTCACTATTGATCGGTGTACGTCGCCTGATTGGCAGCTGTCGGGACTGGTGCAGGTGGCAGATTTGAGCCTGCCGTACTGGTTTGGCTTTGGGGAACGGCTTCCCACCAGCCTGCAGCATGCGCTTGATTCACTCAAGGGGACCCTTTCCCTGCACATGAACGCCACAGGAGTGACAGTGGATTCTTTGGATGTGCAGGTGCTGGGTATGCCTTTTTCCGGCAAGGGGGCCGTGGCTGACTTTAACAGGCCGGTCATCTATATTGACGTGGCAGGCCCGGCTGTGGACGTAAACGCCATCTTCCCGGAACTCATGGTTGAGCCGCCAGCCGAGCTTCCACACCCCCAACGCCCCGGAAAGGCTGTTTTCGCGGCGGACATGGAGCCGGATGACACGCCGGAGGATGATATCGGCTACGATATCCGGGTTGCCGCCGGCAACGGGACAGCCCGCAATTTCACCTTCGGCCGGTTGGCTTTCCGCTGTTGGCCCATGCCGGAAACCGGTACCTATACTTCCTATTCCGTCGACTCCTTCTATGGTGGTTCGGTCGATGCCCTGCTCAGCATTCGCGAGACTCTCGGACTTGATGTGAATGTTCGGGAGGTGCAGACCCGCGAAGTGAGCAACCTCATTGTAGGGGAGCCCATTCTGGGCGGCACGCTTTCGGCCAATGCTTCCGTGTATTCAGACGCCCATACCGTATGGGGCATGGTGGCCGGGCTGGCCGGTTCCGTGAATGCGACGTTGCGTGACGGATACATCCAGACGGTCGCCCTGCGTGATGGTACCAAGCCCAGGCACAAGCTTGATCGCTTTCATCTGGAGCTGGAAGGCAGGAGCCTGCACAAGGACCCTGACAACGCGGAACGCTACCTGCCCTACCAATGGGACATGCGTGCGAACATGGTTCCTGCGGGAGGCGGGGAGCAGTTCGACATGCATGTTGTGGGGCCGGTGACGCTGGATTCCCGAAGAGCGCTCCCTGTGCGGGTCAGCAAAGGGGAGGCGTCTCTGCGCTGGCGAGGAACATCGTCGCCTTTCGGGACGTCCGTACCCATGGATATGCGAGTGGCCGGACAGATGGATTTTGACCTAGAGAAGGAAACCCTCGCTCTTTCCTCAGCTCGTGTTGCAGCACCGGGCCTCGGGGGGGCGTGCGCTTTGCGGATATCGGACCTGCTTGGAACCCGGACTCTGGAAGGAACCGTTGCCGTGACCGATGTCCCGTTGCGGGATGCCCTGCAGCGCTATGGTGTGCACGTTGTGGAAACGGCAGACCCACGCGCGTTTTCGCGATTGTCGGGGAGAACAGGATTTCGCGCCTCAAACGGCTCATTGGAATTCCGCGATATGGACCTGGCCGTGGACCGGTCCCAGTTCTCGGGGGGCTTTTCATGCAATGATGCGCCCGTTCCCGTATGCCGGTTTGACCTGAAGACGAACTTTGTGGATTTCGACAGGTATCTGCCACCGTCTGGAGAAAAAGCGAAAGCAGAACCGTGGGATCTGGACTGGTTGCGTCAGTACGATGTTGCAGGGCATCTCCAGGTGCGGCAGGCTGTGTATCGCAATCTGGACTTTTCCGCTGTTGGGGCCGATGTGGCCGTGCATGACGGGACTCTTCGTGTCGCGCCTCTTTCGGCTACCTTCTACAACGGAACCCTGAACGGGGCGCTGGAAGGAGTGCTTGGTGAAGAAGCCGGTGGGACGAGCCAGGGGCTGGATACCCATGTCACCGTGCAGCTCAAGGATGTGGAGCTTGAAATTCCGGCTGCAAGACTTGCAGGAGGCGATTTTATCGGAGGCGCGGTGCGGGCCAGTCTGGATGTGAAGGGCCTGCTGCGCAGTAATGACGATCTGCCTGCAGCCCTGAGCGGGGCGTGGGGGTTCGATATTCGGAACGGCTACTACAGCCTTGCTTCCGGCAAGGGGGGGCGCGACAGGACCTCCT
>QKEJ01000195.1 GCA_003252375.1 Halodesulfovibrio sp.
CACGGGGCCGAGATCATCGAGACCCATTTCACGCTGGATACCACCATCCCCGGGGGCGACCATGCCCATTCCGCGGACCCGGCCATGCTGCGCCGTCTGGTGGACTCCATCGCGCTGTTCGAAACCATGCGCGGGGATGCGGGCACCTTCTTCCGCAACCGCCCGGACAGGGCCAATGCCGTCCCCTATCGGCGGGGCGTGCACGCGAGCCGCCCCATCAAGGCGGGCGAGGTGATCGGTGAGGCGGACCTCATGTGCTGCCGTCCCGAACAGGAATTCGGACCGGCGGATACCGGACGGCTGGTGGGGCTGCGCGCGGGAAGGGACATTGCCGCCCATGCACCCGTGCGCCACGACGATCTCAAGGCCGGGAAGGCGTAGGGGACGCCGTCATGAAGGTACTCTGCGTGGTGCAGGCCCGGTTCGCCTCCGCACGGTTGCCCGGCAAGGCATTGTACCCTTTGGGGGACATGCCCATGCTGGCCTACCTGTTGCGGCGCATGGCCACGGTGTCGGATGCGGAGCATCCGCTCTGTCTGGCCACCACGCAGCGGCCCGATGACGACATCCTTGCGGCATGGGCCGGAGCGTTGGGGATTCCCGTCGTGCGCGGGGCGCAGGACGACGTGCTGCAGCGGTACCTTGCCTGCCTCGACGCCTTCGGGGCGGATGCCTGCATCCGGGTCACGGGTGACAATCCCCTGACCAGCCGGACCATGGTGCGCGGCGTGCGCGAGGCCCTGTGTCAAGGCTATGACTATGTGGACGGCTACAGCGACTGCGTGACCGGCACGGGAGTGGATGGCTTCGGCGCGGACCTGCTGCGTCGACTGGACGCCATGGACCTTGCGCCCGGGGAACGGGAGCACATCAACAAGCGCGTCATCGATCATCCGGCGGAGTTTTCCGTACACAGGGTTGCGGCGCCGGAGGCGTTGCGGCGGCGCGACGTATCCCTTACGGTGGACACCATTGAGGAATTCGTGCGGGTCAGGGACATGGTGGCGCGTGTCTCCCGGCCCGTGGAAGCAACGGGAGCGGCTGATGTCATCGCAACGGCCTGAGTGGTTCAGCGCCCTCTATGCCGCGCTCGGCAGGCCCGGGACGGTGCATGTGCGGGTGGACGCGGGCAGGGTCGGAGGATTGTCCTACGGCCATCTGGAGCGATGCCGCATTCTTTCTGCCCTGCTGCGGCAGGAAGGCGCCACGACCCGGTTTTTCATGCGCCCCCTGCCGGACGGCGTGGCCCGGGCCCGGGAGTGCGGGGAAACCGTGCACCTCGTGGAGCCCGTGGAGGCAGACGGCACCCCTTGGCTGACCATGTTTGCCCAGGCCGACGCGCTGGTGGTGGACCTGCCGTACGACCCGGAACCGGAGCTGGTCGCCCTGTGCGCGCAGTCCGCAGGAGGGGCGCGCCGTGTGGGGTGTATTGATGATTTCGGGCGAGATCTCCTTGCCTGCGACGTGGTGCTGAACTACAGCGTGCTGGCCGATCCGGCCGCCTACCCCCGCGCGGGCAGGGTTTTGCTGGGGCCGGAATACCTGATGATGGATGCCGCGTTTCAGGCGCTGGCAGCCGGGGCGGCCAACCGCAGCAATGCACTGGTGGTCACGCTCGGCGGTTCCGACCCAACGGACCTGACGCGGCGCATTCTGCCACGGCTTTTGGCGCATGACTTGCATGGTTTGCAGGTACTGGCCGTGCTCGGGCCGGGCTTCGGGGAAGGGGACGACCTTCTCGCCCTGGCGGAGCGTTCCGGCGGCAGGCTCGCCGTTTGCCGGGCGCCGGAGGCGCTGCTTCCCCTGCTGGCGGACAGTGCCGGGGTGATCTGCAGCGGCGGCAAGACCCTGTATGAATGCCTTGCGCTGGGAAAACCCGTGGTGGCCGTAGGCAGCACCGCGCGGGAGGCCGAGGTGATTGCGGCCTTTGAAGGCAGGGGAGACCTGGTTGGCGGGCTGGCCTGCTGGAATGAACAGGAATTTTCCGAATCAATATCCAGACTGGTACGCATGGTAACTGATGATTGAGCAGTGTTCCGACATGATTCCGGCAGACGTGCGCGAGGCGCTCCTGCCCCTGCACGCCCTTTCCGAGGAACGGGAGCCCGTGACGAGCGAGCTGTACTCGCCCAATGATTTCTATGGCAATGCGCATGCCCTGAAGGCCTATCTGGGCAAGCCGGAGGGCTATGCCGTCAAGGCCGCCATGGAGCACAGCGCCGAACTTGGTCATGGCAACTGGATGCTCAACGTGCAGGCCCCGCTGCCTGCCGTCATTTCCATGAGCCCGTACCGTCATGCCTTCATCAGGCCGCATACCGACAAGCCCCTGTATGCCGTGGGTCCCTATGTGCACTACGCCCCGCATGCCCTGAGCGGGGAGCAGCTGGCCTTTGAGCGCAAGCGTCTGGGCAGGAGCCTGCTGGCCTTTCCCGCCCACTCCACGCACTACGTGACCTGCGAGCACAGCGTGGACCAGTTCTGCGCGGTGCTGCACAGGTTGGGAAGGGACTTTGATACGGTGCGGGTGTGCATGTACTGGAAGGACGTGCTCAACGGCACGGCTGCGGAGTACGCGCGGCGCGGTTTCGAGTGCGTGACCTGCGGGCACATGTTCGACCTGCAGTTCCTGCCGCGGCTCAAGAGCCTCATTTCCCTGGCCTCCCTGACCGTGGCCAACGCCCTGACCACGGCCCTCGGCTACAGCGTGCACATGGGCATTCCCCATTACTATTCCCCGTCCATCATCGGCTACGGCTGTCAGGACGAGGAGACCTTCAGGATCATGCTGGGGGATTCGCACTGCAAGCAGGCCTCGTCGGACATCGTGGAGCTGGAGGCCGTATTCAGCGAATTTTCGGATGAAGTCACCCCCCGCCAGTACGAAACGGCGGACAAGTACTGGGGGCTTTCCTCCGTTCTCGACAGGGAGGGACTGGCCGACCTGTTCGATGAACTGGAAGCCATGCACGGGGCCATGCACCCGCACAGGGCAGGATAGCGGCATGGAACATCAGCGTGTGTTTGAGACGGGCGGCCGCGTGCCGCAGGAACATATTCCACTCTCTCAGGAAAAAGATACGACCATGCGACATATAGAACTCTCCCCCCCCTCGCTGGACACGGCGGAAAAGGATGCCCTCCTCAGGGTCATCGACGACAACTGGCTGGCCATGGGCAAGAGGGTGCGCACGCTGGAAGAAGCGTTCGCCTCGCTGCACGGCATCGGCCACGGGGTGGCGCTCAATTCGTGCACGGCCGCCCTGCATCTTTCCCTCGCCGCCCACGGCATTGGGCCGGGCGACGAGGTGCTGCTGCCGTCGCTTTCCTTTGTGGCCACGGCCAACGCAGCCATCTACGTGGGAGCGCGTCCCGTCTTCGTGGACGTTGAGGACGAGCTTGTCCCGCACATGAGCCTTGCGCTGGCCCGGCAGGCCATCACGCCCCGGACCCGGGCCATCATCACCATGCATTACGCAGGGTATCTGATGGACATGCGCCCGTGGCGCGAACTGGCGGATGAGCACAACCTTGTGCTGATCGAGGATGCGGCGCACGCCGCCGGGCTGGAAGGTGCCGGTCGCCACAGCCACGCCAGCGCGTTCAGCTTTTATTCCAACAAGAACATGACAACGGGTGAAGGCGGCATGCTGCTCGTGCATGACGCCGAGCTGGAGGCCCGCCTGCGGCTCATGCGTTCACACGGCATGACCTCCACGACCATTACGCGGGATCAGGGCCATGCCTTCGGTTACGACGTGGTGGAGGCCGGTTTCAACTACCGGCTGGATGAGCTCCGGGCCGCCATCGGGCTGGAGCAACTGGCCCGCCTTGCCGAACGCAATGCCCGGCGCGTGGAGCTGACCGGCTTGTACCGCAGGCACCTCGCATCCGTTGCCGGTCTGGGCGTTCCCTTCTCACCGGCGTGGACGCAGTGCGGACACATCATGCCCGTTTTGCTGCCCGAAGGGGCGGACAGGCTGCAGACCATGATGCGGCTCAGGGAACAGGGGGTGCAGAGCAGCGTGCACTATCGCCCCATCCACACGTTTACCCAGTTTGCGGGCACGGCTGCGGACCAGCCGGTTCTGCCCATGACCGAGGCCTTCGGGCGCCGGACGCTGACCCTGCCGCTGCATCCGGGCTTGTCGGATGATGATGTGGCCTATGTTGTCGAGGCTTTGACCAACGCCCTCGGGTAAAGGAGACGTCGGCAAGGATGGACAGGTACAGTATCGATCACCACAAGATGCACATGCATCCGGAGCGGCTGGCCGCCTGGCTCAAAGGGGAGCCCGTGGCCCCCATCTATCTGGAAGTTTCGCCCAGCGGGCAGTGCAACTGCCGCTGCCGGTTCTGCGGCATGGATTTTCTGGGCTACCGCAAGCGGATGTGGGATGCGGAGCTGCTCAAGGACCGGGTTGCCCACATGGGCAGGCTGGGCCTGAAGAGCATCATGTACGCAGGGGAAGGCGAACCCTTCACCCATCCGGAGCTGGCGGGCATCATCGAGCATACGGCCGCCAGCGGGGTGGATGTGGCCATCACGACCAACGCCATCCTGATGACCGAGGCGCAGAGCGAGCGCGTGCTCGGCAACTGCTGCTGGATCAAGGCCAGCGTCAATGCCGGTTCTCCCGACGTGTACGGGTATGTGCACGGTGTTGCCCCGGAAAAGTACCGCGAGGTCATCCATAATCTGGAACGGGCCGCCGCCGTGCGTGCCCGGGAGGGATACCGCTGCACCCTGGGCATGCAGATGATCCTGCTGCCGCAGAATGCCCACGAGGCCACCACGCTGGCGGCCACGGCACGGGACGCGGGCATGGACTATCTGGTCATCAAGCCCTATTCGCAGCACCCCCTGAGCGGTAACTGCGAGTATGACGGGCTGACCTACAGCGACATGCGTTCCCTTGCGGAAGAGCTGCAGGCCATGAACACGGAACATTTCAACATCGTGTTCCGCTGGGAGACCATGGCCCGGCTGGAACAGCCCGAGCGGGCCTACAGCCACTGCCTTGGCCTGCCCTTCGCCGGGTACATAGACACCGACGGCAACATGTGGGGCTGCCTTGCCTACGTCACGGACGAACGGTTCCTCTTCGGCAACATCCGCGACGAGAACCCGGAGGACGTGTTCTGGGGGCCCCGCCGGACCGAGGCGCTGCGCTGGGCTGCGGAGCGGCTGGACACCGGGGAGTGCCGGGTGAACTGCCGCCTTGAGGCCGTAAACAGCTACCTGTGGCAGCTTCGGCATCCGTCGCATCACGTCAACTTTATCTAGGAGCGGTCATGACAGCATCCGATACGTCTGCGGCTTCCCTCGAGCATCTGCGTGAGCACGGGTTCGCCCTGCTTGAGCGCATGATCCTGATCCGGCAGTTCGAGAGCCGCGTTCAGGCGCTGTACGCCGAGCAGGAGATGCGCACGCCGGTGCATCTGTGCATCGGGCAGGAAGCCGTTCCCTCGGCCGTCTGCTCCTGCCTGCGGGATGCCGACCATATTTTCAGTTCCCACCGGTGCCATGGACACTACATGGCCAAGGGGGGCGACCTGAACAGGCTGGCGGCGGAACTGTACTGCCGCAGTGAAGGGTGTTCCGGCGGCAAGGGCGGCTCCATGCACATCGTGGATGTGGAGCGGGGCGTCTGCGGCACCACGGCCATTGTGGGCGGCAGCGTGCCCATCGCGCTCGGGGCGGGCCTTGCCTCTTCCCTGCGGCGTGACGGCGGCGTGAGCGTGGCCTTTTTCGGCGACGGCGCATCCGAGGAGGGAACCTTTCACGAAAGCCTCAACATCGCGGCCCTGAAGACGCTGCCTGTCATTTTCGTGCAGGAAAACAACCTGTACGCCACCAGTTCCCATGTCCGGAATCGTCAGGCGTATGATGGCGGTGCCAGCCTTGCCAGAGGCTACGGCATGCCCGCGTGCCGCATCGACGGCAACGACGCCGTGGCGGTGCATCAGGCGGCCCTGGAAGCCGTGGCCCGTGCCCGCAGGGGCGAGGGCCCCTCGTTCATCGAATGCCTGACCTACCGCTGGATGGACCATGTGGGGGCCGGAGACGGCCTTGAAAAGGGCTATCGCAGCCGCGAGGAGTGGGATGACTGGGTGCGCCGCTGCCCCGTGAAGGCCCTTGAGGAGCGCATTGTGGAGGCCGGTGTGGCGGACAGCGGACAGATTGCCGCCGTGTATGAACGGGTGAACGGACGCGTGGACGAGGCCTTTGCCTTTGGCAAGGCGAGCCCGTGGCCGGGCGCCATGACGCTTTCGGAAAACGTGTAAGGGAGAACGCGCATGCCCTGGACCAGAATGCTTGCAGACGGCTACGCCAACGGCGCGCTTCCCGGCGCGGATTCGACGCAGCGCATGCTGACCTATTCGCAGGCGTTGCGGGAGGCGCAGGCCATGGCCATGGCTGCCGACCCCAACGTCATCGTCATGGGCGAAGGGGTGGATGACCCGGGCGGCATCTTCGGCTCCACGCTGGGATTGCATACCGAGTTCGGCCCGGACCGCTGCTTCGACCTGCCCATTGCCGAGAATGCCTCCACGGGCATGGCACTCGGTGCGGCCGTTGCAGGGCTGCGCCCCATCTACGTGCATATGCGCATGGACTTCATGCTCATGGGCATGGACCAGCTGGTCAACCACGTGGCCAAGTGGCGCTACATGACCAACGGCGCGCAGAAGGCCCCGCTGGTCATCCGCGCGCTCATCGGCCGAGGCTGGGGATCGGCCGCGCAGCATTCGCAGAGCCTGCAGGGCATGTTCATGCAGGTGCCGGGGCTGAAGATCGTCATGCCCGTCACCCCCATGGACGCCAAGGGGCTGCTGCTCTCCGCCATTGCGGACGACGGACCGGTCCTCTGTGTGGAGCACCGCTGGCTCTATTCCCGTCAGGGGCACACCCCGGAAGAGATGTATTTCGTGCCGCTGGGCAAGGGGGCCGTGCTGCGGCCCGGGCGTGACGTGACCATCTGCGCCCTGTCGCAGATGGTGTGCGAGGCCCTTGCCGCCGCCGAGGAGCTTGCCGCCGAGGGCATCGAGGCCGAGGTGCTCGACATGCGCAGCGTGAAGCCGCTGGACGAGGATCTGCTGCTGGAATCCGTTTCCAGAACCGGACGGCTGGTGGTGGCGGACACGGGCAACGTGATGGCGGGCTGGAGTGCCGAGGTCGCCGCCCTGGTCCACGAGAAGGCCTTTGACCAGTTGCGGGGCCCGGTACAGCGCATAGGCCTGCCGGATATTCCCACCCCTGCGTCCTGCGTGCTGGAAGACGCCTTCTATCCCGGCAAGGAGGACATCAAGGCCGGCGTGCACCGGCTGCTGGCAAGAGATATGGCGCCGAACCGCAAAACGGGAGGAATCCATGGCTGAGATCATTCTGGACGGAGACAAGCTGCGCTGGCACAGGGAGCGCGTTGCCGCGCTGCTTGCCGGTGAACGCGTGGCTCCGCTGACCATAGACTGCGCCCTTACCCGGGCCTGTTCCTATCGGTGCGTCTACTGCTACGGCCAGTTGCAGCACAATCCCGGCGAGGCGCTCTCCCGTGACGTGATCATGCGGTTTCTGGATGACGCCGCGGAGATCGGCGTCAAGGCGGTCAGCTTTGTGAGCGACGGGGAGTCCACCTGCAGCCCCCATCTGTACGAGGCCATCCTGCACGGCAAGGCCAACGGGCTGGATATGGCGCTGGGCACCAACGGCTACCTGCTGCAGGACGAGCGGCTGGAGGAGATCCTCCCCGCCCTGACCTACCTGCGCTTCAATATTTCCGCGGGCGAACCCGCCCGGTATGCCCAGATTCACGGCTGCGCCGAAAAGTGCTTCCACAAGGTCTGCAATACCATCAGCCAGTGCGTGCGTATCGTGCGGGAGCGCGATCTGGCGGTCACGCTGGGCATGCAGATGGTCCTCATGCCCGATCTTGCCGACCAGATTCTTCCCCTGTCCCGGCTGGGTGCCTCGCTGGGGGTGGATTATCTGGTCATCAAGCATTGCAGTGATGACGAGGACGGTTCGCTCGGGGTCGAGTATGACCGGTACGATGCGCTTACCCCCCTGCTGGAGGAGGCCGAGGCCCTCAGCACGGAACGCTACCGGGTGGCCGTGAAGTGGTCCAAGATCCGAACGGGCAACCAGCGCATCTATACCCAGTGCTACGGTCCGCCGCTCATTCTCCAGATGTCCGGCAGCGGCCTTGTGGCCCCGTGCGGCATGTTCTTCAACGAAAAGTACGCCCGGTACCATATCGGCAACATCAGCCAGACCCCCCTCAAGGAGCTGTGGCAGGGGGAACGGTACTGGGAGGTCATGGCCGATATCGCCTCCAGCCGGTTCAACGCGAACCGGGACTGCGGCACCCTGTGCCTGCAGCACAAGGTGAACGAGCGGCTGTGGCGTCTGCGACGCGGAGAGGAAGAGCTGCCCCCGGATCAGGGAGCGGAACCCATGCATGTCAATTTCATCTGAGGGGAGGTCCGGCGTGAAGAAGTTGAAGCTGCTGCTGGTGTTGCCGAACTACCGGTGGGTCGAGGGCGACGCGAGTACGTTGTGGCAGATCATTCCCTACAATCTCTGTTTGCTGGCCGCCATGGTCCGGGATGTCTGCGAGGTCTCCATTCTGGATGCCTACATAGCGGACATGACCCAGGACGAGGTGCGCGAGGCCATTGCCCAGCGGGCGCCGGACGTACTGGGCGTGACGGTCATGATGGACCAGTTTGCGCCGTCCGGTCATGCCGTGGCGGCCATGACCAAGGACGTGCTGCCCGAGACCGTGGTCCTCATGGGCGGGGTGTACATGACCGTGAACCCGCAGATCGCCATGCGGGATACGAATATCGACTACGGCTGCATCGGCGAGGGCGAATACGTCATGCGCGCCCTGATGCAGCATTTCACCGATGGCAGCCCCCTGCCGGAAAAGGGAATTATCTACCGGAAGGGCGACAGCATGGTGGATACGGGACGGTCCGATTTCATCGAGGATCTCAGCGCCCTGCCGTTCCCCGCCTATGACCTCATCGACTATCCCGCCTACGCCAACTCGGCGGACAGGCACAGTGTGGATTCCCCCCGGCTCTTCCCCTACGGTCGCATCTTTTCCTCGCGCGGGTGCCCGGTGAACTGCGTCTTTTGTCAGGTAAAGTCCATTCAGGGCAGCAAGTTCCGTCCCCGCGAGGCGGAGGACGTGCTGAACGAGATCGCCTGGCTCAAGGAGACCTACGGCATCCGTTCCCTGACCTTTGACGATGACAATTTCTTCACCAGCCGCAAGCGGGCCAAGGCCATTCTCGAAGGGATGATCGAGCGTGATCTCGTCATGCCCTGGGTCTCCATCGCCACCGCCGTCTTCAGGCTGGACGAGGAGATGATCAAGCTCATGCGCCGCAGCGGCTGCCAGTACATCTGCATCGCCATTGAATCGGGCACGCGGCGCGTGGTGCGCGAAATCGTGGGCAAGCCCATCGACTTCGACCATGCCAAGAACATTACCCGCCTTGCCCAGAAGGAAGGCATCTTCGTTTCCGCCAACTTCATCATCGGCTTCCCCACCGAGACGTGGGAGGAGATTCGGGAAACCATTCGCTTTGCCGAGGAGATGGACCCGGATTACATGAAGCTCTTCCATGCCATTCCCCTGCGCAACACCCGTCTCTGGGAGCTGTGCGAGGAACACGGCCTCTTCAAGAAGGGCTTCGATCAGGGTGAGCTGCGCTGGAGCGCGGGGCAGATAGAGACCGACGAATTCATGTCCAATGACCTGACGGTGCTCAGGGCCTATGAATGGGACAGGATCAACTTCGGCCGGACCGACAAGCGGGAACGCATCGCATCGCAGATGCGTGTCTCCATGGAGGAGCTGGACGAAATCCGGAAGAAAACGCGGGCCAATGCCCACAGGCAGATAGCCCTTCAACTTGCAAGAGAGAGCAGGCAATGATCATCGGTATTGCGTATCCCCACCCGCCGTATGCGCTCAGCCGCGAGGAGCCCGTGTTCCAGGTGCTGGGCAGGCCCCACCAGTATTACGGGCTGGCCGCCTGCGAGGGCATTGTGGACAGGATGTACGTGCTTTCGTCCCGGGAAGAGGTGCGGGAGGCAGCCGCCGGGTTCGGATACACGATCATGCCGTGGGAGCTGCTGGACAAGGCGCAGGGCGTGCTGCCCGGGCACCAGATGACCAACGCCATGATGGATTTCATCAAGGCCGATCTGGGCATGGATTATGATGCCCTCATGCGGCAGAGCCTTTTGCATGTCAATCTGGCCAACGTCCTGCTCCGCAGGGAGACGCTGCTTGCCATGCGCGACGAGTTCCATGAGCGGGCCATTCCGTACCTGTATCTGGGCATGCCCGTGGGCGACCCCCTGGGCGTCATGGATGGCGACGGAAGCATGGTCCGGGTGCTCAACGATGCGCCCATAGAACTGGAAGCGCCGTACCGGCCGTCCATGATGCGGTTCATGCAGGACACGAACTTCAGTTGCGAGGCCAACATAACGCCGGGCATGCCGCGCCACTTCGTCCACCGGGTGTCGGAGCTGGAAGGGCTGTGCGTGCAAAGCGAAACCGGGGCAAAGCTGGCATCCTGCATTCTTCGGGAGCTGCCCGAGTATCACCTGTACACCTGATCAGAGAGGGGGAGAGCCCATGCGGAAGATTCTCATCGTCAAGCCGGATTACCATCACCTGCCGCTCGGACTGGCCTATGTGCTGGCCTCGCTGCGCGAGCACGGCATCCCCTATGAGTATGTGGATACCGTATTCGACCGGACCGCATGGGTGGATCGACTGAATCTCGATGAGTATTTTGCCGTGGGCACCGGCGGCCTGTGCGGCGACGTGAACTCCATACGCCGCATCTTCACCATGGCCAAGGCCAAGGCGCCCGGCATTGCCACCCTGCTCGGCGGCAGCATCACCCATGACTGTCCCTCGCAGCTGCTCATGGACATGATGCCCGTGGACTACCTTGTCATCGGGGAATGCGAATCCTCCATGCCCTATCTGCTGAAGGAGGTGGCAACCGGCAGCCCGGATCCGGACGTGCTGCGCGGCATTAACGGCATTGCCTTCAGTCAGGGCGGACAGGCCGTGAACACGCCGCCCGCCAAGCCCATTTCACTTTCCCGCAACCGCCTGTTCCCTGTCTGGGACGATATTTCGAATATCCAGTACTACATCAACCTTGTGCGCGTTCCGGGGTTGCCCGAATTCAGCGGGCTGCCCGTGCTTACCGGCCGCGGTTGCACCGGCAAGTGCACCTTTTGCTCCCCCACACTGGGAAGCTTCCGGACCCGGCCGGTGGGCGAGGTGATGGAGGAGCTGCATCTGCACCATGAAAGCGGGTATGATTTCGACGGGTTTTTGTTCCTGAACGAGATGTTCTATCCTTCCCTGAAGGATGTGCGGGAATTCGTGACGGCGTATCGGGATTCCGGCATCAACCGGCCGTGGCAGTGCTCCGTCCGGGCGGATATGCCTCTGGAATGCCTCGAGATGATGAAGGACGCCGGGTGCGTGATCGCCGGCGTGGGGTACGAGAGCGGCAACAACGATATCCTGAAGCGGATGCGCAAGCGCACGAACACCGATCAGGTGCGCGCCTTCCTGCGCAAGGCCAAGGAGATCGGCCTGTACGTGTACGCCACGTTCATGTTCGGCTCCGAGGGTGAGACAGAGACGGAAATTGCCCAGACCATGGATCTGCTGCTGGAGGAAAAGACCTACGGCGGCGGGGCCTTCGTCACCATCTACCCGGGAACCGCCATCTACGACAACGCCTACGAACGCGGGTTGTTCACGGATCGGAAGAAGCATCTTGAAACGCTGGATTTCTTCAACAGCGTGGTGGCGGGCAACATTCTCAAGCCCGAATACGTGAATATCAGCGACATCCCGGACACCTTCGAGTTGAACCGCGTGGCGCTCAGGCACTACAGCCGCTATCGTGGCGGCATCCATCGTCAGTTCAACGTGGAGGAGCCCGATCTCGCGGCGGGGACGGGTACCTGTCCCACCTGCGGGGCAACCGTTCCCCTGCGGTTCTACGTCAACACGCTGTTCACGGAGCACCGCTCCTGCCCGGAATGCCGGCATCCCGTCTTCATGGACTTTTACCACCATGGGCAGTGCCGGGAGCATGCTGAGGCCCTGCAGCAAATGCTGGACGGCAAGCAGCGGGTGGCGGTGATAGGGCAGGGCCCCAACAGCCTCGGGCTGCTGTCCACCAATGTCTTTGTGAAGGATCCCGATCAGGTCGCCATGGTCGTGGCAGAGCATGCCCTGCATGCGGACAACCGGTTTCTGATCCATCCCGTCCGGCCCATGGCCGAGCTGACCCCGGACAATGCGGACTGCGTAGTCATTGCGGATGCGGATTCCCTGCACGATACGGCCCGGGCTCTCATCGAGAAGGGCTTTGGCGGACGGGTCATGACGGCCCTGCCGCCGCAGTGGCCGGGCATGGTGCAGTCCATAAAGGACGCCCTGCCCAATCCGTGGGATGTGGTCCGTTTCTCCTTCCCGCCGCCGGAGAATACGCACCAGTGCGCTCATCTCTACCGGAGCATTGCGGCGCATCTTGTGCGGGTGCACGGCGAGGGCACCCGGTGCTGTCTCGCCCCGGCCGGAACCTTTGCCATGAACATGGCCGAGGTGTTCGAGGCCAGCGGGCTGACCGTGACGGCCTATCTGGACAACTACCTTGCCGGCGGAACGCAGGGCGGCAAGCCCCTGTACCGGCCCGGCGAGCTGGACGACCTGTCCTTTGCGGATGTCCTGCTCGTGGCCACCCCCAACTGCCATGCCCAGGAGGTCATCGCCCAGGGGCTGTATCAGCGGTTCGGCGAGGAGGCCAGACGCAAGGTGGTGCTGCTGGCCGATATCTATCTGGAAATTTTCATCGATGATTACGGGCGGTGCATTGCCGCGCTCGAGAACGCATAGCAACGGAAGAGACCATCATGAGTCACGCCCTTCGCATCTTTCAGGATACCGCCCCCCATGTCCGGCCTCTCATCGAGATGCCCCATCATCCCCTGATGACCCGTTCTTCCGATTCGCTGTGCCTGCTCGGTTCCTGCTTTACCTGGCATCTGCACAACGAGGCCCTGCGGGGGCTGGGGCTGAACAGCATCTTTCAGTGGCACACGGGGTTCCATTTCAGCACGGAGTCCCTTGCCAATCTTCTGGAACGCATCGCGGACGGCACGCCGCACGGCGAGGAGGACCTGTACTGGTATCCCGACGAGGTCGGGGGCTTCCGGCCGTTCCGGTATTATTTCAACCAGCGGTTTCCTGCGGAACAGAAGGACGACGTGCTGGCGCGGCTGGCCGTGCTGGACGGGGAGTGCGCCGCGGCGATCCGCAGTTGCAGTCATCTGATGCTGGTTACGGGAACCCCCCGCGTGGTCCGTCTGCGCAAGACCGGCGAGTGCGTGGCCGTCACGGCGCGCATGCCCGCCGACGACTACGTGCACCATCGCAACTCGGTGGAGGAGGAAATCCGGAATCTCGAGCGGTACAAGGCCGCCGTGCTCCGCATCCGGGGAGGACGGCCGGTGACGATGCTCTACATGCTTTCCCCCATGCGCTACATGTTTCATGCGCTTTGCTCCGAGGGATGTTCGGAGGACCGTACCGATCAGGCGTCTCCCTTCATCGAGGACAGCCTCGGCAAGGCGATCATGCGTGTGGCCCTGCACTCCTTTCTGGAGCGGCAGACCGGAGGAACCGACCACTATTTCCCCGCGTTCGAGCTGGTCATTGACGAGTTGCGGGCGCATGAATCCTTCTGCGGCGATCATGCACACGTGCCGCATTTCCCCCATGTCAGCCATTACGTGGTCCGGCGATTTGCGGAAACGCACGCCTCGCGCGGGTTGCAGGAGCAGATGGAATTGTCCGAAGAGCTGGCCCGCATGGCGGAGACGGCGCGGGGTCTGTTGATGCCT
Source organism: Halodesulfovibrio sp. (assembly GCA_003252375.1). Taxonomy (GTDB): domain Bacteria; phylum Desulfobacterota; class Desulfovibrionia; order Desulfovibrionales; family Desulfovibrionaceae; genus Halodesulfovibrio. Next base: position 13,970 of record QKEJ01000195.1, read on the forward strand.
GCCCAGAAAGCGGCGCTGCTTAAGGAGTTCGTCGCGACCCGGCTGCCCCGGCTCTGCGAGCTTGCAGGGGCGGACGAGGACGGGCGGCTGAATTCGTCACTGTTCCGGAGCGCGTTCCTGCTGCTCGGCGCATGCGCCAAGGCGGAGCCGGACGAGGCTGCAGCGGCGCTGCGCGCGCTCTGCGACGCCATGCCCGGAGAAGTCCGGATCGCCATATGGGGCGCGGGCGGAAACTATGCCGAGATGTTTTCGGAAGGCGTGCGCCTGCTGGCGGACAAGGCGGCGCACTGTGTCCTGACGGACGGTTCGCCCGCAGCGTGGGGCAGGGAGCTGGACGGTCTGACGGTCGTGGCCCCCGAAACGCTGGCGGCCATGGATGTGGATTACATCTTCATCGCCTCCGCCTTCCACGACGATATCCACGCCCGTATCCGACAGCTGGGGCTTTCTGCCCGGGTTGCCTGAGGAGGAGCGTCCTCAGCGCAGATGCATGGCGTCCATCCAGTGATGGAGGATGGCGGCGTGCGCCGTCTCGGCCATGCCGTAGTCTCCGGCGCGGACGTAGCTGTTCAGGTCGCCGCTGCGGCGCAGCGGATTCTCGGCATCCATGGCCGAGAGCGTGACCACGATGCCGCCCATCTTCCGGGCGGCTGCAACCCCCTTGAGCACGTTGGGGGAACGCCCCGAGCTGCTGATGGCCACGAGCATGTCCCCGGGCTGCATGTGGAAGGTCAGCGGTACACTGAAGACCTCGTCGTAGCCGATGTCGTTGGCAATGGCCGTGAGCTGGGCAAGGTCCGTGAAGACCTCTGTGTGGATGCGGGCGTTCTTGCACAGGTCCGCAGCGAAGTGGCTGGCCATTGAGGCGCTCGCCCCGTTGCCGATGAGAAAGACCGTGCGGTTCTGTTCCCGGATGCGCTCGCACTGGGCGCACCACCATGCAAATCCCGCTTCATGCTCGAGAGCGGCCCCCGCACGTTCGGAAAACTGCATCGTTTCCAGCAGCTCGGCCAGCAGGGCCGTGCGTTCCTTCCATGTCTTCCCGTCCATAGCTCATTCTCCAGCGGCGCGGGTGATTGCGGACCAGAGCATCGGAACGGCGTCCGCGTGCCGTCCCTTGTAGTAGTGGCTCTGCCCGTGACCGGCGACGGTCCTGTCCAAGAGGGTCTTCCAGGGTCTGAAATAGTATTGGGGAACGCTCTTGTCCGGTGCCGCGGAGGGAAATCCCGGCAGGTCCACGAGGTCGGTCACCAGGGTGGTGAAGCGTTCCACCGTGCGTCCCTCCTGCCCGGCGGCATTGCGGGCCATGGCCAGCCCCTTGAGGAAGATTTCCGGCCCCATCACGGCGCTGCCCAGATTCATGAGCACGCCGCCCTCCATCTGTTCGATGCAGTGGGTCAGGCGCAGGAAATCCCTGTAGCTGGCCGCGCCGAAGGCTGCTCCGTCCATGTTGGGGTGCTCGTGGATGATGTCGTAGCCGATTCCCACATGGCAGGTCATGAGCACGCCATGTCGCCATGCGGCGGCGGCAATGCTGTGCTCCGCATGGGGCAGACCGGCTTCGGCAATGTGTCTGCCCACTGTCTCGCCCAGGCCCTGCCCAGCTGCGGCGCCACGGGTAACAATGTCGTTGAGCTCGCCTGTTTCCTGCCACAGGCCGAACTGGCCGTCCGCAATGTACCGGGCCACGCTTTCCGTGGTCGCCCCTATGAGCGCCAGCTCGAAATCGTGGATCAGCACGGCGCCGTTCACCGCAAGAACATCGATGAAGCCGCGGGCCATGAGGTCGATGAGAAAGCGCTGCACTCCGCTGCGGATGACGTGCGCGCCCATCATCACGATGACGGGAGATCCTGCGGCCTTGGCTCTGACAACGGCCTCGCCGACCTGCTGCAGCGGCGCGGCGATTTCGGCCGGATGCGCCAGCGGCATGACCACGGAAAGGTCGAGGTCGTGGGTCCGTTCGGCCAGCGGGCGGAGCCGCAGACGGGTTCTGTCGAATTCCTTGAAGGCGTGTTTCATTTCAGTAGGGCGGTTATGAATTTCTGAGCGGCCTGCCGGGAGATGGCCTTGTCGTTGCCGATGGTGCCCACGGCCAGTGCGCCGTAGACGTTTCCGAGGAAGCCGATGAGCTCGGGATCCGCTCCGAGGGAGCTGGCAATGGCGGCGACGGAGAGCAGGGCATCGCCCGCGCCCACCCTGTCTATGGTGTGCATGGTCAGCGAGGGAATCTTGACGAAGCCGCCTTCCCTGTCCAGCACGCAGCAGCCCTTGCGGCCGCAGGTGACGATGAGGGTGGTGCAGTCGATTTCCTGCATGAGCTCTTCCATCAGTTGGCGGACCGGAGCCGTGCGGTTGCGCCGTTCAAGGCGCAGTTCGTGTTCGGCCAGCGTGCCGAGGCTGAAGCGGGGGAACTTGGTGATCACGTTGAATCCCCGGTTGCCCGCGTTGGCCTGTGTATTGACCGCAAGGAACCGTGCCTTGCGGCACAGGCACTCGATGATTTCCGGGGTGACCATGCCGTGTCCGAAATCGCTCACGACCACCAGATCGTAGTCGGCCGCGTGCGCTTCCAGCCAGGGCAGGCAGTCGCTGCCGGGGGCGAGCAGGCCCGAGGGCGGGGTCTCGTAGATTTCGATCAGCTTGGACGTGCTGTAGCCGTCCAGGATGCGGCGCTTGAGAATGGTGGGAGAGTCGCTGCTGACGCTGAAGTGGGGGGTCACCTTGGTATCGAGCTTGGAAAGGATGAAGGGCTCGTGCTCGCGGGCGTTGCCCAGCGCGGCCAGCAGGCCGACCTGCGAAACCAGCGGGGAAAGATGGTTGGCAATGGCTATGGAGCCTCCCGCAAAGCGCTCCTGCGATTCGAACTGCACGGCAAGGATGGGGTCCTTGGAGGATTTGCCCAGCGGCTGGCAGTACTGGTACTCGTCGATGATGATGTCCCCAACCACGAGCACCCGGGCTCCGGCCATGCGGTCCAGCGTGTCGAGGATGGTCTCCATGGAGTAGCGGTTCTTGAACAGGGTCAGGTATTCCCTGTTTTCCTCGGGCAGGTGGGAGAAGAAGCGATTGATGAGGTTCGAGGAGCTGAAGACGATGTCTTCGGTGTACACGACCTCGGCGCCTGCTTCCTTGGCGGCCGTGACCTCAAGCCCCATCTTGCCGGTGGGGTCCTCGTCGGGGTTCTTGAACTCGCCGCCCTTGACGTAGAAGGAGGGACGCAGGGTGCGCAGGGTGTTTTCCGCCGTTGGCCACTCGTTTACCGCGCAGTAGTCCACGATCTCCAGCGACGCGAGGGCCTCGAGCCGGAGGGACTGGTTGAAGGCGGGGCGGTGCGGGCCCTTGTCCACGAACTGGTCGGGGGTGATGGTCACGATAAGTATGTCGCCCAGGGCATGCGCCTGCTTGAAATAGCGGATGTGCCCGATATGCAGCAGGTCGAAGACGCCGTGGCAGAGCACCACGCGTCTGCCGTTGCGCTTGTGCTCCGCGACTATGGTCGCCAGCTCGCCGAGCGGCTTGATCTTGTCGGCATGTTTCGTATCGTGCATGGGAGCCCCCTTTGAATGTGGTTACGCGGCGCCGTCGCTGCCTGCCAGAAAGTCCCGCGCCCGTTCGGCGCAGCGCATGGACTCGGTGATGAGGCGCGGATACCGTTCCGCCGTGTGCTGGCCCCGGTTGCCGTGATGGCGGACCGAGTAGAGCACCTTCGGCAGGTGGACGAATGCGGCGCCGGCCATGGCCATGCGCAGGTAGTGGTCATAGTCGTTGGCGCTCTGGTACTGCTCGTCCATGAGCCCCACGCGATCATGCCACCGGGTTCTGTACAGATGGCTTACGCCCAGCCGGTACCATTCCGCGAGGCTGGTGGTGAAATCGTATTCGGGCAGCCTGATCTGGCGCAGGATTCTGCCTTCGTCGTTGACGACGTTCATGTCGGAATAGGCGAAGTCCGCCCCCGTGGATTCCAACGTGGCGACCAGTTCCTCCACCATGTGCGGGTGGGGAAGGTCGTCCCCCACCACGTAGGTGCAGTAGTCGCCGGTGACCAGTTTCAGCCCTTCGTTGTACGTGGCGGTGGGGCCGATATCGTGGTCGAAGGTCAGGATGGTAATCTCGCGGCCCTGCTGCGGATAGGCATGCTCGGTTCTGCGGCGGATGGTGCCGTCTTCCGAAAAGCCGTCCACCGGGGTTTCCACGCGTTCGGCCACCTCGTCCCTGAGGCCGGCAAGGTACTCCTTGGTGGAGTCCGTGGAGCCGCCGTCAACGATGATCAGTTCGAGATTCGGGTAGGTCTGGAACAGGCAGTGGTCCACGCAGGCGGGCAGGTATTCCCCCTGATTGAAGTTGGGGATGACAAGGCTGACTTTCTTCATGCAGATGTCTCTTCGGTGGTTGTCGGGTTCTCGGTGCGCAGGTGTTCCCGGTACCAGCGGATGGTGGAAGCGAGGCCCTCTTCAAGGCTGATGCCGGGCCGCCAGCCTGTTGCCTGCAGGCGGGATACGTCGAGCAGCTTGCGCGGGGTGCCGTTGGGCTTGTCCGTGTCAAAGCGGATGTTGCCGGTGAAACCGGCTGCGCGTGCGATCTGCTCCGCCAGTTCCCGGATGGTACATTCTTCGCCGCTGCCAATGTTGACGATGGCGTCGTCCTCGTGCACCTGCATGAGGTGGAGGCAGGCGTCAGCCAGATCGTCCACGTGCAGGAACTCCCGCAGGGGGCTGCCGTCTCCCCACACCACCACCTCCTCGGCACCCGTGGCGGCTGCCGTACAGAACTTGCGGATGAGGCCGGGGATGACGTGCGAGCTTTCCGGGTCGAAGTTGTCATGGGGCCCGTACAGGTTGGTGGGCATTACGCTGATGGCGTTGAAACCATACTGACTGCGGTAGGCCGAGCACATCTTCAGGCCCGCGATCTTGGCAATGGCGTAGCACTCGTTGGTGGGTTCCAGTGGTCCGGTGAGCAGGCAGTCTTCCGGCATGGGCTGCGGTGCGTGCTTGGGGTAGATGCACGAGGAGCCGAGGAAGAGCAGCTTGCGCACGCCGCTGCGATAGGCCGCGTCAATGACGTTGGTCTCGATGAGCAGGTTGTCGCGGATGAAGTCCGCCGGATAGGTGGCGTTGGCCAGAATGCCGCCCACCCGGGCCGCGGCAAGGAAAACGTAGTCCGGCCGTTCTTGCTCGAAGAAGCGGCGCACCTGCTGCTGGTCGCACAGGTCCACATCCTTCCTGCCCTTGAGGATGAGGCTGCCAAATCCCTGCCGGGTCAGGGCCCGTACCAGGGCGGAGCCTACCAGCCCCTTGTGGCCCGCAACGAAAATTCGGTCATTTCTCTCCATGCCGGGCACCTATTCGCGGGGCGGGCAGACAGCATAGCCGTTGTCACGGCAGAGCTGCTCCCGCTGTGCTTCCTGAAAGTCCATCTGCGCCATTTCCCGGACCATGGCCTCGTAGGGGGTGGTGGGCGTCCATCCGAGTTGTTCCCGGGCCTTGGTGGGGTCGCCGAGCAGGGTGTCCACCTCGCTCGGGCGGTAATAGTGCGGGTCCACGGCGACAATGCACCTGCCGTCGGCGTCGTAGCCCTTTTCGTCGGCTCCGGTGCCCCGCCAGGTGACCTGCATGGACAATTCGGCCGCGGCGTGCTCCACGAATTCCCGGACGGAATGCTGGACGCCGGTGGCGATGACGAAATCCTCGGGTGTGTCCTGCTGCAGCATGAGCCACTGGGCCCGGACGAAGTCCGCGGCATGGCCCCAGTCGCGCCGGGCATTGAGGTTGCCGAGATACAGGGTGTCCTGCAGGCCGAGCTTGATGCGCGCCAGCGCCCGGGTGATCTTGCGGGTGACGAAGGTCTCTCCGCGGACCGGGGATTCGTGGTTGAAGAGGATGCCGTTGCAGGCATAGATGCCGTAGGCCTCCCGGTAGTTCACGCAGATCCAGTAGGCATAGAGCTTGGCCACGCCGTACGGGGACCGGGGGTGAAAGGGCGTGGTCTCCCGCTGCGGGGTTTCCTGCACCAGTCCGAAGAGCTCGGAGGTGGAGGCCTGGTAGAAGCGGGTGGTGTCCTTGAGCCCCAGCAGACGGATGGCTTCCAACAGGCGCAGGGTGCCGAGGCCGGTGACCTCTGCGGTGTATTCCGGCTGCTCGAAGGAGACGGCCACGTGGCTCTGGGCCGCAAGGTTGTAGACCTCGTCGGGCCGGATTTCCTGCATGAGGCGGATCATGTTCGAGGAATCGGTCAGGTCGCCGTAGTGCAGGAAAAAGCGTTTATCCTCCACGTGCGGGTCCTGATAGACGCTGTCCACCCGTTGCGTGTTGATGAGGGATGAGCGGCGCTTGATGCCGTGCACCTGATAGCCCTTGTCCAGCAGGAAGCGGGCCAGATAGGAGCCGTCCTGGCCTGTGATGCCGGTGATGAGTGCGGTTTTCTGTGTCGTCTTCATGATGCTCTGCTGGTCTGGGGTGCGCGCGGCGGCAACAGGGTTGCGGGCCACGCAGGCGTCCGTTGTTTCGGCGCCGCGTCTAGGACTGCTGGGAGGAAAGCAGTGCGTCGAAATAGTCGATGGTCCTGTTCAGTCCGTCGTCCAGCTGGACCGACGGTTTCCACCCGATGGTTTCCTGCGCGAGGCCGATGTCCGGCTTGCGCTGCATGGGGTCGTTCATGGGCAGCGGCTTGAATTCGATGGTGGAGCGGCTGCCGATGCGGGCGATGATCTTTTCCGCCAGTTCCAGAATGGTGAACTCGTGAGGGTTGCCCAGGTTGACCGGTCCGGTGAATCCGTCGGGCGTCGCTCCCATGACCCGGATGAAGCCTTCGATCATGTCGTCCACGTAGCAGAATGAGCGGGTCTGCAGGCCGTTTCCGTATACCGTGAGCTTGTTGCCGCGAAGGGCCTGCACGATGAAGTTGGAAACCACGCGGCCGTCGTTGGGGTGCATGCGCGGCCCGTAGGTATTGAAAATGCGTGCGATCTTGATGTCCAGCCCGTACTGGCGGTGGTAGTCGAAGAACAGGGTTTCGGCGCAGCGCTTGCCCTCGTCGTAGCAGGCCCGGGGGCCTATGGGGTTCACGTTGCCCCAGTAGGATTCCTGCTGGGGGTGCACCGTGGGGTCGCCGTAAACCTCGGAGGTGGAGGCCTGAAAGATGCGCGCGCCCGTGCGCTTGGCAAGGCCGAGCATGTTGATGGCGCCGTGTACCGATGTCTTGACCGTCTGCACGGGATCGAACTGGTAGTGCACGGGGGATGCGGGACAGGCAAGGTTGTAGATCTCGTCCACCTCGACGTAGAGCGGAAAGGTCACGTCGTGGCGGATGACCTCGAAATAGGGGTTGCCGAGCAGGTGGACGATGTTCGGCTTGTTGCCTGTAAAGAAGTTGTCCACGCACAGCACGTCGTTGCCTCCTGCGAGAAGGCGCTCGCAGAGGTGGGAGCCGAGGAAGCCGGCACCGCCGGTTACGAGAATGCGTTTCTGTGTCATGGCGTCCCTCTGGGCTGCGTTCCGATGTGCGGGGTGGTGCGGCTTAGGCCACACGATCGGTCACGTCCGTTGTGGCTGTGTCTTCCGCGTCGTTCAGGGCGGATTCGTCCATGTCCGGTGCCGGGCGTATCTGCGCCTTGTGCCGGGCCTTGCGGCTGGTATGGATGATCTCGGGCAGGGTCAGGGCAAAGAAGCGGCGTCCGCTTCCCGTCAGGGAAAGCTCCGGTTGCCTGCGGACCGAGGTGGGGTCATGGGCCAGCATGCGGTAGGCTTCGTCGAGGAACAGCACCATGGCTTCGGCGCGCCAGTGGTCGAGCATGAACTGCCGGCCTTCCAGGCCGAGGGCTTCGCTGTCCTCCGGCGAGGAGAGCAGGTGGTGCAGGACGGGCAGGGCGTCTTCCAGCTTGGTGTTGATGAACGGCATGTGCGTGGTGCCGGAAAAATGCTGCAGGAGGGCGCAGGTGCGGCCGTCCAGATAGGTGAGCACCGGCTTGCCCTGGCTCAGCGCCTCAAGCCCGGTAAGGTGGTAACTGCCGGTGACCATGTCGTCCACCACGATGCGCGAGGCCCGCTTGGTTGCCAGCGCCTGGTGCAGGGGCGTCTTGTGCACCAGCACCCACGAGGCGTTGACGCGCTTGCAGGCGGTCATGATGGCGTCGTGGGCCTGCGGGGCGGCCTTGGTGTTCCAGCGGCAGTCCCATGCACCACGCAGGTTGGTGGGGCTGAAGAAGACATCATGCGCCGGCGGGGTGTCCGCGGGCAGGTACAGGGTGTCCTTTTCCGGAATGAAATTGGGGACGACGCGGGCGTCCGGGTAGAAACGCTCCTGAAACTGGGCGATGACAAGGGACGGAATGTCCTGCGCCAGCAGGGTGGCGGCGTCGATGCCCATGCGCGAGGCCACCAGATCGGGGTGGCTGTGGAAATGCCTGATGAAGAGGGTGCCCTTGCGCTGCAGGTGCCTGAAGTCGATGGGGGAGAACTGCGTGTTGTCGAGGTCCAGATAGTTGTGGAAGTGGATGATGTCCGCCTTGTCCGCCAGCTCCATGGCCAGTTCGGGCGTTTCGCCGAATACCACGTCCTGTCCGAAGTCCTCGGTCCCGTACCGGGCAAGGTCTATGAGCCGGGCCTCGTGCTCCGTGTGGGCGTTGATGGCCTGCACGATGCGCAGCGGGGCCCCAGCGAGGGGCGTTACGGCAAAGTGGACAATGCGCATGCCTGCCTCCTGCTAGGCGGCTCCGTTGACGGGGACGGCGAGAAGCTCGGGAACAATCTGGTCATCCATACGGACGGCATCGGTCAGGGTGTTGCCGATCACGTCATCCCAGTTGTCGGGAGTGAGGCCGGTGCCGGGACTCTTGACGGTGATGTCCGCCGCAGTGATGACCGTGCCGGCGGGCAGATCGCGGGCGGCCACGATGGACTTGCGCAGCTTCATGGCGGCGGAGGCTTCACCTGGGAAGACGGCTTTGGCCTGACCGGACATGGCGCTCTCGATTTCGCGGGTCATGCGTACCAGCATGGCGAGGTCCGCAGGTTCCAGGGAAACCTGATGGTCGGTGCCGCGCATGGTCTTGTCCAGCGTGAAATGGCGCTCGATCATGACCGCGCCGAGGGCCACCGCGCCCAGCGTGGGGGCGATGCCGCGTTCATGGCCGGAATAGCCCGTGGGCAGTCCGTAGCGGTCGCGCACGGCATGCATGACCGGCAGGCAGATCTGGTCTTCCGGGCAGGGGTAGGACGAGTTGCAGTGCAGCACCACGATGTTGTCGTGGTAGTGGCGCAGTTCGGCGATGGCGCGGTCCATCTGGTCGTAGCTGCTCATGCCCGTGGAGAGAATGAGCGGGGTGCCCATCTCGCCGCAGCGGCGCAGGTAGGGGATATTGACCAGGTCGGCCGAGCAGATCTTGATCAGTTCCGGATCAAGGGTGTGCATGGCTTCAAGGCTGTTCATGTCCCACGCCGAGGCAAAGAAGACCAGGCCCAGCGATTCGGACAGGGCCTTCAGTTCGGCCATTTCATCCATGGAAAGTTCAAGGGCGTTCCGGTGTTCGCCGTAGGTGGGCCCAAAGCTGTTCGGTCCGGTATAGGGAGCCTTCAATCCATCGGCCGTGAGCAGGGCGGCATTGTCCCGCTTCTGGAACTTGACGGCGTCGGCACCGGCCCGTGCGGCCTCCTCGACCATCTGGCGGGCAAGCGCAATGTCACCCTGATGGTTGTTGCCAACCTCGGCAACGATGAAGCAGGGGTGCCCTTCGCCAATGGTGCGGCCGGAGCGGAGCCGAATATGCTTTGCAGGTTTCATAATCTGATAATCTCCCTGTTGGCCGCAGACGGCATGGAAACGAGTTGCTTGAAAATATCGTCCTGCTGGGCGAATGATGAAATGATGATTGCATCCACTTCAAGGTCTGCGAGAGCGTCCGGCGACTGAATCAGGTGGTCGTGAAAGAGGGTACCTTGCTTGTGCGGAGCGTTATCCAAAATCCCGACTATTTCATATTGGGAACCCTTGAGCGCTGAAATGACGATTTCGCATGTTTCAGCGGCCCCGAAGAGCGCCAGTTTTTGTATCTTGGAGTCCTCGAGATGTTCCAGCTTGCGCCGGATCAGGCTCTTGATGGCGGCATAGGCCTGAACCATCTCGGTACAGTATTCTTCCATGTAGGTCCGTCTGGCCGCCATGCCCTTGGTGGTCAGGCTGTACATGTAGCTCTTCTTGTCGATGGGCTTGAAGTCCAGCTTTCCTTCCTTGTGCAGGTCCGAAAGGTACTGGTGCACCATGGCACTGCTGGTATGGCTGAACTTGCCCAGCCTGCTCTGGCTCAGACGGTTGTTTTCCGAAAGGGCCTGAAGCAGGGCAAGAATGCGCAGCTTCTTGGTCGGTTTTATGAATTCCTTGCCAATGAAGAACACTATCGGTCTCTTTGCTAAATTGTTTAGTAGATTTGTAACTGATAGTATGGGAGCAAAATATTCCTGTCAACAATGCCACCAAAAAACTGCGGTTCTCCGGGGGGATGCGTGCAAGAGACACGCGTTTTCGCGAGACGCCTCAGACAATATTCCGCCGCGGGAGTTCCGTGCGGAAGAGTATGCAATCCGCGTTCCAGTTTGTGCTCGCTTGTGGCGCGCCGCCTGTCTGTTCCGGCCTCAGGCTCGGGAATAGGTGCCCATGATCCGCGCTTCCGCAAGGATATGTCCGTCCATGGCGCGCAGGATATCTCCTTTGGTCGCCCCGGGCTTGAGGTTGAGCCGGGCGTCCAGCGCATAGAGCTTGAAGTAGTATCGGTGTGTGCCCGAGGGTGGGCAGGGGCCGCCATAGTGGGCCTTGCCCCAGCTGTTCAGGCCGTGTGCCGAGCCCGGAAACGGCGCAAAGTCTTCGGCAATGTGCTCCTCCAGTCCCTCATGGGCAGCAGGCAGGTTGAAGAGCAGCCAGTGGTCCCACACGCCCATGGGGGCATCGGGGTCGTCGCAGATGAGTGTCAGGAATTTGGCTTCGGCAGGCAGGTCCGTCCATGCCAGCGGTGGGGAAACATTTTCGCCGTCGCAGGTGTGGCGGGCGGGAATGGGGGTGCCGTTTTCAAAGGCGGGGCTGGTGATGTGCATGTTATGCTCCAAGCCCTGTGCCGGGCTGCATGATCTGGCCGGTCAGGGTGGTTTCGTATCCGCCCAGTGCTTCGATGCGGGCATGGAAGGTGGGCGAGTTGAGCAGCCGCAGTACGGCCTGAATGCCCGGCGTGTCCATGAACCGGTTGGGAATGATGAGGTCGTATCGTTCGCGGGCCAGGGGGACGAAATCAAGAGCCAGCGCCCGCGCCGCGGCAAAGATGCCGAGGCCCGTGTCTGCCGCGCCGGTCAGCACGTTGACCGCCACGGCCATGTGCGTGAACTCCTCCTTGTCATAGCCCGCCACGAGCTCGGGGGCAATGCCTGCCTCACGCAGGTGGTGGTCGAAGAGAATGCGCGTGCCGGCGCCCCGCTGCCGGTTCATGAAGCGGATGTCGCCGTCTGCAAGGTCGCGGATGGTCTGCAGCTTCCTGGGATTGCCCTTGGGAACGATGAACCCCTGATGCCGGATGGCAAGGTTGACCAGCGTGACGTCGCAGTCCGGCAGGTAGCGCTGGAGGAAAGGAAAGTTGTAGTCGCCCGTGTCCGGGTCAAAGAGATGCGCCCCGGCCAGATGGCAGGAGCCGCTGCGGATGGAGAGAATGCCGCCCATGGACCCTACGTGGCTGGACGAGAACCGGATGGGGGGCGTCTTTCCCATCAGTTCGTCGGCAAGGATGTCCAGCGTGTTGTCGTGGCTGCCCACGCAGACAAGGATGTCCCGCAGGCTTTCTTCCGGGACCATCAGTTCCGCCGTGACGAGGCTGTTCTGTTCAATCCCTTCGGCATTGGCCGGAATGCGGGTCAGGGCCTGCGCCCGGGATACCGTGGTGATGCATCCTGCGCCGCGCGGCAGGGGGGTGGCCACGTACTTGTCGTCCACCTTGCCCACGGCGAGCCGCAGAAACTCCTCAACCCCCAGTTTGGAAGCCGCCTTGCGGGTCAGCTCCACCTCTATGCGCGGGTGTCTGACCTCCTCGGCCCGACCCAGCCAGCGGATGACGGGGGTGGCCAGTTCCTCGAAGCAGACAATGGTGCTGACCGGATACCCGGGCGCTCCGACAACCAGCTTGCCCTTGCAGGCGCCGAGCAGGGAGGGCTTGCCGGGCATGGCGGAGATGCCGTGCACCAGGATCTCGCCGCACGATTCGATGGTGCGGCGGGTGAAGTCCTTGGATCCGGCCGATGACCCGGCGCAGATGATGACGATGTGGGCGTCGGAGGCGAGGCACTGTTCCAGGGCCTCGTTCAGCGCTGTGGGATTGTCCGCAACCGGCGGGATGCGTCGGGCCTCGCAGCCGAGCTGGCGGGCCAGGGCTGCCAGTACCTGCGAGTTGCTCTCCACGACCTGCCCGGCCTTGGGCGAGGGGCGGGTGGTGAAATCGAGGACCTCGTCTCCGGTGGGAATGATGGCGATGCGGATGGGTTCCCAGACCCGGACATCCCATATGCCGGCGCTCAGCAGGGCACCGATGTCATATGGCGAGACGCGATGGTTCTGCGGGAAGAGCATCTCCGTGGCGACGATGTCCTCGCCGATGCGGCGTACATGCTGCCAGGGGAAGGCCGGCGCCTCAATGCGGATGCCGTCCTGTATGGTAGTGACGTGCTCGATCATGATGACGGCATCGCACCCCTCGGGCAGCGGGTTGCCGGTGTTGACCGCAAAGCAGTCCGTGCCGGTGTGCAGTTCCATGGGAGCCCCCTCGCGGGCGCCGAACGTGCTGGCGGCGCGTACGGCATAGCCGTCCATGGCCGCACTGTGAAAGGTGGGGGAGGAGAATCGGGCAAAAACGGCTTCGGAAAGAACGTGTCCCGCAGCCTCGTGCGTGGGGATGCGGACAGGGCGCACCAGAGCGTCCCGGTCAAGGGCGGCAATGGCCTTGTTCACGGCCTCGCGGATGGGAATCGTGTGCAGGTAAACGTTGCGCTTGTGGGAATGCATGGCACGGCCTGTCGAAGGACGGAGTGAACCGGTTTGAGGGTTGCGCGGTGCGGTCATGGGGATTTCAGGTATTGTCTATAGCCTGCTTGTGCTTGCGGTACAACCCGCGAAATTGGTGGTAGCGCATGCCCAGCAGGTCTGCTGCCTGCCGCTGGTTGTGCCGGGTGCGGGCAAGGGCGCGTTTCAGGTGGGCAATCTCCACAGCCTGCAGGGCCTCGGCAAGGTTCAGTCCGTCCGTATTGGTGGCAGGGGCGGGGAGGCTGACCGTGCTTTCCTGTGCTGTGGGCGGGGTGCTGTGGGGCGGGGCGGGACGCCAGGGGGAGGCGAACGGGTCGAGGGGGAGCGTCTCTATCCGTGTGCCCTGCCGGAAGACGGCCCGCTCCACCGTGTTCTTGAGTTCCCGGATATTGCCGGGCCATGGATGGGTGTGCAGGGCGTTTCGGGCGGCGCTGCCGAAGGCAGGGGCATCCGGCAGATCCATTTCCAGCGCCATGGCGGTGGCAAAACGGGTGGCCAGCAGCAGGATGTCCTCGCCGCGTTCGCGCAGGGGCGGCAGGGTGAGCACCTCGAAACTCAGGCGGTCAAGAAGGTCCCGCTTGAATCTGTCCTGCGCCGCCAGCGCGGGGAGGTCGGCGTTGGTGGCGGCGATGATGCGTACGTCCACGCTGATGGAGCGCGAACTGCCGACCCGCTGCAGGGTGCCGTATTCCACGGTGCGCAGAATGCCTTCCTGCATGCGCAGGGGCATGGCGCCGATCTCGTCCAGAAAGAGGGTGCCGCCGTCGGCCTGTTCGAACCGCCCGGCCCGGCGTCCTGCCGCTCCGGTGTACGCTCCCGCTTCATGGCCGAAGAGTTCGGATTCGAGCAGAGATTCCGAAAGCGAGGCGCAGTTGACGGTCACGAGCGGTTTCTGCCAGCGCTGGGAAAGGTAGTGCAGACGCTCCGCCGCCAGTTCCTTGCCTGTGCCGCGTTCTCCGATGATGAGCACGGGGCGGTCCACGGCGGCGGTTCTGGAAAGCGCCTCCTGAAAGGCCAGGAAGACCTCGGAGGTGCCGAGTGCTTCCACGAGGAGGTGGGATGTGTCGTGTTGCATGGTTTGTAATACCAATAATTGTAAATTAATGCCACTAAATGATTCCATGAGCCATGTCTGTAGTTGTGTCTGTTTGTGATATTGGATGTACTTTCAGCATGTTGCTGGTTCAATGGGCTGTGGCACGCTTCCTGCCTAGGAAGAAGCATATTCAACCAGACCCTTGAACAGGAGGCCGATATGGGCATTTTTACCCGTTTTCAGGATATCATCGCATCCAACGTCAATTCCATGCTGGACAAGGCGGAGAACCCCGAGAAGATGATCCGCATGATGATCCGTGAGATGGAGGAGACCCTTGTGGAGCTGAAGGCCAACTGCGCCAGTACCATGGCGGAGTGCAAGCGTCTTCGCCGCGAGCGGGATTACGTGCTGGATGCCATTGCCAAGTGGGACCAGCGGGCCGAACTTGCCATGGCCAAGGGGCGTGAGGATCTGGCGCGCGAGGCCCTTATTGAAAAGCATCGGGATTCGGAGCGCGCAGAGGCGCTGGGACGGGAGCTTGCCGGTTGCGAGGCGCTTGTGGCGCAGGCGCAGGATGATCTTGGTGTGCTGGAGTCCAAGCTCAAGGCCACCAAGGAAAAGCAGGGACTGCTCGTGCAGCGGCAGAATCATGCCGTGGTGCGCAAGCAGGCCCGCATGGATGCCGTCCGGGCCGAGGGCTACGATGCGGTGCGCCGATTCGAGGAGCTGGAGCAGCGAGTCGAGCGCATGGAGGCGGATGCCGATGTGGCCGGGATTCCCGCACGCGGCAATTCGCTGGAGAGCCGGTTTGCGGAGATGGAGTCTTCCGATCAGGTTGAGCAGGAACTGGCCGCACTGCGCGCCCGCCTTGCAAAGCCCGGCGATGCATAAGGTTGGCCTTGTCCCTGCGGGACTGGTGCGGTAAGAAGATAGCAGGCAGGATTCGGCAGGTCAGCAATGCATACATTCGGAGCGAGCATGTCTCACGGTCATTTTTTTCTCTTCTGGCTCATCATCCCAACCCTGTGCGTGTTTCTCGTGTTCAAGCTGCTGCGTGACAGGCGGCGACCCGAGGACGAGCCACAGGCCACGGATGAAGCCCGCATGATACAGGAAATGTACCGTTCGCTTTCGCGCATGGAAGAACGCATCGAGGTGCTGGAATCCCTGCTGGCGGAAGAAGGACGAAAGGACGGGTAGCGGCATGCGCAGGCATTTTCATTGTGGCCGGAATGAGACCGGCTGGGGCGGACAGCGGGAGAACCATGGCGGCTATGCCGGTCGGCGACCCCTGTACCGTGCCCGGGACGGAAGGGTCATGGGCGTTTGCAAAGGGCTTGCGCGGCATTTTGACCTTCGGGTGCGCTATGTGCGTCTGGCCTTCATCCTCGCCGCGATTTTTTCCGGATTCTGGCCTGTGGCCGCCGTCTATGTGCTTCTCGGGCTGGTCCTGAAGCCCGAGCCGGTGCTTGCACCGTGCAACGAGGAAGAGAGCAGCTTCTATTCCACCTATGTGGGCTCGCGCAGCGATGCGCTGCGCCGTCTGCGGGACCGGTTCGCTTCGGTTGAGAGCCGCATCCGGCGCATGGAGGATGTGGTGACCAGCCGGGGCTTCGACTGGGAGCGCCGCTTCCGCGACGGGGCGCGCTGATTCCGCCGTCTTCCCGACTTGCCAAGACAGAACGTTGCGGGCCCCGCTCCATTTGGAGCGGGGCCCTTTGCTGTTTGGCAGATGGGAAAGGCTGCGGCTACAGATGCATCAGCTGACGGAGCTGTTCGCGCTGTTCCCAGAATTTGTGGAAGAATTTTACATCATTGCCGAGGATATTCCCCAGCTGGATGAGGTTAATGTCCTGGGTGAATCCCTTGCCCGTGTTCTGGTGGTGAACGCAGGCGACATGGCCGCAATACATGATCGCGTAGCCCTTCAGGGCCAGTTCGAAATCGTGTGCGATGTCATCCATCTGTGTGGGGGAAAAGCGGAGGTCAAATGTGGGGCAATCCTGAAGCGCCTGCCGGCGGAACACATGGCAGCACCCCATGACGTTGGCCGTCGGTCTGATGCAGTCGTACAGACCCGTGTCGTGCTTGACGGGCGGGGTATCAAGACTGATCCGGATAAGGTCGTCCCGGACAACCGTCGGCGTCCGGTACAGGTACTGGTAGCGTTTTGAAGGCCCCGGATGGAGCACCTTGCAGCCCGCAACGCCCGCCTTGGGATTCGCCTCCAGAACCGTAAGCAGGCTGGCCAGCCAGTGGTCGTCCACATCCACGTCGTCGTCCAGAAAGGCCGTATAGTCGGCTTCGCCGGTCTCCGGCAGGGCAACAAGCCAGTTGCGCGCGGCAGGAGCGCCGATGTTGATCGGCAGGGAGATGATCTCAAGCGTGTTCCGGAAAAGCTCGTTTTTGATCTGCGAAACCCTTTCCAGCGAATCGTCGGTGCAGCCGTTGAGCAGCACCCGGATGCGGGCATTTCCAATGCTGGTCTTGCCAAGACTGCGCAGCGTGTTTTCCAGAAAATCCGCCTTGTTCCATGAATAGAGATAGATATTCACGGTCCGGCTTTCCAGAAGGCTCATGTCCGGCACGAACGGTGTGGCAAGGGATTCGAGACGATAGCGAACGGGGGTCTGCCTGGGGTTGAGCTTCAGGGATCGCATGTACAGGGTGGACGCCGCGGAGCGGTCGCCCTGTGCGGCAAACGCCTCTGCCGCAAGGTTGAGCGCCTGGGGGCCCGCTAGGCTCTGGTCCAGCTGGCTCCACATGGAGATCGCTGTCTCGTGACTTCCCAGCATGGCATGATGCATGAAAAGCGACATGTCCCAGAACGGCCGCAATTTGGGAATGCACTTGAACCCGGACAGCCAGTCTCCGGGAAGTCTGCAGGCATCAAGATCACTGCGGAGCAGGCTGCTTGCAGCCCAGACGCAGGCGGGCATCTCCTTCAGGGCCTGCAGGGCCAATCTGTCACCCTGCCGGGATTGATTGGCGACGAAGTGGCTCTCGGCCCTCTTCTTCAGATCCTGAGACGGGGCGACCCGCTGGAGCAGTGCCAGACGGACTTTCAGCGCATCACTCGGCGTGATGCTGTCAAGAATATGGAGCAGGGATTCGTCAAGGGGGGAGATCTGCAGGGCCACTTCCGTGCAGTACCGCACTACGGAAATCGCCCTGGGGTGGCCGGAAATGTCATCCGCGGCCAGAAGGCGGTTTATGTAGACAATGGCTGCAATGTCATCGAGGTTGAAGTTGTTGATATAATTTTTGAAATGGTCACAGACCTCATCAATCGTCAGGTAGGCCAGCTCGCTTTGAATCCCCGTATCAAGCCACGCAAATGGTGATGCCATTGGAACCTCCTTACGGTCGGTCAATGGTTCCCCCGTGCTTTCAAAAGGCGCAGCGCCGGTAGTCTATGACGGTAAAATGTGCAGCACGCCGAATACAGCAAATTCTATGCCTGAGGCGTGATACTGCATGGAGCGGCGTATGTTGCCGTGGAGGGAGGGGTTAGAGGAAGCTGTCTTCCCTGTATTCCAGCACGTTGTCCTGCGGGATGGCCCTGAGGAGGAAGTCGAACCGCCGGAACAGTCCCTCGGTGACCAGCACGACGGCATCACCCCGCAGGTGGTTCGCGTAGAGCTGGTTGAACGGGGTGGACGCCCCGTTGTCGGCCCCGGAAAAGGGCGAGACCACGGGCTGGAGCTTGAAGGACCATCTTGGATGCGTCTTCTGCAGCCGTTCGGCGCAGGCTTCAACCTCTTCCGGGCAGCACAGGACGTTGACCGGGCCAAGCCGCGCCGCACTGTAGAGCCGGGTGACCTTGATGGCTCGCCTGGTTTCTGCAAGCCAGACCTCGAGCAGCCCCCGGGTGAAGAAGAAGTGCTCCTCGGATGTTCCTATGCCCGGATTGTCCAGATTGATCGTTCTGGTTGTGCCGAACAGCGGGTAGGTGTCTTCCGGGCGCGAGGAGGGATCGGTGTGCGCAGCAAACCGCAGGGTCTGCGTGAGCGTCTTTTCCCGAAGATCGAGCTTGGCCCGCAGGGTGCCGTAGTGGATTTCTTCCTCCAGATGGGCCATGGCATCCAGGCGCTTCTGGAATCGGGGGCGGTTGAAGTCCGGCAGCGTTTCGAAATGGGATTCGGGGGTGGCCGGGAACAGGTCGCGCGGCAGGATGCCGGTGTCCGTGAGGTTGAAGAACCGGGTGCCCGTACTCTGCGCCACATCCTGTGCAAAAAGGTCCGCCTCGAAGGCAGTGGCGTAGTACTGCATGGTGGTTGTTGTGGCACAGCCCTTGCGGTCCTTCAGGAGGAACTCTCCATGATTGATGCGCAGGATGTCCGGAACCGTCGGGGAGGTTTCGGGAAGGGAGCAGGCTCCTTCCGCATTGTAGTATCGCCCGTCCCTGCAGGGGAAGGAAAGGTCGGCACCGGCAAGATGCATCTCCTTCAGCTGCAGGATTTCGGCAATGCCGATGCACAGCAGCAGGGAACTGAGCCAAGACTCCTTGGGCCGGAACGGGTTGCGCAGGATCGTCGTGTCAAAGCTTTCCACGAAGAACGTGCGCCGGAACCGGTGCGCCACGCGTGAAATATTGGTGAGGGACAGGGCCAGCAGATAGGTGCTTTCGAATTGCCGGGCCGGAAAGAGCTGTTCCTGCATGCAGTGGGTATCCAGCTGGATGACCAGATCCGGTTCCACTCCCTCGTCCAGTACGAACTGGAGCGTGCGCGAGATGCAGATGATGATGGCCTTGGCGGAAATCGCCTTCAGCTTGCCCCGCAAGGCATTGAGCGAGGGGCCGGGAATGACGATGATGGCCGGGAAGCCTTTGCCTGCCCCCTGCGCCTTGTCCACGATGGGGCAGGAGAGATGCAGGGGGAGGTTGCGCAGCTTGTTGATTTCCGTGGGCGGGTCTTCTGGATGGACCTCCCGGATGCCCAGTTCATCGGGAATCTTGGTGGAGATGAGCGGCATCTGGATGAATTTGACGAACCAGTAGGCCAGATAGCGTTGCAGCAGCTCCACAATCTCGGCATTTGCGGCATGGGTGGCGGAATCGATGTACACGGCCACGCCGGATCCCAGATTGCGGGGATTGAGCCCGTTGAACTGCTTGATGGCGTCCAGACTTGGTCTCTCTATGACAAGAGACTGCCCTTCAGTCAGCTGTACATCGTCCGGCAGGGGACCGAGGGAAATGATGAATCGTGATTCCGGGCAGCCATTGAGTGAATCAACATATGTCTCGAAATACGGCATCGGAGATTGTTCTTCCTGTATGAGCGGAGTTGCGGAGCGAATCTGCGTTTCCTTGTGGCATAAAAGAGGAGCCTAGTCCAATGTACGTGCCGGAACGCTGGTCGACCGTGCAATATGATGCTTTTCCAGTATGGCGGCGTGCACGCCCTTCTGCCTGATCTGCGCGATGCCCCTGTTGAGGATGTTGCACAGAATTTCACCACGGGGAGTGGGGGCAAAGGCCATGTGCAGGGTGTTGGATTCGAAGGGCGGTTCCATGAGCACCAGTTCGTCCCGCGTGGCCTTCGGCATTCCTTCCAGCATCCGTTCCAGGGTCTCCCGGGTGTCCAGCATGATGTCTATGCGACCGGAAAGAAGCTTTTGATAATTCCGTTGCTCGTCGGGGGCCTCTTCCACGAGGGCGATACCCCGTTTGGTGAGCTTTGCGGCGTAGGTGGAGTTCTTGACCGTGCCGATGCGCCAGCCGATGAGGTCGTCGAGGGAGGCATAGGGGATGTCGAGCGAACGCAGGCGCGCGAAAATGGTATCCACGGTCAGCAGGGGGGTGCTGAGATGATAGCGGTGCTTGTTGCGTTCCGAATCATGCACGGCAAGCAGACCGTCCGCCTCGCCGGACTCCAGCATGCTGACCGCCCGGGGCCACGGAACCACCGAGAAACGGGTGGCAATGTTGCTCAGGCTGAAGGCGATGTCCGTCATTTCGGCCAGTGCCCCGCCTGCGGGCAGGTCCCGGGAGGTGTACGGACGCCATTCGGCCATGACGATATGCAGGGTCTGCTGTGCCGCTGCCGTGCGGGGGGCGCCCGGCAGCAGGAGGAGCATTCCGAGAACAAGGAGCAGGCACGACCGGAGCCGTGAATGCCCGCGCATGGAGGGCAGGGAGGGCGACATGGCTATTCCGTGATGATGTTGAAGCGAAGCATCTCGTCCCGGGTCAGGATGTGCTGCTGCCCCTTGGGGGCGGCCGTCAGGGAGAACCAGTAGAAATCTTCGGGAATGCCGTGCTCCCGGTACCATTTCAGATACCCGAAGTGCAGGCTGTTGTGGCGGGGCAGGTCCACACCGTAGTGTGCGCCGTCAAACCACGAGCCGACGGCCAGCTGCGCCCCTTCCTCCACGGTCCGCTTCCAGCCTGCGATGAAGAAATCGATCGCCCCGGGGGAGACGAATCCATTGGCGGGCACGTGGGTCGCCAGATGGTATTCGGAAAGCATGCGCGAGGCCTCGCGCATTTCGCGGTATCCCGATGAGCCGGTGGCCTGCACCAGCGAGATCTCGTGCACATCGAAATTTTCCGACATGATGTCAAGGAGGGCGGAGGAGGTGTCCCGGTCGATCATGCCGCGCATCTCCGCTGTTTCCCCGTGCACCGTAAAGGTGGCGGAGTCGTCGTTCAAAAGACCGGAACCACTGCCCATGCAGCCGGAAAGCAGCAGGGCCGTCAGTGTGCAGAGGGTCAGCATGGCCCGTCTGCAGGGAAGGGACAGAGAAGGACGGATAACAGCGTATGGGGGCACGAAACTCTCCTGATTGATGGTCATATGCTTACGCCGGGGCGGAATATAGCCCAGACGCACGGAAAGGCCAACCCTGGCAACACGAATGTCACTGTCGGAATGCAAAAAAGCGCCACCCCGTTCGGGATGGCGCTTGCAAGCGGAGGGAGAGCGGCTAGATGCGTTCGGCAACAAGGTTGCCCATGGTGTTGCAACCCACGAGGCTCTTGCCTTCTTCCATGATGTCGCCGGTACGGTAACCTTCCTGCAGAACCTTCTGCACGGCGGTTTCGATGACTTCCGCTTCCTTGGACAGGTCAAAGGCGTAGCGCAGCATCATGGCGATGGACAGGATGGTGGCCAGCGGGTTGGCCTTGTTCTGTCCTGCGATGTCGGGCGCGGAGCCGTGGATGGGCTCGTACAGGCCAGGCCCGGAGGCGCCCAGGGAGGCGGAGGGCAGCATGCCGATGGAGCCGGTGATGACGGCGGCTTCGTCGGAGAGGATGTCGCCGAACAGGTTGCCGGTGACGATCACGTCAAACTGGTTGGGGTTGCGCACCAGCTGCATGGCGGCGTTGTCCACGTACATGTGGGAAAGCTCAACCTCGGGATATTCCTTGGCCACTTCTTCCACCACTTCGCGCCACAGACGGGAAACTTCCAGCACGTTGGCCTTGTCCACCGAGCAGAGACGCTTTTCGCGCTTCATGGCGGCCTCGAAGGCCAGGCGGGCGATGCGGCGCACTTCTTCCTCGTCGTAGACCATGGTGTTGAAGGCGGCGCGCTTGCCGTCGCGCACGTCGCGGCCCACGGGCTGGCCGAAGTAGATGCCGCCGGTCAGTTCGCGCACCACCATCACGTCAATGCCGTCCTGCACGATGTCGGGGCGCAGGAAGCAGGCCTTGGACAGCTCGGGGAAGAGCTTGGCGGGACGCAGGTTGGCAAACAGGCCGAGGGCCTTGCGGATGCCCAGCAGGCCCTTCTCGGGGCGCTGGTCGCCGGGCAGGGTGTCCCACTTGGGACCGCCCACGGCGCCCAGCAGCACGGCGTCGGCAGCCTTGCACTTGGCCACGGTTTCGTCGGGCAGTGGGTTCTTGGTGGCGTCGATGGCAACACCGCCGATCAGGGCTTCGGTGTATTCCACGGTGTGGCCGAACTTGTCCGCGACCTTGTCCAGGACCATTACCGCCTGTTCCACGATCTCGGGGCCGATGCCGTCTCCGGGCATCAGGCAGATCTTCATCTTCATGGCTGACTCCAGCTATGGGTAGCTTTCAGTATGTATGGTTCTGTTTCCGGCAGGCCGTGCCCGCCGGAAACGTGTGTGGCAATCCTACACCCGGCCGGCGGCCTAGGCGTTCAGCTTTTCCCTGACGTAGGGAATGAGGCCGCCCTTGTCGAGGAACTCGCGCATGAAGGTGGGCAGCGGCGGATAGGTGATCTCCGTGCCGGTGGTCTTGTTGGTGATCACGCCCTTTTCCACGTCGATGCTGATCTCGTCGCGGTCGCTGATCTTGGCGATGTCGTCGCCGATCTCGATGAGCAGCAGCCCCATGTTGAAGCTGTTGCGGTAGAAGATGCGGGCGAACGAGTGTGCGACCACCACGGGAATGCCCGCTCCCAGAATGGAGATGGGGGCGTGCTCGCGGGAGGAGCCGCAGCCGAAGTTTTCGCCGCCGACCATGATGTCGCCTTCCTTGACGCGCTTCACCCAGCCTGCTTCCAGGCCTTCCATGCAGTTGGCACCCAGTTCCTTGGTGTCCGTGGTAACCAGGAAGCGGGCGGGGATGATGGCATCGGTATCGATATGGTCACCCACCTTGTGGGCGGTACCCTGATAGCTCATGTCAGAATCTCCTGTTATCCGGCGGCCGTCATGCGGCGGCCGGATGCGAATATGGATATACGGTTCGTGGCCTTCTACAGTGCGCGCGGGTCGGCGATTTCGCCGGCAATGGCGGATGCCGCAGCCACGCAGGGGCTGGAGAGGTACACTTCCGATTCAAGGCTGCCCATGCGGCCTCTGAAGTTGCGGTTGGTGGTGGCGATGGCCACTTCACCGTCCGCGAGGATGCCCATGTGGCCGCCGAGGCAGGGGCCGCAGGTGGCCGGGCCGACAATGCAGCCGGCGTCCATGAAGGTCTCGATGAGGCCTTCCTTCAGCGCCTGCTTCCAGATGCCGGGGGTGGCGGGCAGCACGATGGCGCGCACATGCTTGGCCACCTTGCGTCCCTTGAGGATGGCGGCGGCTTCGCGAAGGTCGCTGATGCGGCCGTTGGTGCAGGAGCCCACCACAACCTGGTTGACGCGCACGTTGCGGACGTCTTCCACGGGCTTCACGTTTTCGGGCAGGTGCGGGCAGGCGATCTGCGGGGACATGCCGGAAACGTCGAAGGTGACCACGCGTTCGTACACGGCCCCCTCGTCGGCAACCATCAGCTCGTCCTTGCGGCCGCGTTCGGCGGTATAGGCAATGGTCTTGGCGTCCACGGGGAAGAGGCCGCACTTGCCGCCTGCTTCAATGGCCATGTTGGCGATGCACATGCGGCCTTCCACATCCAGTGCATCCACAACGGGGCCGGCGAATTCCAGCGCCTTGTACAGGGCGCCGGCGACACCGATTTCGCCGATGAGCTTGAGGATGAGGTCCTTGGCGCCCACGTATGCGGGCAGGGTGCCGTTGTAGACCACCTTGATGGTCGGGGGCACCTTGAACCACGTGCTGCCCAGCGCCATGGCGCCGGCAACGTCGGTGGAGCCGAGGCCGGTGGCGAAGGCGCCCAGGCCGCCGTATGTACAGGTGTGGGAGTCTGCACCCACCACGATGTCGCCGGGGCCCACGAGGCCGAGCTCGGGCAGCAGGGCGTGTTCCACGCCGCAGTCGCCGCCTTCGTAGTAATGGGTGATGTCCTGTTCCGCCGCGAACTCGCGTACGCCCTTCACCTGAATGGCGGACTCGATGTCCTTCTGCGGGGTGAAATGATCCATGACGAGCGCCACGCGATCCTTGTCAAACACCTTCGTTGCGCCCATGGCGCGGAAGGACTTGATGGCAAGGGGTGCGGTGATGTCGTTGGCCAGTGCCAGCGAGACGTTGCACTGGACGATCTGTCCTGCCTCGGTGATCTGCTGGTCGGTGTGTTTCTGCAGAACCTTCTGCACGAGGGTATGAGCCATCTATTTGTCCTCCTGTTCCTTCTTCGCCAAGCGGTTCATCGCGTTGAGATACGCGCGTGCGCTGGCTACGATGATATCGGGTGCGGAGCCGCGTCCGACGGACTCGATTCCGTTCTCTTCAAGGCGCACGGTCACCTCGCCCTGCGCGTCACTGCCGCCGGTAATGGCGTTGACGGTGTAGCGCTTGAGCTGGGGCTGGCGTCCCGTGATTTGTGCAATAGCATTGAACACGGCGTCAATGGGGCCGACGCCGAAAGTGGTGTGCTTTTTGTCCTCGCCGTTCACTTCCATGACCAGGGCCGCCAGCGGGGGCACGCCCACGTCGCTGGCCTGCACGGCAAGGTGCTTCAGGCGGTACTTGTCGGGAATGCGGAACACCTCTTCGTGGATGAGGGCCTCGATGTCTTCGTCGTAGACCTTCTCCTTCTTGTCGGCCAGGGTCTTGATGGCGTCGAACACGATCTGGATCTGGTCGTCGTCGAGCCGGTAGCCCAGTTCCTCCACCTTGCCCTTGATGGCGTTGCGGCCGGAGTGCTTGCCGAGCACGATGTCGGTCTTCATGCGGCCCACGGATTCGGGGGTCATGATCTCGTAGGTTTCACGGTTCTTGAGCATGCCGTCCTGATGGATGCCGGACTCATGCGCAAAGGCGTTGGGGCCCACGATGGCCTTGTAGGGAGGAATGGCCTGGCCGATGATCATGGAGAGCAGGCGGCAGGTGGGGAAGAGCTGTTCCGTATGGATGCCGTTTTCCACATTGTAGTAGCCGGAGCGGGTGCGCATGGCCATGATCACCTCTTCCAGCGAGGCGTTGCCGGCGCGTTCCCCGATGCCGCTGATGGTCACCTCGGCCTGGCGGGCGCCAGCCTTGATGGCGGACAGGGTGTTGGCCACGGCAAGGCCGAGGTCATTGTGGCAGTGCACGCTGAAGATGGCCTTGTGGCTGTTGGAGGCCCGTTCCATCACGTAGGCGATCATCTCGCCGAACTCCTGCGGCTGTGCGTAGCCCACGGTGTCCGGAATGTTGATGGTGGTGGCTCCGGCGTCAATGGCGGTTTCCACGATGCGGGACAGGAAGTCCCAGTCGGAGCGCGAGGCGTCCTCGGCGGAGAACTCCACGTTGGAGGTGTAGCGGGCGGCGTAGGAAACGGCGGCTTTGGCCATTTCCAGTACCTGTTCGGGCTCCTTGCGCAGCTTGTACTGCATGTGCACGGGGCTGGTGGCGATGAAGGTGTGGATGCGGGGATTGGTGCCGCCCTTGATGGCTTCCCAGCAGCGGTCGATGTCGGGCTGGATGGCCCGGCACAGGCCGGCGACCTGAACGTCCTTGATGGTGCTCGCGATGGCCTGCACGGCTTCGAAATCGCCCTGGCTGGCGGCGGGGAAGCCCGCTTCCATGATGTCCACGCCCAGTGTTTCGAGCTGGCGCGCAAGACGGATCTTCTCGCGCATGTTCATGGTTGCGCCGGGGGACTGTTCGCCGTCACGCAGGGTGGTATCGAAGATGAAGACTTTATCGGACATGTTCTGTGCTCCTTGTTTCAGCGGCTGGCGCCGCGCCTGTTGTTTCGTTGCTGAATGCGTACGTGCAATGGTTCTGACCGCATGTACCGGTTATGCCGGTGGTGGTCAGGATAGTCGCAGGTTCGCAAACTGCCGCACGAATGACAGGTGGTGCAGGTGTCTGATGTCGATATGAACGACTGCGTGTGCCATGAGGTCTGCTCCTATGGCCTTGTGCGGACTCTGTTCCGCGTTCCGGTGGTGCTCCGTATGGTGACCCTATGGGCCGACGGAGTATACACAAAATTGGTAAGGGAGAAAGGGGAGAGTGACTACTCGCTGTGACCGGTGGATAGGTCACCTAGTAGCTTGGAAGAGCGCCGGGATAGGAATAGGAAGGTGTACACCGGGCCGGAGATGATGTAGCCGGCGAACACCAGGAATCCCAGCAGCTTCGGCTCGGAGATAATGAGCACGAAGAGGAGGATGGCGGAAACCATCGAGCTGAACGGATGGGCTTTGAGGAACCCGTATTCCTTGAAGGAGGCGTACCGCACCCTGCTGACCATGAGGAAAGAGGAGGCAAAGGTCATGGCCAGCGCGAAGGCGGGCATGAAGTGCGCCACGCTTTCGGGCAGGTAGGGGGTGAAGAAGACCATGGTGGCCAGTGTGCACCCACCGGCGGGGGTGGGCAGGCCAATGAAGAACTTCTTGGGGGTGACGGCGGTGGAGATGTTGAACCGGGCGAGACGCAGAGCGCCGCAGGCGGTGAAGAGGAACGCCACGGCAATGCCGAGACGTCCGAACGCATGCAACTGCCACTGGTACATCATGAACGCGGGAACGACGCAGAACGCGGCAAGGTCTGCCAGCGAGTCATACTGCACGCCGAATTCGCTGGCGGTATTGGTCAGGCGGGCAACCTTGCCGTCCAGTCCGTCCATGAGGGCGGAGAACAGGATGGCTACAGCACTCATCTCGAACCTGCCTTCAGCCGCCCAAATCATACCCATGAAGCCCGAGAACAGGCTTGCCGTGGTAAAGAGATTGGGCAGGATGTAGACACCCTTGCGGGGAGTGGTGCGCGTTGCGTTCATGCCGTGGGCCAATGTACCTGTTGCAAATTATTGCGTTTAGTTGTCGTTTCCGTGCTGCTTGCGTGCCAGTACGGTCTGCCCGGCGAACACCTGTTCGCCGATGCCTATGGCTGGAACATAGTCGTCCGGCAGGTAAAGGTCAACCCGCGAGCCGAATTTGATCATGCCATACCGCTCGCCGCGGTGCAGGGAATCGCCTTCGTCCACACGGCAGACGATGCGCCGTGCGATCAGGCCCGCGATCTGCACCATGGTCCAGAGGCTGCCGTCGCTGTCCCGCAGGCTGTAGGCGCAGCGTTCGTTGTCCGTGCTGGCCTTGTCCCATGCGGCATTGAAGTACTTGCCGGGATGGTACTGGATGGCGGCCACCGTGCTGCTGACCGGAGCGCGGTTCACATGCACGCTGAACACGTTCATGAAGATGCAGATGCACTGGCGCATTTCGCCGGTGAAGGGGTCGGGCATGGACTGCACCTTGATCACCTTGCCGTCGGCCGGGCTGATGGCAAGGCCGGGAGCCGTGGGCGTGACGCGCTCGGGGTCACGGAAGAAATGCAGGCAGAACCAGAACAGGATGAGGAAGACCAGCGACATGAACCAGCAGTCCATGAGCCCGAAGGCGATGGTGGCGAGCCCGGTCAGGGCGAGGGAGGGGACGCACTCGGGGGTGAGTCCGATGGAGGCCTTGCGCATGGTATGTACATGCCGGTCCGAATCCGGTCTTGTCCGTGGGAGGGGCTCCCGTGTTCTTCAAGGGGCCCGGAATCCGGGCCATGAGCCGTTCCGGGGTGCCTGCATTCGTCGAGCAGATACCGTTAGTCGAAAATGCGCCGGTTTGCAATCGTCGGGGCGGGAATGGCCTCAGTCCGTGATGCGCGTTCCCGCCATTTCCGGTGGCCTGCGCCAGCGTCGTCCAGTGGCGGCCAGCATCCTGTCCGCGGCCTCCGGTCCCCAGCTTCCGGCAGGATAGGGGAACAGGGGACACAGATCGGGGCGTTCCGTCCAGGCGGCGAGTACCGGGTCGATGAGCTGCCACGCCACCTCCACGCCCTCGCGCGACCAGAACAGGGTCCGGTCGCCCTGCATGCAGTCCAGCAGCAACCGTTCGTAGGCGTTGGGCGGCGTGATGCCGAACACCTCCTGATACTTGAAGGACAGCGCCATGGAGGACATGCACGACTTGGGGCCTGGCTGCTTTGTCTGGATGGTCAGGTCGATGCCCTCGTCGGGCTGGATTTTCAGGACCAGAACATTGGCCGGCATCTGGGTCTTTGAGGTCATGCCGAACATGGAGTGGGGAACCCGCTTGAAGGTGACCGCGATTTCCGAAACCTTGCGGCGCAAGCCCTTGCCGGAACGCAGCAGGAAGGGCACGCCCTGCCATCGCCAGTTATCGATAAGCATCCGTGCGGCAACGTAGGTCTCCGTCGCCGAATCTCCAGCCACGCCTGCCTCCTGCCGGTAGTCCGGCAACGGCGAGATGGCTGCGTCCTGCGAGGCTGCATACTGTCCCCGCACGATCCAGTCGCCCAGTTCGTCCACGGGCCACGGGCGTATGGATCGCATCAGCTTGGTGCGCTCCT
The DNA here is from genome assembly GCA_003252375.1 of Halodesulfovibrio sp. Lineage (GTDB taxonomy): Bacteria > Desulfobacterota > Desulfovibrionia > Desulfovibrionales > Desulfovibrionaceae > Halodesulfovibrio. The sequence continues at coordinate 42,177 of QKEJ01000195.1, forward strand.
CCCGGACCTGCTCCGCCTGAAAGGAGGTGGGCGGTTCCATGGCGGTAATGGCCAGCATCTGCAGCATGTGGTTCTGGAACATGTCGCGCAGGCAGCCCGCGTGGTCGTAGTATCCGCCGCGATGCTCCACGCCGATGGATTCCGCGGCAGTGATCTGCACATGGTCAATGTACCGGCGGTTCCAGAGCGGCTCGAAGATGGCGTTGGCAAAGCGGAACATCAGGATGGACTGCACCGTTTCCTTGCCGAGGTAATGGTCCATGCGGAAGATCTGGTGCGGCTCCAGGGCCCTGCTGAGCCGGTTGTCGAGCGTGACAGCCGAGGCGAGGTCGTGCCCGAAGGGTTTTTCGAACACCACTCTGGCCCATGGCCTGCCATCGTGGCCCTCTCCGGTCATGCCGGCTTCGGAAAGGCGTTCCACCACCACGGGGTGCAGCTCGGGAGGCAGGGCCAGATAGAAGAGCCGGTTGCCCGAGGAGTCGAAATCCATGTCGCACACCGAGCAGCGGGTGGCCAGCTGCTCGTAGGCCGCCAGTTCATTGTAGTCCCCGGAGACATAGCGGCACATGGCCAGAAAGCTGTTCAGGGTGTCCGCATTCTGTTCGCCGCACGCCTCGGTGATGGCGGTGCGCATGCGCTCCCGGAACATTTCGTCCGTCATGGCGGAACGGGCGAATCCGAGAATGTAGAAGCGCGCGGGCAGCATGTGGCGGCGGAACAGGCCGTAGAGGGCGGGAATGAGCTTGCGCTGCACCAGGTCCCCGGATGCGCCGAAGACCACGATGCCGCAGTTTTCCACCGGGGCTTCCGCACACACGTTGGGCTGGCCGAGGGAAAATGGGGTGTCCATTGCCGGGCTCCTAGGACTTGCGGACGGCGTGGCCGCCGAATTCGTTGCGCAGGGCGGCGAGGACGCGGTTGGAAAAGGCGTTTTCCTGCCGCGAGGCGAACCGCCGGAACAGCGCCTGCGCCAGCACAGGCGCGGAAACGCCTGCATGTACCGATTCCAGCACGGTCCAGCGGCCCTCGCCGGAATCATCCACGAATCCCTTCAGGGCTGAAAGATCCGGGTCCTTCTGCAGGGCGCTGTCCAGCAGCTCCAGCAACCACGACCGGACCACGCTGCCCCGGTTCCACAGTGCGGCGATGCCCTGCAGGTCGAGTGCGTCAAAGGGGCCGTTGCGCAGCAGGTCGAACCCTTCGCCGTAGGCTTCCATCATGGCGTACTCTATGCCGTTGTGCACCATCTTGACGAAATGTCCGGACCCCACGGGGCCCACGTGTTTCCACCCCTTCTCCGGCGCCAGCGAGTCCAGTGCGGGCGCAAGCCGGGCCACATGGTCCGCTGTCCCGCCGAGCATGGTGCAGTACCCCACGTCCAGCCCCCAGATGCCGCCGGAGACCCCGGCGTCCACATAGCCGATGCCGTGTTCCGCAAGCAGGGCGGCATTGGCCGCATCGTCGCGCCAGTATGAGTTGCCGCCCTCCACCACCAGGTCCCCCGGATCCAGCAGGGGGCCGAGCGCTTCGAGAGTGCTGCGGGTGATATCGCCGGCCGGCAGCATGCACCAGAGGGTTCGCGGTTTCTCCAGCAGGGGTGCCAGTTCCTCAAGCGAGGCTGCGCCGCGGGCACCCTCGGCCACCATCTGGGCCACCTTGTCCTGCGAGCGGTTCCAGACCACCACGTCGTGTCCGCCCCGCAGGAGGCGCCGCGCCATGTTCATGCCCATCCGTCCGAGTCCGATCATTGCTATCTGCATGGAATTGTCCTTGTTGGCGGAATGCCCCCGCATTGCCGGAAATTCCGTGCGGGGAATGAACCCGGAGCATACCCCAGAGAGAAGGGCGTGGCAACGCAGTCCTCGATTTTGAGGGCTTTTTCGTCCCCCACCCATTTCCGCCATTTGCCTTGCGGCGGTTTCCTGCTACCTTCCTGTGCATGCGTATTGCCGTCCTCTCCGACATACATGGCAACCTTGAAGCCCTGCACAGCGTGCTTGCCGACATGGATGCGCAGGCGTTGCCGCCTGCCGAAATCATTTCGCTTGGTGACAACCTCGGATACGGGCCCGATCCGGAAGCCTGTGTGCAGCTGGTGCGTTCCCGCGGCATCCTTTCGGTCATGGGCAACCACGAGCTCGGGGTGGCCCGGTCGAAGTACCGCCGCTGGTTCAACTCGCAGTCCCGCGAGGCCCTGCAGCGGACCTGCGAGCTGGTGAGCGAGGAGACCGTGGCCTTTGTCGGAGCCCTTCCCCATGTCCTTTCCCGGCATGATGCGCTGTTCGTGCATGGCCTGCCGCCGGATTCCGTGCTCAAGTACCTGTACGAACTGGACATGGAGCAGCTGAACGTCCTGTTCGATACCTACCCCGAACCGGTGGCCTTTGTGGGGCACACCCACGAGCTGGAACTCATCTCCCGGGATGCGCAGGGGGTCGTGCGTGCCGCTCTCGGATGCGGTGTGCACCAGCTGGACCGTGCACGGCGGTATCTCATTAATATTGGCGCGGTGGGGCAACCGCGTGACGGTGACAAACGGGCCAAGTACGTGCTCTGGGACACCGAGTCCTGGACGCTGGAGGTCCGTTTCGTGGACTATGACGTGCAGACAACGGTACGCAAGTTCAAGGAGGCGGGCATGCCCATGCGGTATGCCGAGCGCCTGCTCTAACGAAATATCCGGATCGGAAACGACATGCATATAGGACGATACGAAGTTCGGGGACTGCTTGGCAGGGGCGGCATGGGCGCGGTGTACAAGGTGGCGCAGCCCGTTACCGGCCGCATTGCCGCGCTCAAGCTGCTGCGCCCTGCGGACATCCTGGAAGACCTGGCGGGGCTGGACGTGCTGGCCGACAAGTTCGAGAAGGAGGCGCGGATGATGGCCGCCTTCGACCACCCGAACATCGCCGCGGTGTGGGACTACGGGACCGCCGTGGTGGCCGGGGCCGACCGTCCGTTCTTCGTCATGGAATACTACTGCCGCAACCTCGGCATGCTCATGGGCGAAAGCTACCGCGTGGAAGCGCCCACCCGGCGTCTGCCTCTGGAACGCGCCACGTCCTACGCCCTGCAGACCCTTGCGGCGCTGGACCGCATGCATCATGCAGGCGTGGTGCACCGGGACGTGAAGCCCTTCAACATCATGATTACCGGCCATGATACGGTGAAGCTCATCGATTTCGGGCTGTCGCGGCTGCGAGGCGAAACGCCCGGCATGGAACCCGGCGGCGTCAAGGTCGGCTCACCCTATTATGCGCCGCCGGAGCAGGAACGTGATCCCGAGTCCGTGGACGGCAGGGCCGATCTGTATCCCGTGGGCATCATGCTCTACCGCATGCTGACCGGCATCCTCCCCAACGACGAGGAGCTGATGGCCGAGACCGGAGGACGCATGCCGTCCGCCAGCAACTACAGCGATGATCTGGACGGAGACTGGGACGCCTTTTTCGCCCGGGCAACGGCAAGCGACCCGGACGAACGGTTTCCGGACGCCCGTGCCATGTCGCGGGAGCTTGTGCGTCTGCAGGAGCGCTGGCGCAACCGCGTCCGCAGCGTCTGCAGCCTGCTGGATGACGACGGGGCTATCCGCCCGGCCTCCTGTGTGCCGGAGCGTGCGCTGCGCAGCGGCGCAACAAAGGTTTCGGTGCGCGATGCCCGCACGGTGTTCGGACTGGATGCCCTGTGGCGGCCCCGGTGCATGGGGCAGGGCAAGGCGCTCACGGACAACGGGGACGGCACGGTGCGTGATGCGGCAACCGGGCGCATGTGGCAGCGATACGGCAGCGAGTATCCGCTTTCCTGGCAGGAGGCCCACGAGTACGTGGCCATGCTGAACGAGACGGCCTTTGCCGGGCATGCCGACTGGCGCATGCCCACGGTGGAGGAACTGTCCACCATCATGGAGGAGCCCCCGATGCTTGGCGGCCATTGCGTGGCTTCGGTTTTCGGCCCGGAAGACGACCCCGGGGGAACGGATGCCGCCCGGGACTCGCTCTGGACGTGTGATCGGAAGTCGTATATGGCGGCATGGTTTGTCAGTGCTTCCATGGGATTCGTGGGCTGGCAGGATCACACCTGCGGTTTTGGCGTGCGCGCCGTGCGCACCGCCGGGTAGCCCGCCTGAAGCCGCATCCCTTGCCGGATGCGGGCACGCCGTCCCGCGCATGCTGCGGGGCGTCAGAGAGAAAAGGAGACCGTAATGGGTCATGTCATACAGAAAGAATGCACGCGCTGCGGCACCTGCTGCGCCAAGGGCGGCCCTGCCCTGCACAGGGAGGACCTCGTTCGTCTTGAGAAGGGGGCCTTCGGCCGCAAGGATCTTGTCACCTTCCGGCGCGGCGAATTGATGCGCGACCAGATAACCGGGGAGCTCGTGCCGCTGGACGAGGAAATCGTCAAGCTGCGCGGCCGGGACACCCAGACCTGGACCTGCTGCTTCCTGAACGTGGTGGACCACCTGTGCTTCATCTACGCGGACCGGCCCGCCGAATGCCGCGCGCTGGACTGCTGGAACCCCGAAGAGATCACCGCCATGTACGACAAGGACCGGGTTACCCGTGCCGACATCCTGGGCGAGGATTCCGGGCTGGCGGAGCTGATCCTGGTGCATGAGGAGAAGTGCGGGTACGTGACGCTTGAACGTCTGGCTGCCGCCTTCGATACCGACGCGTCCGCCCGGGAAACCTTTATCGAGGCCGTGCGGTTTGACATGGCCTTCCGCGCCGTGGTGCAGGAAAAGGCGTCCATTCCCGCCAATGAACTGGAATTCTTTTTCGGCCGTACGCTGGCCGACACCGCGCACATGTTCGGCCTGCGGGTCCGGATGACCGATCACGGCCCCGTGGTGGAGCGCGAGACGGCTTCGGCCGCCTAACTTCCCGGCACCCGCAACACAGCAAGGAGAACGGCAATGTATATAGTTACCGGAGGCGCCGGGTTCATCGGCAGCGCCATGGTCTGGAAGCTGAATGAGATGGGCATCACGGATATCATTGTGGTGGACAATCTCGCCTGCACGGAAAAGTGGAAGAATCTGGTCAACCGCACCTACGTGGACTACATGCACCGCGATGCGTTTCTCGATCTGGTGCTGCATGACGAGCTACCCTGGGATGTGGACGCCATCATCCACATGGGGGCCTGTTCCTCGACCACGGAACTGGACGCCGACTTCCTCATGGACAACAACCTGCGCTACACCAAGGCCATGTGCGAGTACGCGCTGGACCATGATGCGCGGTTCATCAACGCCAGCTCCGCCGCCACCTACGGGGACGGCACCCTGGGGTTCGAGGACTCCGTGGAGGCCATGCTGGGGCTCAAGCCCCTGAACATGTACGGCTACTCCAAGCAGCTCTTTGACCTGTGGGCCCACCGCGTGGGACGGCTCGATCGCATCGCCAGCCTGAAGTTCTTCAATGTCTACGGGCCCAACGAATATCACAAGGGCAACATGATGAGCGTGGTGTGCAAGGCCTTCTCCCAGATCGGCGAGACCGGCAAGATGAAGCTCTTCAAGTCCTACCACCCCGACTATCCGGACGGCGGACAGATGCGCGACTTCGTCTACGTGAAGGATTGCGTGGACGCCATGTGGTGGCTGCTGGAAAATCCGCAGGCCAACGGCATTTTCAACGTCGGCACGGGCACCGCCCGGCAGTGGAATGATCTTGCCCGTTCCGTGTTTGCGGCCATGGGCAAGGAGCCGGTCATCGAATACACGGAAATGCCCGAGGAACTGCGAGGCAAGTATCAGTACTTTACCGAGGCGCCCATGCAGCGGCTCAAGGACGCCGGGTGTCCGGTGGCCTTCCGCAGCCTTGAGGAGGGTGCACGGGATTACGTGCAGAACTATCTGGCCACGTCCGATCCCTACCTGTAGGGAGCACCGGCAACGGATGTTTCGGGGGCGCTTTCGGGCGCCCCTTTTCTTTTGGGAGATGGCGGCCCCGGCCGGGCCTCTGCTAGTCGGGCAGGGAAAGGATAAGGGTCAGCAGCTCCTGTTCCTGTCGAACGGAGAGCAGGCCGTTCACGTCCTTGGCCAGCCGGTAGGCCACGGCCAGCCCCTGTGAGGAGGCGCTCTGCTCAAAGGGCATGAGCATCTGTTCCGCGTCAAGGGCGATGGAGGCGTGCAGGGGAGCGGTCACGGCAATGTGCTGCTGTCCGGGGGTGGCGTAACTGCGCAGGGTGAGGGTTTCCCCATGGGCCATCTGCAGCGAGGCGTTGGTGAGCAGGTTGATGCCGATTTGGGTGAGCAGGTCGTTGTCCGATTGCACGGGGGGAAGCGTGCCGTCCAGAGCCAGCTGGGGGATGATGTTGCCGCGCACGAACCGGGGGCGCATCAGCTCGGTGCAGAAGCGGAGGATGCCGTTGATGGAGCAGGGTTCCATGCGGACGGTCACCGGCTTGAGGTAGTCCTTGACCCTGTCAAGAAGCTGCTCCAGTCGCTGTGCTTCCTGCAGAATGATGCCCGGTTCCTGCATCTCCGGCAGCTTGGTCTGCAGCCGCCGGGCAAAGCCGCCCAGGGCGAAGATGGGGTTGCGGAATTCGTGGGCGATCTCATCGGCCATGGCGCCCAGCGTGTTCAGCTTTTCCCGCTGCACGAGCATCTTGTCCAGAAAGGCCCGTTCGGTCACGTCGGTCAGCACGCCTTCCATGCGGCCGGACGTGCCGTTTTCCGGAGACGGCGGGATGATGCTGATGGATTTTGCCTGCAGCTGCACCGTGTAGGCATTGCCGTGCTGGAACCGGAACTCCAGAAAGAAGGGAGTGCCGGGGGCGGCAAAGGCCTCTGCAAAGCCCTGGCGGACCATGTTCCGGTCATCCGGATGCACGTTGTTCAGCAGCCAGTCCGGTTCCGAAAGCACGGTTTCCGGAGGGGTCCCGAGCACTGCCGTGCTGGTGGCGTTGAGGAAGTTGAATTCCAGATCGCTGTTCAGCGAAAACACCACCACGGGCAGGTTCTGCACGAGACTGTAGTAGCGGTTTTCGGCAACGGTGACCCGTTCCTTCAGGGATTTGAATTCAAGGCAGTTGCGGACCGTCTTTTCCAGCATGTCCATGTTGACGATGGGCTTGGTGATGTAATCCCAGGCCCCGGACTTGAAGGCGGCGATGGCGTCGTCGATCTCGGCCCTGCCGGAGACGATGATGATGGGCGTGTTGGGGGCTTCTCCGGCCAGCATTTCCAGCAGCTTGTTGCCTTCAATGCCGGGAATGCCCAGATCGAGCAGCACGGCGTCCGGCTGTTCGTCCCGGAATATCTGCAGCCCCGTGAGGCCGTTGTCCGTCTGCAGGACGGTGAATCCGGCGTCTTCCAGCCAGAAGGCGATGGAGTCGCGCACGACAGGATCGTCTTCCACCGTGAGGATGGTGGAGGGCGGCGATGCGGCAGACAGCTTCTGCATGGCGTCGTGTGATGGCTCTGCGTGCATTGGAACTCCGTGCATGGAGTGACGTGGTCCCCTGACAATAGCAGAAGAAGGGCTCCTCGCCAACGACTTGAAGACGTCTTGCGTGATAATCTGCCGTGGCAGGTCTCCTATCCCTTGCGCTTGAAGAGCTTTTCCAGGGCGTCGCCGTCGAACTGCACCACCGCGGGTCTGCCGTGCGGGCAGTACGTGCGGTCCGGGGTGTCCAGCCACTGGGCAATAAGCCCGGCGGCCTCGTCCCGCGTCAGGTGCTGGTGTGCCTTGATGGCGCTTTTGCAGGCCATGAGCGCCCACATGGCGTCCATGGACTGCACCTGTCCGGAAAGGACTTCACGCAGGAACTCGCGGGCCTCTCCCTGGCTGAGCGCCAGGGGGATGCCCTTGATGCGCAGGGCGCCGCTGCCCTCGGTCTGCAGGGAGAATCCCATGTCGCCAAGCTCCGTCCACATTTCCTGCAGGCGCGCTGCTTCGGCCGCATGCAGGGCCATGGTGGCGGGAATGGCCAGCAGTTGTGAGTGCCCCTGCGAGGCGTCGCGGCGGATGCGCTGGTAGAGGATGCGCTCGTGTACGGCGTGCTGGTCCAGCAGCATGAGGGTGCCGCGCCCCTGCCGCACCACGAGGTAGGTGTCGTCTATCTGGCCGAGGTAGGTCAGGGTGCCGATATGCACGGCGGCGTCGCCCGTTTCCGTCTGCGCCGGTGCGTCGTCATGGGATGCATATGCCGGTTCTGCCGCATCCTGCGAATCCTCGGCGCGCGGCGGTTGCGCTGCCGGGGGCAGGTCCAACGTGCCCTGCGTGTGCCGGGGAGCGTATGCCGGTTCCCGCAGGGCCATGCCTGTGGCGGCGCTGGCGCGTATGCCGGGCGAGGGGACGAATGTGCCGCTGTCGGCGTGTTCATTCGGGGCCGAGGTGTCGGCCTCCCGTGTCCGGGAAATGATGGGCGCATGGTCGGCGCTGCCCCAAAAGCCTGCGGGCCGGGCTTCGCGGGGGTCCTCCTGACCGGAGGCCGGGGTATGCTGTGAGGCTTCGGCATCCTCTGCGAACGCGGGGGGCACCTGCTGCAGGGTGGTCAGGCTGTCCAGGGCCTGTTCCACGGCACGGCGGGTCGCCAGATACACGGCGTTTTCATCGCGGAAGCGTACCTCGTTCTTGGCGGGATGCACGTTGGCGTCCACCCACTCGGGGTCCAGCTCCAGAAACAGGACCGCCTGCGGGTATTCCTTGCTGAGCAGCCGCCCCTTGTAGGCGTCGCGGGTGGCGCGGAGCATAAGACGGTCGTTCACGGCCCGGCCGTTCACCCAGAAGAGCATCCTGTCGGCCCGGGGCTGCGCCGTCTGCGGGTGTCCCGCAAGTCCGTACGCCCGGTAGCCCTGGCGCTGCAGGTCAAAGGGAAGCATTTCATCCGTGATGGCCGGGGGCCAGAGCACGGCGAGGCGGTCGCGCAGGGTCTGGTTGGCCGGAAAGCGCCATACCTCGCGCTGGCCCACGGAAAAGGTCATGCCCACGTCGGGCCGGGCCAGCGCAAGCCGGGAGAGCAGGTCCTGACAGCGCTTGGTCTCGGTGCTTTGGGTCTTCAGAAATTTCAGGCGGGCCGGCACATTGGCGAACAGGTCGCGGATTTCCACCAGCGTTCCCCGGTGCAGGGCTGCAGGCCCCTGATCCCGGACCGTGCCATGGAGCACGTGGATGCAGAAGGCCTCCGACGGCGTTGCGGGATCATCCGAGGCCGGGGCGGAGGTGATGCGGAAGTCGGAGACCGAGGCGATGGAGGGCAGGGCCTCGCCGCGGAATCCGTAGCTGCCGATGCGCATCAGTTCGTCAAGATCGTACACCTTGCTGGTGGCGTGACGGGTCACGGCCAGTTCCAGTTCCTCGCGGGGGATGCCGGAGCCGTTGTCCCTGACGGCGATGAGGGTCTGGCCGCCGTCCGTTACGGTGACGTCGATATGGGTGGCCCCGGCATCAAGGCTGTTTTCCACAAGCTCCTTGATGACCGATGCGGGGCGCTCCACCACCTCACCGGCGGCGATCTGGTTCTTCAGTTCCGGGGGAAGCGCCCTGATGGCGCGACGCGGGGCGGGAGTCTGCTGTGTCGTATTCTTCATCTGCCGGGGGGCTCGTCTGTTGGTGTGCTGTGGGGATTTCCATGATTTTCAGTGCGTTCTTGACCGGATTGTCATGACATCGGGGCAGGGCGCGCGTATGCTGGCAGTATGGAAACACTCATCGATTTTTGTACCGTCTCATATAGCTGGCCGGGGGGCAAGGGACTGCGCGAGGTGCAGTTCTGCGTTCCGCGCGGCGGGCTGGCGCTCATTTCCGGGCCGTCCGGAGCCGGGAAATCGACGCTGCTGCGGCTGGCGGCCCGGCTGGAAGAGCCTGCTGCAGGCGTCATCCGCTTTGCCGGGCGCGCGCTGGCGGACTACGCCCCTCCGCAGTTGCGGCGGCGCATGGGGTATATACAGCAGACGCCCGTTGTTGTGGAGGGGAGTGTGCGTGAAAACCTGCTTCTGCCCTTTGCCTTTGCCGTGAACAGGGAGATGCCGGTGCCGGATGACGCAGCGCTGCAGGGATGGCTGGACAGGCTGGCCCTGACGCAGGTGCGGCTGGACGATGTGGCCGCAGCCCTTTCCGTGGGACAGAAGCAGCGGCTGTGCATCATCCGCTCGCTGCTGCTGCAGCCGGAGCTGCTGCTCATGGATGAACCGACCAGCGCGCTGGACAGGGTGAGCCGGAGCATCGTGGAGGGCATGATGGAGACCCTGAACGCGGAGGGCATGACCCTCATGGTTGTCTCGCATTCCGATTTCCGTCCGGCCGTGGCGCACAGCATGCTCATGGTGGACGAAGGCCGCGTGGAGGAGGTGGCATGAGCGCCGGGTACATCCAGATATCGCTCTGGCAGCTGGGACTGGCCCTCGGATTGGTGGGGGTGGCCGGTATTTCGTCCGTTCTTTTCGAGCTGCGGCTGCAGAAGGATCTGGCGCTCGGCACCCTGCGCACCTTTGCGCAGCTTTTTGCCATGGGCTATCTGCTGAAGATAATCTTCAATTTGAACAATGCGTTACTGGTAATGGGCGTGTATCTGTGCATGACCTATTTCTCCATACGGATCATCAGGGGCAGGGTGCGGGAAAAGAACGTGGACTATTTCGCGCCAACCATGGTATCAGTAATGGTAAGTTATACCCTTGTAACCTTCATCGTGACCGGAATAATTATTGGCGCAAAGCCATGGTGGACCCCGCAGTACTTCATTCCCATAGGGGGGATGGTGGCGGGCAACTCCATGAATGCATTGGCAATCGGTCTGGAACGCTTTTTTGCGGAGCTGCGGGGCAAGGCGGGCCAGGTGGAGATGATGCTCTGCCTTGGCGCGGACTACCGCGAGGCCAGCAGGGAAATGTTCCGAAACGCCCTTAAGGCGGGCATGATCCCGTCGATCAATTCAATGATGGGTGTGGGCATCGTTTCCATACCCGGCATGATGACAGGACAGATTCTCGCCGGAGCGGATCCGGCGGACGCCGTGCGGTACCAGATCGTGGTCATGCTCATGATCGTGGCGGCCACGGCCCTGTCATCCCTGATCGTGCTTTATCTGGTGAGAAGGCGCTGTTTCGGGTCCGCCATGAACCTGCTCCTGCGGAGCTAGCACACGGATGTGTATCGGTTCACGGCCTCTCCCCCGCAAGGGGGCAACGGTCCGCCAAACCGCACAGGAGGTGCCCATGCATCAGCCGATCAACGAACTGTACAGGGAATTCTTCACCCCCGATGTCACGGGGTTTGACCCCGACCTCATGTACGTGGAGTGCAAGCACTGCGGCCGGCCGGTTCTCTGGACCAAGGGGCGTACCTCGCAGATTCTCGAGGGGGCCGATCTGACGCATGAGCGGCTGGACGCTTCCTGCATGATCCTTACGCACGGGTGCCCGCGCTGCGTGCCGGGCGAGACGCAGTTCCGCCTGCAGGTCGTTCGGGTGGACCGTGTCTATGCCGAGGAGCAGCGCGACCACCTCATTGCCCATGCCTGAGCAGGATCCCCGCTGCAAACATCATTGCCGAACACACGAAAGGCCGCCCCGAGGGGCGGCCTTTTTCATGCAATGGAGTCCTGCTCCGGCGTCCGTGCCTACTGGCCCAGCACGTCGGTGAGGATGTCGGGGGTGGCGTCGGCGAGGCTCTTGCAGCCGGTCAGGACCATGGCGGCCGTCAGTTCGGTCTGCAGCTGCTGGATGTACTTGCCTGCACCCTCTTCCAGACCGCCCACGGTGGCGATGGAGAAGGGACGGCCGATCATTACCGCGTCGGCGCCGAGGGCGATCATCTTCAGCACGTCCGCGCCGGTGCGGACGCCGCCGTCCACCAGCACGGTGATGTCCTTGCCCACGGCCTCGGCAATGTCGAAGAGCACGTGTGCGGTGCCGGGGGTATGGTCGAGCACGCGTCCGCCGTGGTTGGAAACCACGATGGCGCTTGCGCCGGCATCCACGGCGGCCTTGGCGTCATCCACGCACATGATGCCCTTGAGGATGAACTTGCCGGGCACATGATCGATGATCTGCTTGAGCTTGGCCGGGGACTTGGGGGTGACGGGACGGCCCATCTTGGCCAGGGTGACCAGGCCGGCGGCGTCGATGTCCATGCCGAAGATGGAGCAGCCGGTTTCGGCGGCCTGGTCGAGCTTGTCGAAGAGTTCGGCGTCTTCCCACGGCTTGATGAAGGGAATGCCCTTGCCCTCAACGGCGCGGATGGCGGCAAAGCCGGCTTCGTAGATGAAGGGCGGTACACCGTCGCCGGTACAGCCGATAATGCCGTTGGCGACACAGGCCTTGAGCTTGGAGGCGATGTAGTCCTCTTCCGTCACCTTGCCGCCCATGTTGAAGGAGACGCCGCCGATGGGCGCAGCCAGCACGGGAATGGAAAGGGGCATGCCCAGGATTTCCGTGGTGGGATTGGGGGTGGTCACCCCGTGGATAAGGCGCATGCGGAGCTTGTAGTCCGTCAGGGCTTCCACGTTGGCGGTAAAGGAAGAGCCGGTGCCCAGTCCGCCCATGCCGGGCACTTCGCCGGCGCAGGCCTTTCCGTTGCAGACAGGGCAGACGCGACAGTAGCCCTTCATGAGCTCCTTGGCGTTGGCGCGCACATCTTTCATGGCTGTTTCTCCTGATGTGTAGTCCGTCGGCGCGCCGGGCGGCGCGTCTCCGTCATGGTGGTGTATGGTTGGCTCCGCCCCCGGAAATGGCTGCGGATGCAATTTCGGATACGGTATGACCGGCGTTACTCCCGGTCGCAGAAAACCAGTTTCTCGATCTGCTGCAGGTGCGTGCGCATGGCGTTTTCCGCGCCGTCCTGGTCGCGGCCTGCAATGGTCGAGTATATTTCCTTGTGGGCCAGCAGGGAGCGCTGCATGCGCTCCTCGCTCTGCAGGGATTCATTGCGGGTTTCGGCCAGCTTGGCCTCGGCCCGGGTGACCAGGTCCACGAAGAGGGGGTTGCCGGTGGCCATGGCGATAAGCTGATGGAAATGGAGGTCGGCAAAGCCGTTCTTTTCGTCGGCAATGACTTCGCGTTCCTGCATGTCCAACAGGTGGTGCAGGGCTTCCAGATGCCCGTCGGTTCGTTCCTGTGCGGCAAGGCGGGCTATCTGGGGTTCGATGGCGATGCGGAACTGGAAGAACTGCCACAGACGCACCCGTTGCTGAGTCAGCACCTCGGCAAAGGGAGCCAGCAGGTCGCTGCCCACGGGCAGGGAAATATAGGTGCCGTCCCCCCGTCTGCTTTCCAGAACGCCGCTTTCCTGCAGGGCGCGGATGGCTTCCCGCAGGGAACTTCGGGAGACCTTGAAGAGTTCAGCCAGTTTTCGTTCCGGGGGGAGTTTGTCCCCGGGATGCAGCTCGCCGGACTCAAGAAGGTCGCGGATCCGGTCTACCACCTGTTCATAGATTTTTGCCTGTTGCATCCCCTGCAAACACTCCGGATAGGTAAGGATGACGGCCTCGGTGCGATGTTGCCGGGCCGGGGTGTACTTCGGATATTGGTCGGACCATAGTGTACATGGGAGTTGGCCGGATGACCAGCACTCTGTACGCTGATTTCTATCCGTAAATGGAAAAGCCCGGTCCGGCAAGCCCCTGCAGGGTACCGGAACGGGCATGAAACAGACAACAGGAAGGCGGAATTACCGGATGCGGAATGCCCGGTCCACAAGGGCGACGGCCGTCATGTTGGCCCCGTGCATCACGGCTTCCAGAATGTCCTGAT
>QKEJ01000054.1 GCA_003252375.1 Halodesulfovibrio sp.
GTTGACGGCATCCTGCGGCTGACCAAGCGCACCTACCGAGGACGGCACGTCGTCTTCGGCGGCCTGTGGATCGTGGCCTCGCAACGCATCACCGGCACCTCGGATCATAGTGCGCCCGGCGCGGACAGAAAGCTCCGGCTCATGGCCTTTTCCGGTGCTGGACGCCCCCGTCCCGCCACATGGAGCCACAGCGAGGGCACCTACGACCTGGTCCCCTTCTCCGATTCGCTCCTCGGCCCATGCACGACGGGTGAGCCGACCTTCGCCTCCTCGTCCGAGGACTGGCAACGTCCGGACTGGGCTCTGGAACAGGGGTACCACGCCTACTCGGCCTTTCCCATCATGCACAAGGACGAGCTGCTTGGCGTGATGGCCGTCTTCTACGACAGACCCATGACCGGAGAGCTGTCCGACATGCTCCTCATGCATCGAAAAATGCACAAGATATATGCGGACTCGCTGGCAGCCGCACTGGCCAATGCCGCGGCCTTCGAAGAAATTCAGACCCTGCGCCGTGAACTGGAGCTGGAAAACGAGCACCTGCGACGCGCCGTGCGCACGGCGCACGCCGATGACCATATCGTGGGCAACGCCCCAGCACTGCGCCGGGTCATGGAGCAGGTGGAGGTGGTGGCGCCCACGGATGCCACGGTCCTCATCCTCGGGGAATCGGGGACAGGCAAGGAGCTGCTGGCCGAAGCCATCCACAAGCGCTCGCACCGGCGCACCGGTCCGCTTGTTAGGGTAAACTGTTCCGCGGTCCCGCACGAACTCTTCGAAAGCGAGTTCTTCGGCCACGTCAAGGGCTCCTTTACCGGAGCGGTCCGTGACCGGACCGGCCGTTTTCTCATGGCGGACAGCGGCACCCTCTTTCTGGACGAGGTGGGCGAGATTCCGCTTGAATTGCAGGGCAAGCTCCTGCGCGTCCTTCAGGAGGGCACCTTCGAGCCCATCGGGGACGACAGGTCCCGCAAGGTGGATGTACGCATCATCGCCGCCACCAACCGGGACCTTGCGGCGGATGTGGAAGCGGGGCTGTTCCGGCAGGACCTGTTCTTCCGTCTGTCCGTCTTTCCCATCCACAACCCGCCTCTCCGGGAACGGCTGGATGACATTCCCGTCCTTGCCCACCAGTTCGTAAGCAACGCGGCCCGCCGGCTGGGGGTGGCGGAACCCCGGCTGCACTACCGGCACATTCAGTTGCTGCAGGCCTACGACTGGCCCGGCAATGTCCGGGAGCTGCAGAACGTCATCGAGCGCGCCGTCATCATGTCCCACAACGGCGGCCTGGAGTTCAGCCATCTCGGCGCGCTCAGGCTTTCCTCGCCCTCTGGAGGCGGCGGTCAGGGACAGGCCACACATCTCCCCCACCATGCCCTGCCCGCGTCAGGCTCCGCGGTCCTCACCGAGCCCCAGATGGACGCCCTGCAGCGGGAGAACACCTTGCGGGCGCTGGAGCTGTGCAACTGGCAGGTGCAGGGAGACGGCGGTGCAGCGGCCCTGCTCGGCGTGAAGCCGACCACGCTGCAATCCCGCATCAAGAAGTACGGCCTGCAGCGGCCACGCCGGTAATCCCTGCCATGAAACCGGCCCGACAGCCTTTGCATACTGGACAACAGGCCCCGATAGGATACTATTCAGGCAAGGACCCTAATCCCCGGAGGAAGCATGAGCGCAGAAAAGAACGCCAAGATCATACGGACGGTCAAGGAGAACGAGAATACCACGACCGTGGTGCTCGATGTGGAGGACGACCGCTTTTCCAACTTTGCCCCGGGGCAGTTCGCCACCCTGCGGGTCATGGATAACGGCACATGGTCCAAACCGCATCCGTTCACCATATCCGGTGCCCCCGGCGACAAGCTGCAGATGACCATCAAGGGGAACGGACGCTTCACCTCCGAGGTCATCCCCGCCCTGGATTCCGGAGCACAGGTGCAGTGTGCGGGGCCCTTCGGTGCATTCTGCAAGGACATAAGCCTGAAGGAAGAGATTGTCATGATCGCGGGGGGGGTTGGCATCACCCCGTTCCTCTCCGTGCTGCGGCACTTTGCACGGACGGACGCCAGCAACGCCTGCATCCTTTTCTGGTGCAACAAGACCTTTGCGGATGCCTTTGCGGCTGCGGAACTCGAAGAAATCGCCAGCCGGACGAACCTGACCATCATCCACGTTCTCAGCCGCGAGACCAAACCCGATCTGTATTACGAAGATGACAAGCCGCACATCCGGTTCGAACAGGGACGCTTCTCCCGTGACATGCTGGCCCGGCACATCCACTCGCCGTCCGCATCCTTCTACCTGTGCGGCCCTTCGGGCATGCAGGAAACCGTGCTGAGCGAGCTTTCGGCCTACGGCATAGACAGCGCCGCCGTGGACAAGGAAGCCTTTGTCTACAACGGCGCCTGACGCTTATGCACCCACGGCCAACCGCAATGCCCGTGCCGCATCAAGAGGAGACGGCCTGCCGCAGATGGCGGATACCACGGCCACGCCGTCGGCACCGGCAAGCAGCACATCCGGCGCATTCTCTGCCGAGATGCCTCCTATGCCCACCAGCAAATGATTGGTGACCAGCCGGATGCGCCGCACCCCCTCCAGCCCCCACGGCGGGGCGGCATCGGTTTTCGTGCCCGTGGCGAAGACGGGACTGATGCCAAGATAGTCCACATCCAGGCGCTTGGCCTCGGTCACATGCTCCATGGTCTCCACGGACAGCCCGACAATGGCGTCCGGACCGAGCAACGTCCTTGCCATGGCGTAGGGCATGTCGGATTGCCCGATGTGCACACCGTCGGCACCGGCCGCAAGGGCCACATCCACCCTGTCGTTTATGAGCAGCGGAATGCCCTGCGGCTTGAGCAGCCCGACGAGCGCCACGGCCATCTCCACGAAGCGACGCGTATCCGCCTCCTTCTCCCGGAGCTGCACCACCCGCACGCCGCCTTCAACCGCCTGCCGCACGGTCTCCACCACCCCCAGATCACCGCAGAGCGCGGTGTCCGTCACAAGGTACAGGGAATAGTCGATCTGCTGTCTCACAGAAGCGCAACCTCCACCTGAGCTTCCACATCCTGCAGGGTCATGGTGTAGAGCGCATCCAGGAACTGCATCTGGAAACTCCCGGGACCGGCAGCGCTCTCAGCAGCCATGCCGCCGGCGGTTGCCATGACGCTCAGGGCGCACACCGTGCCGAGCAGGGCGAAATTCTCCACGCCTCCCTGCGCAGCCAGGGCCGCAACATGGGCACCGACAAGCGCCGAGGCCGTGCACCCCATACCCGTCACCCGGGCCATCAGGGGGCTGCCCCCGGTAATGCCGTAGGTCTGCGTCCCGTCGGTCACCACATCCT
>QKEJ01000118.1 GCA_003252375.1 Halodesulfovibrio sp.
AGCGCCATTCGGGCTTCCTGCTCACGGCCCGGAACCCGTTCACATTCCAGGAAACAAGACGCACGCTACTCCCTCCCGCCCAGCATGTTGCAGAACACGGCGTACTGCCTGTCCACCCGCATGATGTGCTCGGCAAGCCATGTCTGCAGAAAGTGGAACATCTCAAGAGGCAGAACCGCACCTGAGGGCTCGTTCTCGAGCACCATGGCGAAATCCCGGATCTTCTCCATGAAATGGATATGCTCCTGCTGGTGCTCGGCCAGCCCGGGGAAACCGCATCCGCGCATGAGCCCTTCCTCGGTAATGAAGTGCTCCTGCGTGTAGGCCATCAGGTTGGCCGTTATCCGGCGCAGTTCTTCCGTATTGTCCCTGTGCGTCACGGTCTCGAACAGGGTATTGATAATGCCGAGCATTGTTGCATGCTGGCCGTCAATCTCGTCGGATCCCACACTCAGACTCGTCGTCCATTCGATATACGTCATACCACCACCGCAGCGTTGAAGGAGGGCCAATCCGGAGTATGCAACACACGAACCTTACAGCATTTATACCCTAGAGCATGTTCCGGCCTATTGCAACACCGGAACCTTCGGGATGCGGAACAGAACCTGCGTGCCCTCTCCGGGATCACTGGCGATCTGCAGCCCGTATTCCGGCCCGAACATCTGCCCGAGACGCTGGTGACAGTTCATGACGCCAATGCCCTCGGAGGCGGACTCCACGCTGCGATGGGCAAACAGATGCCTCAGCTGCTCCTGCCGCATACCTACGCCGTTGTCCTGCACGGAAACACACAGGTCGTCCCCCTCCCGGGAAATGGAAAGCTTGATAAGCCCCCCTTCCTCGCGCCGGGCGATGCCGTGCTTCACTCCGTTCTCCACAATGGGCTGAATGAGCAGCGGAGGCACCGGCCAGTCTTCGCACCCCGGCGAGACATCCATCTGCACTCTGATGCGGTCGCCGAACCGGGCCTGCTCGATGGCGAGGTAGGACTGCACCTGCTCCAGTTCGTCCGAAAGCGGAATGAAGCCCCGGCTGGAGTCCAGGTTGCGGCGCATGTAGCGGGACAGATCCAGCAGCAGTTCGCGGGCCTTGTCGGCATTGGTGCGGCAGAATGCCGCAATGGTGTTCAGGGAATTGAAAAGGAAATGGGGGTTGATCTGCGCCTGCAGTCGGCGGATTTCCGCATGGGCAAGCATCCGGGTCTGCAGATGCAGGTCTTCCAGCTCCAGCTGGGTGGAGAACAGCGTTCCCAGCCCCTTGGCCAGCTCGAAACGGATGCGGTCCAGCGGATCATCCTTGGACCCGTAGAACTTGAGCGTGCCCACAATCCGGTCCCGCTTGCGCAACGGAACCACAATCCCCGACCAGAGCGGGCATCCCGCATGGGTGCAGCCGATATCCTGCGGCCCGGCCATGACGTGCGGCTCGCCCGTTTCCAGAACATGCAGGGTTCCCAGCGTGCTGATCTCGCAGCCCACGGTATGATGATCACTGCCCGTGCCTATATGAGCCAGCACGGTATGGTCGTTGGTAATGGAAACGGCGGAAACGGGAATGCGGTCATAGATGATGCGGGCTGTTTCCCGCGCCGAATCCATGTTCAGCCCTCCCCGCAAGTGCGAAACCGACTGGTTGGCAATGGAGAGAATCTGCTCTGCCATGTCGGAATCGCGCTTTTCCCGGTCCTTGAACACCAGGCTGATGACCTGCACGAAGAGCACCGCTCCGAGGGAGTTCACCACGACCATGGGCATGCCGATGATCTGCACCAGATGCAGCGCGTCCTCCATGGGACGGGAAAGCAGCACCACAAGCCCCATGTGCAGGGTTTCCCCCAGTACACCAATGATGGCTGCGGCGCGCCAGTCGAGTCCGTCCCCCAGCTTCCGGGCCACAAGCCCCGCAACAAGCCCCTCGATAAAGGTGGCCAGCCCGCAAGGCACGGCGGAAAAGCCGCCGATGTCGATAAGGTTCCGGTGAAGCCCGGCTATAAGCCCGGCACCGGCGCCGACAACAGGCCCGCCGAACAGGCCGCCCGTAATGACGGCCATGGCGCGCAGGTTTGCCACGGACTGATGAATGTCGTTGCCGCTGTAAGTGCCGAGAATCCCGAACAGACCGAAAAAGAGCACATAGAACATCGTCTGGACCGACGAGGTATGCTTGCCCCCGAACCGCTCCAGCGGGCGCAGCGAAAGCAGCAGGAACGCTGCGGCAACAACAAGCCCGAAGCGCTCGATGAGCACGCCGAGCAGAACTTCTGTCGTCATGTCTGTCTATCCTGTGGTAATCCGCCTTCCGTTCGTCCCGCAGGCAGCGGGAACCGGGCGTGCCGAAACGTGTCGGTCACAGCCCCAGGCGATCCTTGAAATCCTTGACCCGGCCACGGCTCACCACAATCTCGGTGCCCACCGTGTCGTCCATGGTGATGGTATATTTTCCATTGGTCCACGGGGCAAACTCGCGCACCCGCTCCAGATTGACCAATTCGCCGCGGCTGGTCCGGAAAAAGGCGTGCGGCGCAAGGCGCTCCTCAAGCCTTCCCAGATTCACCAGACC
This sequence comes from Halodesulfovibrio sp., assembly GCA_003252375.1. GTDB lineage: Bacteria > Desulfobacterota > Desulfovibrionia > Desulfovibrionales > Desulfovibrionaceae > Halodesulfovibrio. The sequence goes on from QKEJ01000118.1 coordinate 2,563, forward strand.
GTGGCTGAGATATTGCTCGCTCCTGGTGTGCACCCAGACCTTCTTGTCATCGGCCCGGCAGAAGACCACATCCTGCGGCTGCAGCAGAAGGACCCGGCCCCGGCTCTCCACCGAGATGCGGGTAAACGAAGCCCGCTGACCGATCTGCTCCAGCAGATGCTCCAGCTCTCGGGGGCCAGTGCCCGCAGGCTGCCCACCCTGTCCGTCACTCCGCTGGTTCAGCCGCTGGCGCACTTTGAGCAATCCCTTGCGTACCCGTTCCTCTTCCAGCGGCTTGAGGATGTAGTCAATGGCATTCTCCTCGAACGCCCGGATGGCATACTGATCGAACGCCGTGGCAAAGATCACCAGAGGCGGCTCATCCATGTCCATCAGCTGCTCCACCACGGTAAACCCGTTGCCTCCCGGCATCTCGATATCCAGAAACACCAGATCCGGCTGATGCAGGCTGATGGCCTCCAACGCCTGCGAAGCCGAAGACGCCGACGCGACGACCTCCACGTCCTCCATGCGGGACAGAAGATACATCCACTCATCGCGTGCCGGCGGCTCGTCATCCACTATGATGCACCTGATTGCCATGGGGCGATGCTACCCTGCGCGATGTTGGTTGTAAATAGCTCCATCTTGCCAGCAAAGAAGCTTCAGCGTACAAGAACAGCACCATTTCCGGGCAACATGCCCCGGACATGAACTATTCGCTCATCAAACCGCACTTCGGAGGCTCCATGCTTAAACGCGCCCTTATCGCGCTCGCCATAGTCCTTGCTCTTTCCACTCCCGTCCATGCAACGGATTCAGCCGCACAGAAGCAGCAGCTGGAAGCGATCCTGCGTGACAACCCGCAGCTCATCATGGACGTGCTGCGCGAGAACAGTGAAGAAGTCTACATGATCATGCGCCAGGGCTCACAAAAGGCACAACGCGCGGCCATTATTACGCAGTGGAAAGCCGACCTGGACGTGCACAAGGACGTCATTTTCAAGAACCGTCTGGTCCGCGGCAATCCCGACGCACCGGTTACCATCGTGGCGTTCTCCGACTTCACCTGCCCCTATTGCGAACAGGCGGCTTTTACGGTGAACACCCTGCTCAAGCATTACGGCAAAACCGTCCGGTTCGTGTTCAAGAACTTTCCCCTCGCCAGCCACGAGCACGCTCGCGCCGCTTCGGAGTATTTCGTAGCCGCCACCATGCAGGACCAAGAGAAGGCATGGCAATTCTATGATACCGTCTTCGCCAACCGAGCCGTGCTTCTGGCGGATGGTGAAAACTTCCTCAGGGGAACCGCAGAGGCCCTCGGCCTGGACGTCAAGCGGCTTGTCAAAGACGCCCAAAGCACCGAGGTGAAGGCCCGCATCGATGAGGACATCAAGGACGCGCAGGAACTCGGTTTTTCCGGCACCCCCTATTTCCTCGTGAACAACATCGTTGTCCGGGGTGCACTGCCGCTCGACCTCTTCAGCGAGGCGGTAGACATGGCGCTTGAACACGCCAACAGCAAAAAGAAATAGAATCCACCATTCCGATGGTACCGAGGGCGGCAGGGCAACCTGCCGCCCTCTTTCTTTTTCCTGCGGGGCACCAGTCCCCGCACCACAAAATAGAGCACCCCACTCACCCTTTGCAGTATGGACACCGCATGCATTCCATGCTAGCACCGAGCATCCTGTTTATGTAATCAAACAATATGCGACGCGAATCCGATACATTGGGCGTGCTCGAGCTGGACAGCGACTGCCTCTACGGCATCCATACCGCCCGCGCCACACACAATTTCCCTCTTTCCGGACTACGGATGGATACCATGCTCATCCGCGCACTCGCGGAAGTGAAGCTGGCGTGCGCCCGCACGAATGCCAGGCTGGGCTATCTTGCCGCCGACATTGCCGGAGCAGTGGAGACCGCCTGCTGCGAGATCATTGCCGGCGAGCACCACGAGCACTTTCCCGTAGACGCCCTGCAGGGCGGCGCAGGCACCTCGGCCAACATGAACTGCAACGAGGTGGTCGCCAACCGCGCAGGCCAGCTGCTCGGGCACCCCGCCGGCAGTTACCGTGTCGACCCGCTCCATCATGTAAACCGCCACCAGTCCACCAACGACGTCTTCCCCACAGCCCTGCGCGTTGCCGCCCTGCATATGCTGGAAGAGTTGGAAGCAGCCATAATTCCCCTGCAGGACCTGTTGCAGCACAAGGAACAGGCTTACGCCGACGTGGTGAAAGTGGGCCGCACCCAGTTGCAGGATGCCGTGCCCATGACCTTCGGCATGACGTTCGGGGCATGGGCAGAAGCCATATCCAGAGATCGCTGGCGGGTCTTCAAGTGCCGCGAGCGGCTGCGGCAGGTAAACCTGGGCGGAACAGCCATTGGCACGGGGTTGGGGGCTCCCAGAGACTTCATCCTGCAGGTCGCGCAGGAATTGCGGCAGGTGACCGGCCTGCGCCTCTCCCGGGCCGAAAATCTGGTGGACGCCACGCAGAACGCCGACGCACTGGTGGAAGTTTCCGGCATACTCAAGGCCTGCGCCAGCACTCTCTTCAAGATCTGCTCGGACATCCGTCTCCTTGCCAGCGGCCCCCACTGCGGCCTCGGCGAGCTGCATATCCCCCCCATGCAGGCCGGTTCCAGCCTCATGCCCGGAAAGATCAACCCGGTCATTGCCGAAGCAGTATCGCAAGCGGCGCTCCGCGTGATGCACAACGACGGCCTCATCGGCACGGCTGCCGCCCTCGGCACCCTTGAACTCAACCAGTTCATGCCCCTGCTCGCCCACACCCTGCTGGATTCCCTGCGCCTGCTCACCAACGCGGTCTCCATGCTGCGTGAGCGCTGTCTGAACCTGGCAGAACCGGATATTGCCGCCTGCAAACGACACGTGCACCGCAGTACGGCATTGGCCACCGTTCTGGTCCCTCACCTCGGCTATGCCCGTACCCAGCACATTCTTGAGCGCAGCGCACGCGAAGGCCTCCCCGTGTCCACCGTGGCAGCCGAGGAGCTTGAGATGGACGAAACGGCCATTACGGCGATCCTTGCTCCGCACCGCATGCGCCAGCTGGGCTTCACCTCCGAGCACGCCCTGATTCGGGACGTCACCGATCAGCCGGAGCCGGGAGAGCCCGCGTGATGTATCAGGGAATTGAAAGCGCCAATCTGGCCAGCCTGATCAGCCGGGCCCGGACCAGGATCATCCTGCACGCCGCCGTATACAGCCCCTTTGCGGCCTCCCCGGAAATGCGCAACGCCCTGGAGTCTGTTCTTGGCAGAGCCCGAAGCAACGATGGTTTCCGGGGAGTGCATTGCATCAGCCTCGATTCGACCCTGCTGGAGGAATCCCATGATTCGCCCCCGGCGGCATGGGTCAGCGATTTTCTTGCAATGCTGCGCCCCGGTGTCCCGCGTGAAGCCGTCCGGCGTGAATTCGCCCTGTCCGACGCGTATATTACCCGGCTGACCTCGGAGCACCGGGGAGACGTCTGCCACTATGTCACCCGCACCCGGCCGGCTGCGCCCATCGTCATCATCGACGGGACCATTCTGTGCGGGCACTACCTGCACAGCGCCTATGCCGCTCCGCACGGCTGCTGGTTTGTCCAGCAGGCGCCAGTGGAATACCTGCTTGCCTGCGCCGCGGCCTGCACGCCGCCTACCGCAACGCATCTGCGCGGTGCCTATCGTCTGGTAGAGGAATGCCGCCATGCCATGCAGGGCTCACTGCGCGTAACCGACCGCCATGCCGGGCATCCCGGGCATCCCGCGTTGCCCTCCGGAGAACTTGGTCATGCCGTATAGCCGCCGCGAGATCATCCATATCCTGCGCAGCGCCGCCTTCCAGCGTGCCAAGGGAGACCGGTCCCGCGCCCACCCCCTGTGCGAGGAAGCGGGGCAGGCTGCCAGAACGGTCTTCGGCCAGACGATATATCAACGCGGAGTCATCGAGTTCAGCTCGCAATGCGACATGGCCTGCCTGTACTGCGGCCTGCGCCTGCCCAACACCCGGCTGGACCGGTACACCCTGTCACACCCCGACGTGCTGCACGCCGTGGACACCGCCGTCCAATGCGGCATGGGCACCATCGTGCTGCAGAGCGGGCAGACCGCGCAGCCCGACCCGGCCCTGATTGCCGAACTTGTCTCGGTCATCAAGTCCAGGCACCGGGTGGCCGTCACTCTTTCGCTGGGCGAGCACCCCGAGGATGTCTACCGCCTCTGGCGGGACAGCGGGGCAGACCGGTACCTGCTCAAGATCGAAACAACGGATGAAGCACTGCACCAGCGTCTGCGCCCCGGCCAGACGGCTGCCACCAGGCTCCGGCATGTGGAACGCCTGCAACGGCTCGGCTTCGAAACCGGCTCCGGCATCATCAGCGGCCTGCCGGGCATGACCCCGGACATCCTTGCCGAGGACCTGATCAGACTCAGCAGCCTGGGGCTGGAAATGCTCGCGGTGGGACCGTTCATTCCCCATCCCGACACCCCTCTTGGACACAGCAGCCGGGGCTGCCTCACGCAGGCCCTGCTCGCCATGGCCTTCCTGCGCCTGCAGAACAGGGGCGCCAATATTCCCGCAACCAGCGCCCTGGACAGCATTTCCCCGGAAGGACGCATTCTGGGTCTGCAGGCCGGCGCCAACGTCATCATGCCCTCATTCACCCCGGACACCGTACGCGGGGCCTATTCCATATACCCCGGAAAAAACCGTCCGGGCAGCAAGGCAGCCGACATTGCAACCGCCCTGCAGCAGCGGGTGCTTTCAGCCGGATTCGAATTGACCAATATCACCGGCAACAGCAAGACACCGCTCTTCAGCCGACTGCCCCGCATGCTTGAAGGCACCCTATGACCACCACCCCCATTTCCCGGAATGCCGCGCGCACGCCACGCGGCCTGCGCCTGAATATCACCCTTGCCGGATGCACCAACGCCGGCAAGTCCTCGCTCATCAACGCTCTGACGGGACAGGATGTCTCCATTGTCTCCGACCTTGCGGGCACGACCACGGATGCGGTCGCCAAGCCCTACGAACTCCTTCCCCTCGGTCCCGTCACCTTCTACGACACAGCCGGACTGGATGATGCGGGCGCGCTCGGACGCCAGCGTGCCGCAGCCACGCGCAAGGTGCTTCTGCGTTCGGATATCGTCCTGCTCACTGTCGGGGAGTCCGGCCTGCAGGCAACGGACAAAGAGCTGCTGGCCGAGCTGGAAAAGGCGGGCATTCCGGCCATCGTGGTCTTCAACAAGACGGATCTGCGCCCAGCGGGTGCGGATGATGCCGCGACCTGCGGTCCCCATCCCCATCTGCATGTCTCGGCACGGTCAGGACTCGGCATTGACGCGCTCAGGAAGATGCTTGTGGACCGGCTTTCCGCCTCGCTCCGGGAGGAACCCGTGCTGGTCGCCGACCTTATCAGTGAAGGGGATACCGTACTGTGTGTCGTTCCCATTGATCTTGCCGCGCCCAAGGGGCGGCTTATCCTGCCGCAGGTACAGGTTCTCCGGGATGTCCTGGATGCCGACGCGCTGGGCATGGTGGTGAAGGAACGGGAACTGGAGGCCGCGCTGGCTGCGCTGCGTACCCCCCCGGCATTGGTCGTCACGGACTCGCAGGTGGTGCTGAAGGTCGCAGGCGATGTGCCGGACACCATTCCCATGACCACATTCTCCACGCTCTTTGCCCGCTTCAAGGGGGATCTTCCCACACTGGTGCAGGGAGCGCAGGCCGTGGACGGACTCAGGGACGGAGACCGCGTCCTGCTCTGCGAGGCCTGCTCGCACCATGCCGTGGCCGATGACATAGGACGGGTCAAGATTCCCCGCTGGCTCTCCCAGTACACAGGCCGGAAGCTGGAGTACACCATGTATTCCGGACACGATTTTCCGGACAATCTGGAGGAATTCGCCCTCGCCATCCACTGCGGCGGATGCATGACAAACCGGGCCGAGATGCTGCGGCGCATCCGGGAGTGCACGGCAAGGCAGGTGCCCATCACCAACTACGGTGTGGCCATCTCCAAGCTGCAGGGCGTTCTGGACAGGGTCATCGCGCCCTTCGGCCGCTAGCCTTCACTGCAGGAGGCGCCCAGCGAAAAGCAGCTGTAGCACCGGTGGTGCTTCATGCTTACGGGCGCATCGGAACCGAGCGTTGCTCCCAGATCATACTCGTCGTCATCATCCACAAGCGTACACGGATAGACGCGCATACGCCCCGCCTTCTTGAGGACCATGTTGCTGAAAGCGCACATGAACCCGCTGCGGGAAGCCTCGCTGTGATAGCGGGTCATGCAATCGGTGGTGATATGCGGCACATCGTGCGCGCTGTTGGGACGGCCGAAGTCCGGAAACGGCACTATGGCGAGGGTACGGGGCAGGCCCAATGAATCGAACAGGTCGCCGTACCGCCGGTTGACGCTGGCAGCATCCTCTCCCGGTGCGGCGTGGCGGGCCACGGAAACCCCAAACCCCATTGTATACAGGGCAGCAAGGCTTCGTACGGCCTTCACGAACGTCCCCTTTCCCCGGTGCGCATCGTGGCGTTCGGCTTCCGGATGATCCAGACTGATGCGGAAGGACACCGCATGGGGCGCCCGGGCCAGCGGCGCGATCTGCGCAAGAGCACGGGAGAGCGGCCCAGTCCCGTTGGTCAGGGTCAGGCACGGCCGCAGGTTCGCCGCATAGGCGAGAATAGCCGGAAATTCCTTGTTCATGAACGGCTCGCCCCCCGTGAAACTGAACCGCTCCACGCCCATGTCCGTGGCCGAATCCAGATACGGCCTGGCTTCCCCAAAGGAGAGCGACTCCACGCGGCTGTTTCCCGGACCGGCCCCTTCCAGACAGAAAGAGCAGGAAAGATTGCACAGCGTGCCCGTATGCAGCCAGAGTTCACGCAGCCCTTGCGGCATGATGTAGCCACGCGCGTCTCCTGACGGCGTCTCGTACCAGTCCCGGGATTTGTCCTGCATTCTCCCCCCTTGCCTAGGAATCCGTCTCATCGGGGAACAATATCTCGCGGGGGACCAGCGGCCGCTCCCAAAGGCAGACCATCTTCACCTTCTTGATGAACCGGTCCCGCACCACGTAGTCGTCAAACTTGGCGCAGGTGCGTTCAAAGGCATCCCTGACATAGGCCTCGGTGAACCTGTCGGGATACTGGGCGTTAATATCCTCAAGAACCTGCTTCCACAGATCAGTATCGTCCTTGTCCGGCCAGACCTTGGCATCATGCATCGACAGTCTCCTGCTTCCTCTCGTGAACCGTGGAACCCTGCAGTCGCTCCACGACCACAAGCGCCTCGCTGTTCCGTTCCTTGTTGCACCATCCGTAGCGAATAGCCCGAAATGCCGCCCAATCAAGCGCATCACACCACTGCTGCACACGCAGAGCCTCCTCCATGCCGCCGGCATGCCCGGTATAGACATGCACGGTAACAATGCCCCCCGGTGCCAACACGCCGAGCACGGCATCCAGCGCCGCGATGGTCGTCTCCGGCACGGTTACCACCTGCTTGTCGCTTCCGGGCAGGTAGCCCAGGTTGAACATGGCGGCCCGCACCGTTCCGATGCAGGCTGCGGGCAGACAGTGAAGAAGCGTATGATGCCCGGCATGAAACAGGGTCACCCGTTCGGCAACCCCGGCAGTGGCAAGTCGCTCACGGGCATGCATGAGGGCAGACTCCTGCACATCAAACCCGAAAACCCGTCCCGAAGGGCCCACCAGTTCCGCCAGAAACAGGGTGTCATGGCCGTTGCCCACGGTAGCGTCAATAACGGTGGCACCGGAGCCCACAGCGGCGCGCACAAGCTGCTTGGTCAGGTCGAGTATGGAAGGAAGGGCGGATACGGGCATTGGGACTCCTGCATGCGAATGCAGCTTCCTACGACATCACCAGCCCAAGCGCAAGATGAGGACATGTACAAAGACTGTGCATCCAGGTGCACAAGGCCAGCAACATTTTGCACAACCCGTTGCACGTCCCAAAATACGAAAAAATCCAACCACCTTGAATACAAGAGAATTCACACATGGCACAGTCCATGCTTTATGGCAGACAACATCAGGAGCAACATAGATGCTTACGCACCCTACACATACAACCACCCCGAGTCCCGATCATGACCTTACTGTCATGATCGATTTCATACAGACGGCCATTGCCACCTCTCCGGAAGCGCAACAGGCCTCCATACATATCCTCATGAAGTGGTGGCTGCAGAACAGCCACCACTTCACCCAGAACAATACGCAATAGGACAGTATCTCCCAGGTTTGATCTCCTCTCCTCATGCATACCGGTAGCCCCCCTACGCCGGTTATCCGGGCGGCCCCATCCGGGGCCGCTTTCCTGAGCCCCGGTTCAGGACAACCATTTCCCATCGTTTCATCCACTCTCCTCAAAGCAATGAACCCCGGCGTACCATGATTGGCATGATACACCGGGGTTCACTCCGTTCCGGAGCAGAATGCTCCCCAGGGCCGTTTTGCTGCATAAAAAAACCTCCGCTCCCGGCAGGGGCGGAGGCTTCAAAAGCTCAGCATGGCCGTTGGAACCTTAAAACGCGTATGTCAGACGCAACATTGCCCCCAGCTCGTCCGCGTCGTCATACCTGATGCGCACACCAGGATTGAACGACGGGGTGTTCGGCGAAGACCCAATGGCGATCGGGTTCACAATGCTTGGTCGGCTGCTCCAGTGGGTGGCGGAAAGCTCAAGCCCAAGCAGGAGGGCATCATAGACCGGCTTCTCCACCTTCAAGCTGGCACCATACACCACGGACGAATAGGTATCGTCCACATGATGCGAGACGTAAGGGTACGCGGGGCGCGTAGTACCCGCTCCAGCAAGCGCGTTGTTAAAGTATACGCGCTGGTCAGCCTGCAGCGCGCAGGTACCGTGAAGCCGTGCGAGATGCCCCATGAGCGTCGCATCCACATTACCGGGCAGGGCGAAGCGTGCACCGGCTTTGACCTGCGGTCCCCATAGCGTACTGCGCAGCTGCTCGTCCAGGGTAGTAAACTCTCTTGTGGCTATCCGTACGATATCCGTCCAGATACGGGAATGCTGTTCCTGCACCAGCAGCCCCATGTACGCCACCGGCGTGACGGACACGGCGTCCGAAAGAACAAGGGAATTCCCAGCCCCCTCAATACCGAGGGAATAGTTGTAGTCGTGTTCGGCAATCTTGACGGATTGTTCATAGTTTGCAGCGAAGTTCGTCCCCACGGTCCCAATCCAGTTGTACCTGGGGTCCACACTCAGGCACATAATGTAGGCCCCAAGGGGCACCGCCTGGATCTCTGTCTGACGATGCGTACCGCCGGAGTACTCGAACGCAGAAATGAAATGGGTGGTTCGAAAGCCGGGAACGGCAAACGGGGTATCCACACGCACTGCCATTGCCACGGCATTGCCGTCGATGGTGCCCGAATAGCTTGTCCGGGTGAAGTCGATAGTGTTTAACGCATTGCCCAACACCGTATCCCCCCCCGCATAGCGGGGAAGGTGCAGCTGCTTCAGACCGGCACTCACGGAGAGCTCCACGCCTGTGGCCACTTGCACCTCAGAAGAGGCGACAGAGTCGGCCAGGCTGGGAAACGCGCTCAAGAGTCCTATAAGCAGACACATAGAAACACAGAAACATACTCGCATACTGCACCACTTCATATGAATTAATATATATGTTTACCGAAGCCCTACACGACCAAGGGCATATCGTCCAGTTCTGTGAAGAAAGATTTCCATCGGGAGTCTTCAGCAACAGGTGCGCAACAAGCAGAAAACCCCGGCCATCCGCGTGCACGGAAGACCGGGGTTACTGGCAGAAGAATGGGGCCCACAATAGAAAAACCCCGGTCCTCATCGGTACCGGGGTTTTTCGTTTTGGAAATAAGTCTTGGCGGCGGCCTACTCTCCCACC
>QKEJ01000182.1 GCA_003252375.1 Halodesulfovibrio sp.
CTGGAGCCGGCCCTGACCGCCGTCATCGCCTACTGGGCGCTGGGTGAGCGCATGACCCCACCCCAGTGGGCCGGAAGCGGCATGATCCTCTGCGGCGTCATCGTACTGCGCATTGCCGGATACCGCAGGAAACGACCCGGCATGCTCCGGGAAACCGCAATTCTGGCGCAAAAGCAGCGCCTGACAAGCTGAGGAATTTGACATTTTACGCAATATTGGCACTTCCTCTTTGCAAATTTGTCAAAACTGATGCCTACATATGTGTACGAAATACCTACATATTTGTCTTTGATCGTACATCCATCCGAAAACACGTTTCTTTCCATCTGCCGCCGCCTACACTTTTGCGGAGCGCCTCCTCTGGCATGACCTATGCTCTAGCGTTCGCAGTTTCTGCCACAACACACCATGCATGGCGCCACGATTCTGCACATGCAACGAGGAGGTCTTATGTCACAGCAGCTAGAACGGAAATTGGGACCCTGGATGCTTTGGGGGCTCGGCGTCGGGTACGTTATCTCCGGCATGTATTTCGGATGGAACCTGGGCCTTGAGCAGGGCGGCACGCTCGGATTGGGCGTTGCAACCCTGTTCATCATTCTCATGTATCTCACCTTCACCTTCAGCTACACGGAACTGGCCTGCGCCATTCCCCGCGCCGGCGGTGCATTCGACTACGCCACCAAGGCGCTGGGTTCCGACCTCGGCTTTCTGGGCGGCATGGCCCAGGTCATCGAGTTCGTCTTCGCCCCCCCGGCAATCGCCGCCGCCATCGGCGCCTACTTCAATCTCTTCCTGCCCGACGTGCCCACGCTGGAGATAGCCATCGTGGCCTACGTCATCTTCACGGCCCTCAATATTTACGGCGTGCAGGCCGCAGCCAGCTTCGAACTGCTCATCACCATTCTTGCCGTGGCTGAACTGCTCATCTTTGCCGGCGTCACCCTGCCCTCCTTCGAAATGGCCAACCTGACCGCCAACGCACTGCCTCACGGCTGGGGCGGGGCCTTTGCAGCCATTCCCTTCGCCATCTGGTTCTTCCTGGCCATTGAAGGGGTCGCCAACGTCGCCGAAGAAACCGTGAACCCGCAGCGCAACATCCTCATCGGATTCGGCGCCGCCATCTTCACGCTCGTGGCGCTGGCCATCATCACCTTCGTTTCCTCCGTGGGCGTGGGCGGCTGGGAAGCCATTGTCTACCCCGCTCCCGGCGCCGCAGCCTCCGACTCCCCGCTGCCCCTCGCACTGGGCATGCTGGTGGGCGACAACCACCTCCTCTACCACCTGCTCATCTTCATCGGCCTCTTCGGCCTGGTGGCCTCCTTCCACGGCATCATCCTGGCCGCCGGTCGCGCCGTGCTGGAAATGGGCCGCGCCAACTTCGCGCCCAAGGTTCTCGGCCACGTGAGCCCGCGCTTCAAGACCCCGGCCAACGCCCTCATGGCCAACATGGTCATCGGCATCATCGCCCTGTTCACCGGCAAGACCGGCGAAATCATCACCATCGCCGTGTTCGGCGCCCTGACCCTGTACATCATCTCGCTGGTGGCCTTCTTCGCCCTGCGCAAGAACGAGCCCGACATGGAACGGCCCTTCAAGGTGCCCTTCTACCCCGTGGCTCCGGCCATCGGCCTGATCATCGCCTGCGTGGCCATGGTGGCCGTGTGCTACTACAACCTCATGCTGGCCGCCATCTATGCCGGCATCATGGTTGTGAGCTTCTTCTACTACAAGGTGAACACCAACCGCGATCTCGTGGGTGACAAGCCGTTCCTCAAGGAACTGATGGAATCCGCCTAGCCGATATGCGACACTGCGCGGGAGGCCGGAAGGCCTCCCGCATCCCCATCAAAACGCTTTCGATACGCAGCGACTGAAACACGAGGAGATGACCATGTTTACCTGTTCCATCGCCGGCCGCTCATACGGGTTCGGCAGCCTGAAAGAACTCATGGCCAAGGCATCCCCGTTGCGCTCCGGCGACCAGCTGGCAGGCATTGCCGCCCGCAGTGCGGAAGAACGCGTGGCCGCCCAGCTTCTGCTTTCAGAGGTTCCTCTCCAGCGTTTCCTTGAGGATCTGCTCATCCCCTACGAAGAAGACGAGGTCAGCCGCCTGGTCATCGACACGCACGACGCCAAGGCCTTCAGCCATATTTCCGGCCTCAGCGTCGGCGAATTCCGCGACTGGCTCCTCTCCGAATCGGTTTCCGGCGATGTGCTCACCCGCATTGCAGGCGGCCTCACCCCGGAGATGGTGGCCGCGGTCTCCAAGATCATGCGCATTCAGGACCTCGTGTACGTGGCGTCCAAGGTGCGGGTGGTCACCGCCTTCCGCAATACCATCGGCCTGCCCGGCACCATGGCCGCCCGTCTGCAGCCCAACCACCCCACGGACGATCCTGCGGGCATCACGGCCTCCACGCTGGACGGGCTCATGTACGGCAGCGGCGACGCCTGCATCGGCATCAACCCGGCCACGGACAACATTACCGCCGTCATGGCCCTGCTGCAGGTACTGGACGACCTGCGCCAGCGCTACGAAATCCCCACCCAGTCCTGCGTGCTCACCCACGTGACCACCACCATGGAGGCCATGCGCCGCGGCGCTCCCGTGGACCTTGTCTTCCAGTCCATTGCCGGAACCGAGGCGGCCAACGCCAGCTTCGGCATCACCCTCGCCATGCTGGAAGAGGCACGGGGCATGGCGCTGGAGCTGAAGCGCGGCACCGTGGGCGACAATGTCATGTATTTCGAAACCGGACAGGGCAGCGCCCTTTCGGCCAATGCCCACCACGGCGTGGACCAGCAGACCGTGGAAGCCCGCGCCTATGCGGTGGCCCGCCACTTCAAGCCGCTGCTGGTGAACACGGTGGTCGGCTTCATCGGCCCCGAGTACCTGTACGACGCCAAGCAGATCATCCGCGCCGGACTCGAGGACCACTTCTGCGGCAAGCTGCTCGGCCTGCCCATGGGCGTGGACGTGTGCTATACCAACCACGCCGAGGCCGACCAGGACGACATGGACACCCTGCTCACCCTCCTGGGGGTGGCGGGCTGCAACTACATCATGGGAATTCCCGGCGCGGACGACATCATGCTCAACTACCAGAGCACCTCGTTCCACGACGCCCTGTACATCCGTCGCCAGCTGGGCCTTACGCCCGCTCCGGAGTTCATGGAATGGCTGCAGAAGGTCGGCATCATGACCGAAGAGAGCGGTCTTGCCCTGCCCGGACTGGAACGGCTGCCCCTGCCCGACAAACAGACCCTGCACGCCCTTGCATAAGGAGGCGCACATGCTCTTGCCCGATCAGGTAGAACGCAACGCATGGAGTTATCTGAAGGAATTCACCGACGCCCGCATCGCCATCGGCAGAAGCGGCCTGAGCATTCCCACCCGGGAGGTGCTGCGGTTCCAGCTGTCGCATGCGCAGGCGCGTGACGCCGTGCTGCAGCCGCTGGACACCCAGAAGCTCTATGACCAGCTGGAGGCGCAGGGCATCAAGTTCATGACCGTGCAGAGCAAGGTGACGGACCGCACCGAATACCTGCGCAGGCCGGACCTCGGCCGCCAGCTCGCCGACGAGAGCGCCGAAAAGATCGCCGCGCTGGCCGCCTCGCTGCCCGCCGCACCGGACATTGCCATGGTCTTTTCCGAGGGCCTCTCCTCCATCGCCATCCAGACCAACCTGCTGCCCTTTCTCAAGGTCTTCAACGCCGTCTCCGGCCTGAACGTACGCTTCTCGCCGCTCATCCACGTGGAGCAGGGCCGTGTGGCCGTAGGGGACGCCGTGGCCGACATTCTGGGCGCCAAGGTGGTGGTGATGCTTATCGGCGAACGCCCGGGCCTTACCTCGCCCGACAGCATGGGCATCTACATGACCTATGATGCCCGGCCGGGCACCACGGACGAACGCCGCAACTGCATCTCCAACATCCGTCCGGCAGGACAGAGCTACATGCAGGCGGCGGACACCCTCAACTACCTGCTTTCGGAATCGCTGCGACGCGGCATTTCCGGTGTGGACCTGAAGGACGATCAGGTGGCGCTGGAGTAGCAGGGGCTTGACGGTCCCGGCTCGGGTTGGCTACGCATCAGGCATGCCCGTTCAGCGGGTTTCGTAGCAACGTTTTCTCCGGTGGTACCGCAATGCGCTCGTCTTTCCGCAACGCCCTGCTTCTGCTGCTTGTCCTGCTCGGCATCTTTGTCGGCAGACGGCTCTTTTCCCCGCATGACGGACAACTCACCATCCGCAATGCCTCCACCCGGCACATCCGGTTCGTGCAGGTCACGGTCTGCGACCAGCCGGTCATGTTCTCGGGCATGGACCCCGGCGAGGAACGCTCCAATGCCTATGCCGTACAGGACGAATCCGCCTATGACATCACGGTCCACTTCGCCTCCGGGGATGTGCTGCAAGGCCGGATGGGCTTCGTGCCCGGCAACGCCGACCAGCGCGACGTACTGGTGGTGGACGATGCGGGCATGGGGCTGGCGCAGGACGACAACTAGCCGCAACAATAACAGCCGGAGCGTTGCCGCCACGGCTGTTGTTTCGTATCTTGCTCTTCATCAAGACAAAACACGCAGCACGACTATTGATTCTCACCATGCTTTCGCCAAAGAGGAGGACACAGCAACATGGCCAACCCCGCAGACGCTCTCGCCGGAAACTGGTCACCAGCAATGCTGATACCCGTAATGGCCTTCATTGCGATCACGCTCACCGCGTGGGCAACACTCCTTTTCCTCAAGAAACATGGGAAGATACACAAGCTTATACAGGCGCAGAATGCGAACACCATTATTCTATGCCAAAACAGCCCCATCGTCTGCCTGGCGTACACCGCGCTCGCAACCTTTTTCGCATTTCTTGCGATCAAATACACCTACACGCCAAGTAATAATATTCCCATAAAAATCACATCCATGGCTCTTTACATATTCCTGGTGCGCCACTTTCTCATCGAGGTCTTCTCCGTTATTTCATTCGACGGAAACACGATCTGCATCAGAAAATCACCGCACCCCTTTGGTGCCAAAACCCACAGGGTTTCCGACATAGCATCCATCAGGATACGGTGCTTTCTCTGGCCGATGCGCACCTTCTCCTTGTTTTTAGTCAATTCCAAAGAGTTCACCATCTTGCCGGCACCGCTAAACATCCAGGCATTGGAAAAGCATCTGGCAAGGAGCTGGCATAAGGGACCCGGCACCCCCATGCAGACCAAGGGGGTCTACTGGAGAACACCTCAGGAATAGAGAACCCTCCACTGGTCGGAATATAAAACAGCCGGAGCGTTGCCGCTCCGGCTGTCCTGTTTTCATCCTATGCCTGTCGGCAGGCCGCTACTTCAACGGCGACGTGGCCTCATCCACCAGATAGAGCACGTTGCGGTAGGGAATGGTGGCGTGCAGGGCAAGACCCACCTCGCAGGTGCGGGAGGTGGAATATCCTTCTGAGCAGTGCTCCACCTGCGCCTTCAGTTCCGCCAGTGCTCCCTTGTTCAGTTCCGGATAGCTGAAGCCACGGTCCCCTGCAAAACCACAGCAGAACACGTTTTCCGGCACCACAACCTTTTCGGCGCACAGTTCGGCCAGTTCCTTGAAGCGACCCTCAAGGCCCATCTTGCGGGCGGTACAGGTGGCATGCAGAGCCACGGTTCTGGGCACCTTGGCAAAGCTGAGCTTGTCCTTGAGGTGGGTCAGCACGAACTCGATGGGCTCGAACAGCGCAAGCCGTTTGTCCATGGTTTCCTTCATCCGGTACAGGCACGGGCTGGTATCGCTGAGAACCGGATATTCGCCGTTGTTGCTGGCCTTGAGCAGGGCGTTTGAGAGCTCCTTGGACTTCATGTCCGCCTGGGCGTCAAACCCCTTGGACTCGAAGGCCTGGCCGCAGCACAGCTCGTCCAGCCGTTCGGGGAAGATGACCTCGTACCCGGCCTTGAGGAGCAGGGCGATGGTCTTTCTGGGCAGATCGGTCCGTTCCGCGTCCCCTTCTGCCGGGCCCATGGTGCGGCTGATGCAGCTGGGGAAGTAGACCACCTTCAGCGGGTTGGACTGGTTCACGGGCACGGGTCGTACCGGGCTAAGCCCTTTGGGCATCTGGCGGTTCCAGAGCGGCAGCTTCTTCAGGGTAAGCACGCGCAGCGTCCGCGACCCGGTGTCCATCACCGTGGTGCCGAAGAGCTTGTGGGCGAGATTCACGCCCTTCAGGGTCTTGGCGACCACCTTGGCCACGGTGCCGAAGTTGTTGGCCACCCATTCGGCAGCCTTGGCCTGACGCGGAGTGACATGCTCGCCGCGCAGCTTCTTGATGAACGAGCCGGTGTTGATGCCCACGGGACAACGGGTGGCGCACAGGCCGTCCGTGGCGCAGGTGTTGTCCCCAAAGTAGCTGTAGTCGGAGAACAGCTTCTTGAGCAGGGCGTCCTTTTCCTCCGACGCCCGCATGCGGCTTATCTCGCGCCATGCCGTGATGCGCTGGCGGGGGGTGAAGGTTACGTTGCGGGAGGGACAGATGGGCTCGCAGAACCCGCACTCGATGCAGGTATCCACAATGGAGTGCGCGGGCGGCAGCGGCTTGAGGTTTCGGATGTGCGACTCGGCGTCCTCGTTGATGATGACGCCGGGGTTCAGCAGGCCGTGGGGGTCGAAGATGCTCTTGATCTCACGCATCAGCCGGTAGGCGGCAGCGCCCCACTCCATTTCCACAAAGGGAGCCATGTTGCGGCCCGTGCCGTGCTCCGCCTTGAGGGAGCCGTCGAACTCCTTCACCACCATGCCGCAGACCTCATCCATGAAGCCCTGATAGCGGATGATCTCCTTGGGATCGGAAAAGTCCTGCGTGAACACGAAATGCAGGTTCCCCTCAAGCGCATGGCCGAAGATGATGGCCTCGTTGTACTCGTACTTGCGGAACAGGTCCTGCAGCTTGAGGGTGGCCGTGGCAAGATCCTTGATGGGGAAGGCCACGTCCTCGATGATGACCGTGGTGCCCACGCGGCGCACCGCGCCCACGGCGGGGAACAGCCCCTTGCGTACGGCCCACAGCTTGTTGAACTCCGCAGGCACGTCGGTGAATTCCACATCGGCCAGCTTGGGAATCTGGGCAATGGATTTGGTTATCTTGTCTATCTGCTTGGTCAGCTGGCTCTTGGTCCCGGCGCGGGTCTCCACCAGCAGGGCCGTGGTGTCATCCGCAATCTCGCCCATCAGGCTCGGCGGCATGCCGGGCTTGCCCGCCACGGAGCGCAGGGCACGGTCGTCCATCAGTTCCACGGCGGCGACAGGGGTGCCGCGCAGCACGATGGTGGCTTCACAGGCGGACTTGATGTCCGGGAAGAAGATCAGGGCCGAAGCCTTGTGCGGGTGCTCCACCACGGTGCGGTAGGTAACCTCGGAAATGAAGCCGAGGGAGCCTTCCGAGCCGACCATCAGGTGCTGGATGATGTCGAAGGGATCCTCGAAGTCCACCAGCGCGTTCAGGCTGTAGCCCGTGGTGTTCTTGATCTTGAACTTGCGGGAGATGAGGTCCGCCAGGTCGGAATCCGCCACCACCTCCTGCCGCAGCAGGCGGATGCGCTCCAGGATGTTGGGATGCTTGCGCGAGAACTCCGCGCGGCTCTTGTCGTCCGAGGTATCCAGCACGGTGCCGTCAAAGAAGAGCAGCCGCATCTTGTCCAGGGTCTTGTAGCTGTTCTCGGCCACACCACAGCACATGCCGGAGGCGTTGTTGGCCACTATGCCGCCGATCTTGGCGGTATCAATGGACGCCGGATCCGGACCGATCTTCTTGCCGAACTCGGCAAGCAGGCGGTTGGCGTTGGTGCCGATGATGCCGGGCTGCAGGGAGATGCGGGTGGCATCATCAAAGATGCGGAACCTTCGCCAGCCATCCCCCAGCCGGACCAGCACGGAATCGGAGACCGCCTGCCCGGAAAGGCTGGTGCCCGCAGCCCGGAAGGTGACCGGAATACGGTACTTGCTGGAAAGCTTGAGAATATGGCCAACCTCATGTTCCTCGTTGGTATCAATGACCATCTTGGGAATAAGGCGGTAGAAGCTCGCGTCGGTACCGTACGCCAGCACCCGCAGCGGGTCGGTGTAGATATGTTCCTTGGGGATGACGTCGAGGACTTCCTTATAAAAATCAGCATACGGTGCCGGCAACATGCGTATTTCCTCCAGCAGAGCAAAGTGTGTGACGGAATGGGCATCATGCCCGGGAGGCCAAGTATATTTCTGCCCCGCACGCTCCGGCGCACCAGCGGAAGGACCCGCGGGCAGCCTGTGTCAGAGCAGGAACCTTTCTATAGCACACCCTGCACGTTGAGGAAAAGGGAAAAGACGGAAACCGCAGGAAGCGGGGACCAGGTCACAATGGTCACACCCGAAGGGCTACCACTCCACCGGAACACGCACCTTCTGCTTCGCCTTGTTGGTGAAGAGCAGATACCCGTGCTCGCGGCCGTGCAGATAGAGGTCGCGCGTAATGCGCACATCCTGCTCGCAGTAGCGGGCAATCTCGTCCACCTTGCCCTCCTTCCACCACTTGAGCGCCTGCAGACCGTCCGCGGACTTGGGCACCCCGAAGGTGGCGCCGCCCAGATTATCCAGCGAAACACGGTAGCTCAGCCGCTTGCGGATGACATCCAGCATGTCCAGCGTGGGCAAGGCCGCAAGGTTCTGCACGGTATAGGCCGAGAGCACCTTGTAATCGAAGCGGATGATGTTGAACCCGACAATCAGGTCGTACTCCGCCAGCGAAGCCAGCATCTCCGGCATGCGCTCCTCGGTGTAGGCGGTAAAGGCGTCCGTGGCGGAATCATACAGAACCGCAACGCTCACGCGCATGCGCTCCGCCCTGTTCCAGCCGCCCACCTCCTGCGCGGAAAGCTGGGTTTCCACGTCCAGTACGGCGTACCGGCCCGGCACGGCCAGGGGCGAAGAGGAAGAAGATGGGGCACTGCCTCCGGCGGGCAGGGAGGATGATTCCCCCTGCACCCTGCGCATGGGGCGGGGCAAGGTATGAGGCTGCGCCGTTGCTGCGTCGGTATCCGGCGTGGCAAGGGTACGGACGGCGTCCTGCGGAGCGGAAATATCAATTTCTGGTACAGATTGTAATACGAATTGTTCCTGCATCTGTTCATCTGCGGCAGCGTCACGGGCCTCCAGCCGATGCAGCAGGTCCAACGCCCCGGCCTTGTCGATGGGCCGGTTGCCCGAGCCGCACTTGGGCGAATGCACGCAGGAGGGGCAGCCCAGTTCGCAACCGCAGTCGCGGATAACCGCAAGCGTCCGGCCGAACATGTCGTCGGCACGTTCGAAGGCCAGACGGGTCAGACCGGCACCGCCGGGCATGCCGTCGTAGATGAACACGGCAGGTTTGCCCACCTGCGCGTGCATGGGGGTGGAGATGCCGCCAAGGTCGTTGCGGTCCGTCATGACCAGCAGGGGCAGAATGCCGATGGCCGCATGCTCCACGGCATGGATGGCCCCCATGAAGTGCATGTAGGCGTCCTCCATGGCGCGCTGCACGTCCATGGGAATCTCGAACCACAGCCCCTCGGTCTCGAACACCTGCGGCGGAAGGTCCAGCGGGGTGATGCCCAGCAGCTTGCCGCCGCCGCGCACGCTGCGCTTCTCGTACCCGCTGATATGTTCGGTTACCCGCAGTCTGCCGAGGCAGATACGGGTGCCCCAGACCGTCTTCTGGTCCAGCACCTCAAGGATTTCCGTCTCCTTGTTGCCCCGCACGCGGGTGTAGTAGTCCACCCGGTTCTCCTGCACGCGGACCGTGCGGGTCTCAAGGTCCAGCTCGCTCACGGTCCAGGTGGTTCCCTTGTGCAGGTACACCGCGCCGGGATGCGTCTCCCGCAGGGCCTTGATGCCGTCCACGCTGCCGATCACCGTGCCGTCGGCCGTCTGGATATGAAAGCTGTTGCCCGCCCCGCGCAGGTCCACGTGCCGCTGGGGCCGCTTGCGCGCCGCAAAGATGGCCGTGCCCTCCGCATCCATGAGCAGCAGCCCCTCCTGCTGCAGGGCATGCAGGGCATCCTGCACCTCCGGAGCCTGCAGCCACGGTTCCGCAGGCCGCAGGGTCAGTTCCGCAGCGGCGCACTCAAGGTGTCGCTTGAGAATCACGGGGTTGTGCGGATTCAGCACCGCATGCTCGGCCGGACGCTCGAAAAAGTCCTGCGGGTGGCGCATGAAATACTGGTCCAGCGCATCCTCGCCCGCCACCAGCACCACCGCGCTCTCCTGCGTGGCGCGCCCCACGCGGCCGCCCCGCTGCATGGTGGCCATGACCGTGCCGGGGTAGCCCACCAGAATGCACAGATCCAGCGCCCCGATGTCTATGCCCAGCTCCAGTGCGCTGGTGGAGATGACCGCCAAAAGGTCGCCGCTGGCCATTCTGGCCTCTATCTCCCGCCGCTCCTCGGGCAGAAACCCGGCCCGGTAGGCGGAGATGCGCGTCTTGTACGGACCGGACTTCTCGCCCGCCCACATGCTGATCAGCTCGGTCATCTTGCGCGACTGGGTATACACGATGGTCCGCAGATTGCGGGAAAGCGCGGACTTGAGCAGCTGGATGGCCGCCGTGGACGGGCTTTCGTACGGATCGAGAAACACGAAATGGCGCTTGCCCTGCGGGGCCCCGCTCTGGGTGATGACCTGTATGTCCGCTTCCGGCAGTCCGGTCAGCTGGCGGCACAGTTCGCCGGGGTTGCCCACGGTGGCGGAGCAGAAGATGAAGGTGGGGGTTATGCCGTACTGGCGGCAGATGCGCAGCAGCCGGCGGAACAGCTGGGCCATGTGCGACCCGAGCACGCCCCGGTAGGTATGCACCTCGTCCACCACGATATACTGCAGCGAGGCCAGAAACTGCACCCACTGCTCATGGTGCGGCAGGATGGAGAGATGCAGCATCTCAGGGTTGGTCATCAGTACCGTGGGCGGATTGGTGCGGATTTTCTTGCGGAAGTGCGGCGTGGTGTCGCCGTCATAGATGGCGGCCTCGGGCCGGGCGTCCTTGGGCCAATGGGCCGTGAGGGTGCGAAAGGTCTTCAGTTGGTCCTGCGCCAGGGCCTTGAGCGGAAAGAGATAGAGCGCCCGGGCGTCCGGGTCCTGCAGAAAGCGTTCGATGACGGGCAGGTTGTAGACCAGGGTCTTGCCGCTGGCCGTGGGGGTGGCCACCACCACATGGCGGCCGGAACGGACCATGTCCGTGGCCTGCGCCTGATGCGCATAGAGTTCGCGGATGCCCTGCATGGCCAGCAGATCGCGGATGGCTGCAGGCCACGGCCGCCGGTTCGGGGCATGCGCCGCCTCCGCCCCGGGCAGCACGCGATGGTAGACCACCTGTTCGCCCAGCCTGTCCGAGGCCTTGAGCGCCCCTACATATTCCGCAATCCCGTCCTCTGCATGCATAGGGCATGACCATGCGGAGGCGGGACGGGTTTGTCAACCGACGGCTGTCTCCGGCACCAGACTCGACCTGTACGGGCTGGCTGCACCGGCATCACGGCACCACGCCCCCAGCGCCACGTCGCGTGCGCCTGCCCGCCCGGAAGGCCCCTGATTTACCCCTCCCCTTGCCATCCTCACACAGCTATGCCAAAATGGTCAGACCAATTGTCTGACAACCGTCCGAAATGTAGACCGGAGACGGAGCGTTACGGTGCTGTGTGAAATACGCTCTGCCTTTGGCCGAAAACATGGTACCATGGACCATCCCATGGAATCATGGGAACCACACTAGCTACCCGGCGCCGCTTCCGCACTGCCGGGCACACAAGGAGACTGGCATGGGACAACGGGTCACCATAGGCAATCTTGCGATCGCCAAGCCCCTTTACGACTGCATCGCCAATGATGTGGCACCCGGTACCGGCCTTGCCCCGGATACCTTCTGGAACAATCTGGAGGCCGCCCTTGCGGACCTGCAGCCCAGAAATCAGGCCCTGCTGAAAATTCGCGACCGCATGCAGGAGGCCATAGACAGCTGGCACCTCGACAACAAGGGCAAGCCGCATGATGCCGCTGCCTACAAGCAATTTCTGTATGACATCGGCTACCTGTGCCCCACGGGCGCAGACTTCACCATCACCACGGACAACGTGGACCCGGAAATAGCCACCATCGCGGGACCGCAGCTGGTGGTGCCCGTCACCAACGCCCGATACGCCCTGAACGCGGCCAATGCCCGCTGGGGGAGCCTCTATGACGCCCTCTACGGCACCGACGTGCTGCCGGAGACCGACGGCGCGGAAAGGGGCAAGGGCTACAACCCCGCTCGCGGGGGCAAGGTCATCGAATATGCCGCCCAGTTTCTCGACACCGCCGCACCGCTGGCGGCAGGCAGCCACACCGAGGTCACGAAATACGCCGTGACCGGCAGTGCGGACCGCCTGCAGCTGAGCGCCAC
>QKEJ01000108.1 GCA_003252375.1 Halodesulfovibrio sp.
CACGGAATACCGGAGCCAAGCTGGAGATCAGCCTTGGCACCCGGTTGCTCCTGAACGTGAACGGCACGGAAATGAAGCACGGTACCGAGCTTGTCGGGCTCCTGCCCTACGAGTATCTCATTTTGAAAATGCCGTTGGTTCCGGGCATTCGTACCCGTATGGTGCCCGGAGAGGGGCTGACGGTACGCTTTATCCATCAGGGAACCATCATCGGGTTCCGCACGCATATCATTTCGCAGGTTACCAAGCCTAGTCCCCTGATTTTTGTCGAATACCCGGATGTTCTGGAGCAGTATGAGCTGCGCACGCACCGTCGGCTCAAGTGCCTTATCCCGGCGGAGGTGCACAGTCCTCACGGCATTCAGCGTGGTGCCATTGTGGACCTCTCCGCAGGGGGGTGCAAGATGTGTTTCGAGGTGAAGAGCAGCGACAGCTTCCGGAAGATTTCCGCCGAGGAGATGCTGGTGCTCAAGGCAAACCTCTTTGCCGGTGAGGAGTCCATTCTGTCCTGCATCTGCCGCAACGTGGAGTTGGACAGGTCGTCATTGGTTGTGGGGGCCTCCTTTGACAACATGGAGGCCGATGCCGCCAGACGGCTGCAGGAATACATTGAGACCGTATCCTCCTTCATGTAGTCCTCCCCCCTTCTTTTCTGCCGCCTGCGCAGTCTCCCTTCCCACGCCGCATGTTTACAGCGGTGACCGAAAACCGTAGTGTTGCAGAATGGATATACTGCACCAATTCGGATTGACGGACTGGGCCGTTGTGTGGCCCGGGCTCATTCTTCCCCTTCTCCGCCTGATGGTGTTCATTGCCGGGGGACTCATGCTCGGCAACCTTATCGAGGCACTTAACTGGACCCACGGTGTCGCCCGTATCGCCGCCCCGCTGGTGCGTATCGGCCATCTGCGGGACGTGTCCGGTGCCGCCTTCTCCATGGCGTTCTTTTCAACGGTCACGGCCAACACCATGCTTGCCGGCAGTTATGAGAAGGGAGAGCTTTCCCGTCGCGAGCTGGTCTTTGCCAATCTCTTCAACAGTACGCCTGCGTTTTTCGTGCATCTGCCGACCATGTTCTTCATGGCCGTTCCTTTCATCGGGGATGCGGCTTTTGCCTATGTGGGGCTGGTGCTTGGTGCGGCCGTGCTGCGTACTGCGGGCACGGTGCTTGCCGGCCGGATACTGCTTCCGCCCCTGCCGGAAGGCTGCATCACCTGCCGTCTGGATGAAGAGGCGAGTCAGGGCTGGCAAGATGCCCTGTCCAAGAGCTGGCGGCGTCTCAGGCAGCGGTTGCCCCGCGTGCTGTATATCACCGTGCCTGTGTACATTCTGATGTACTGCATGAACAGGGTTGGTGGTTTCACCGCCGTGCGTGAAGCCATGGCCGCCCATGTGCACTGGCTCTCCTTTCTCAATCCGGAAGGTCTCAGCGTCGTGCTGCTGCATCTGGCCGCCGAGTTCGCTGCCGCCCTGTCCGCTGCAGGACAATTGATGCATTCTGGGATGCTGGACAGCCATGAGGTGGTCATGACCCTGCTGGTGGGGAATGTGCTGTCTTCCCCCATGCGGGCCTTCCGGCACCAGTTCCCTTCCTACGCGGGTATCTTCAAGCCGCGATTGGCCCTCTTCCTCATCGGCTTCAACCAGGTGCTCAGGGCTGCTTCCATTTCCTGCGTGGCGGCAGCGTACTACTGGTGGGTAGTCTAGCCTCCGGAGCTTCCCGGTCTCCCTGACATGGCTCGGTTTCGGTGTGCATGCCCCGGTTGTGGGCCCAATGCTGCCCGATGCGCATGGCTGGCCCACGTTCCCTGCCGGGGGGCTTTTGTGTGGAGGGCGTGCGGGTTTTCTGTGCATAGCACAAGAAGAACCCCGGGACGGGTGGGGGCCGTGCCGGGGTTCAACCTACTTTGAGCTTATACCGTATATGTGACTCAGGCGCTATGCCTTGGTCGCATTCAACTTTTTCTCCTGCGGGAAAACCGGCAGGTAGCGGTAGGAGAGCGAGAGCACGATTGCGCCGTAGGCGATGATCAGTGCACTGGAGCCCCATTCCGCCCAGTTGGGTGCATACGTTTCCCAGGAGTCGAAGGGCATGACCGGCATGGCCAGCGCCTGCACCGTGAAGACGTAGCGGTTGATGGTGATGCCGATGCAGTCAAGCAGGGCAGCGGAGTAGAACAGCGCAGGGTTGTTCCGCAGGCTGGGGGTAAGCAGGATGATGCACGGCAGCACGCCGCAGACACCCAGTTCTGCCCAGAGCAGCCACTGGCCGTATATGTTGCCATAGAAGTTCTGGTCGAAGGTCAGCCCCGCGTGGGGCAGGATGTGCTCGATCCAGCCGTACGTGTCCAGGAACTTGAAGATCAGGTACACGAAGAGCATGGAACCGGCAATCTTGCCCATGAGGGACTTGATTTCCCAGCTGACCAGCTTGCGACCGGTCATCTTCTCCATGATGGTGGCAATGAGCACGGTGAAGACCGGGCCGGAGCCGACAGCGGAGATGACGAACAGGAAGAAGGTCCAGGGCCATACGAAGAACCCGTCACGGAAGACGTACGGACGGGCGAAGAGCACGCCGTACATGCCGCCGAGAGAACCCTGGTGGAAGGTGGACAGGAAGGCACCCACGCCTGCGAACAGGGGCATCATGACGTGCAGGTTGTGCGCGATGTGATGCAGTACGGGAATGCGGTCCAGCTGCTTCTGTTCAAAGACCAGGGGAATGAACTCGATGATCAGCACGATCAGGTAGCACGTGATGCAGAAGATAACTTCTGTCAGCATGGAGTGCACGTTGGCGTGCCAGTACCCGAACCATGCACGGACAGGCTGCCCCACGTCGAGCACCAGAATAAGCATGGCGCCCGAATAGCAGATGAAGCCGACAATGACGGTCAGGTTGATGATGTTCTTCAGCGGATCGATGTTCAGGATATACCTGAGCAGTCCGGTGAAGAAGGCGCCAGCGCCCAGGGCGATGACGGCAAGGTCAAAGGTGATCCACAGGCCGAAACCGAAGTAGTCGTCCAGTGCGGTCACACCCAGACCGGTGCTGAGTACCTTGTATGCGGCGTAGAGACCCCAGGCGGCAACCACACCGACAATCCCCATCCATGCCATGAACTGCATCAGGGAGCAGCGCTTGGCGCCGTCCGGGAACAGATCATGGTCTGCGGGAAGAGAGTAGTTCTTTTCCATGGCGTTCTACCCCTTGACCTTTTCGTTATCCAGGTAGTTGTCCAGCTGGCGACGAACCCATTCGCGGCGGCTCAGGTAGTACACCTGAGTGTTGGCGTGCAGGCGTTCCAGAAGACGGCTGGCATACTTGGAGCGCGACAGGTGGTACACCTGGTGATCGGGATTGTTCAGATCGCCGAACACGATGGCCCCGTTGGGACAGGCTTCCGCACAGGAGGTTACGTAATCGCCGTCGGCAAGCGCCTCGGGATCACGACCTTCCGCAATGGCCTTGTCCTTGGCCTTCATGAACCGGTGGTGGCAGAAGGAACACTTTTCGACCACGCCGCGGGGACGTACGGATACGTCGGGCGTCAGGGCCTTTTCCATGCCTTCGGGCCATACCGGATCAAGCCAGTTGAAGTAGCGTGCATGGTAGGGGCATGCGGCCATGCAATACCGGCAACCGATGCAGCGGGGATAGATCTGGCTGACGATGCCGCCTTCTTCGTTCTTGTCCGTTGCAACAACGGGGCAGACCGAAACACAGGGCGGATGGCCGCACTGCTGGCAGGGGCGGGGCAGGTAGGCTACGTCGTGCTCAGGAAACGGTTTCTTGTTGCTGAGCTCGTAGACGACCAGCCAGTTCATTACTTTGATCTTGTTGGAGGCATCGGCGATCGGTGCAAGGTTGTTTTCCGCCTGGCATGCTACCATGCAGGCGCCGCAACCGGTGCACTTATCGAGGTCGATGGCCATCCCCCACTTGACTTTGAATTCTTTTATTTCCATGACGCTCGTCCCTTATGCCTTGCTGATGGTGGCGCCGGCCATGTTCCAGACGGAGAGTCCCGTACCGGATTCAAACCCGACGGTCAGCAGTTGCATGACGTTCTCGCCCTTGCCCTTGCTGAACTGATCGAAGGCCGTGTGGCCGAGACCCATCAGAACGGCAACCGTGTCGTTCATGACGCCTTCGAAAATGTTCACGCGGGCGGAGATGCTGCCGCTCTTGTTGCTGACCACGATCTTGTCGTGCTTCATAACGCCGAGCTTGCGGGCGGTGGCCCCGTTCATTGCAACATACAATTCCTTGCCCTGCAGTTCCCAGCGGCGGATGGTCTTGTTGTTGTATGGCGGGATAGCGGTCTTGGCCGTGCCGACATTGAGCTTGTGCACCGGGGCGATCGCATAGTCGCCTTCGGCGGCCTTGGTGGCGATGCCCTTCTGGAGCATGCCGGCGCCGAAAGCGGGCTGGGCGTTTACGGTGCTGCTGCTGACATGCACGTTGCCATCCATCAGGCTGTCCCAATCGGCACCCATGGCCCGGGCCTTGGCCTGCAGGACTTCTTCCCACGTGCCGACGCCGAGATCCATGCCGAGCTTGCCGGCAAGGGCGATGATGTAGTCGCCTGCGGGCTTGACGTGCGCAGGCATGGGAGCAACCGGACGGGCCAGACAGTACAGGGCCTGTCCGGAGCCGTAGGGCGTGGCCACGTCGTCGAGGCGTTCAAGACCCATGGGTACGGGCAGAACGAGGTCGCAGAGCATGGCGGTTTCGTCAAGGAAGGTGGTGAAGGTAGCCTTGAAAGGCACCTTGGCCAGCACTTCCGCCATCTTGGCGGCCTGGGGCAGGGCGTACGCGGGGTTGGCTTCGTAGAAGACCATGGCCGCGGGAGCCTTGTCCTTGCCGGCATTGATGCGGGACATGTAGGCAACGAAATCCTTGCCCAGCATTTCGGCGCGGGTCATGGCGCCGTCGACCACGGGACCGGCAACGGGCAGCAGCTTGAGGCCCCCCTTGCGGTTCAGGCCGCCCAGCAGCATGTTCACGGCCACGCCGGCCAGCACGGAGGCTGCGCCGGTGCCCTGACCGAACTCGGAACCGGTGATGACCAGGGGACGGCGGGCCTTGAGCAGGGCCTTGGCCACGTCCTTGAGCTGGTCTTCGTTCACGCCGGTCAGTTCGGCCACCTTGGCGGGGGTAAAGGTTCCTGCCAGGCGGGCAAATGCGCTGAAGTCTGCTGCGTCGGCCGTTGCCCCGGCCTTGATCAGCAGGTGCGCAATGCCGAGGGCGAAGGCGCCTTCGGTTCCAGCCTTGATGGGAACCCACTGGTCAGCGCCGGCTGCGGTGTTGTTCTGCACCGGGCCTGCGAAGACGAACGTGGCTGCGGGCTCTTCGCCGTGGGGGCGGGTCGCCTTGAATGCAGCGCGGTTACGGATGACCGTACCCCAGGATTCAAGAATGTTCGCGCCGATGGCGAGAACGTAGTCGCTGTTTTCGATGTCGTATCCGAGCTGCCCTTCACCGCCCATGGCGGCAACTGCCTTGGCGGCGGGCTGTGCCTCGGAGGGCATCAGGTAGAAGTTGGAGGAACCTGCCTTGCCGGTCATGGCGGAAAGCACGTCGTTGATGCTGCCGGTTTCATCACCGGATACGCATGCCAGGCTGCCCTTTGCGGCTGCGAGCTTTTCAGCAAGCAGGGCATCGGCTTCTTCCCAGCTGATGGCCACGTAGGCACCGTCGGCAGCCCGCTTGAGGGGGCGCTTTACGCGTGCCGGGCTGTGCAGCATCTGTGCTTCGGCTACGGCCAGGGAGGAGATACCGCCCTTGGAAAGCGGATGGTTGTCGTCGGGCAGGACACGCACGGGGCGGTCGCCCACAAGACGAACCTTCATGCCAACGCAGGAGGGGCAAAGCTTGCTCACGGTGGAGACATAGGTGCTTGCGCCGTCTACGTTGGAGGGAATCCAAGGCCAGTTCTGGGTCCAGATACTCGCGTCGTCGAGCAGTTTCCACGGAATGGGCGTCACCATGACGCCTGCGCTTACCCCTGCGACGAACTTAAGAAAACCTCTTCTATCAACTGCCATTGAACCACCCCTTTTACTTATGGCAGACATAACATGCGTTGCTGGAACGAGTGGTGCCGAAATGCTCAGGATTGGCATGACACCGCTCACAGCGCCACATCTTCATGGTCTGCTTGCTGTACTTGGTCAGCTTGTTTTCATAGTAAACCGGGGCTTCGTCCGTCTCGGCCACGTTGGGGTGACACTGAGAACAAAGCTCGGTCTCGGTAAATTCGTGACAGTTGTTGCACGAATCCACAGAGTGAGCCGCATGGCTGAAGAATACGTTGTCCGGCTGCTTTTGGTAGACAAGCCATTCGACTTCCTTACCGGTGTTTACGTATTCTTCAATGAAACGAGCCTCTTCCGGGTCTTCGCCCATGGGTTCGCTGTGACATTCCGCACAGCTTTCCGTGGTGGGAAGACCGGCGTAAGAGCCGTCTTCACGGAGGAAGTGACATGACTTGCATTCCATGCCTGCCCCCTCCATATGCACCTTATGGCTGAATCGAACCGGCTGATGCTTTTGCGAGAAAAGCATCTGCGGGAACGCCCACCAGCCCAAGATGAGTGCCACTACCAGACCTACGAAGAACGGGGCTGCGCCGCCGAATTGGCTGGGCGCGCTGTTCCCGTTGGCAGGATGTAAATGCCTGTCCGCCATAACCCTTCGCCTCATAGCTGGTTTGAAAAATTAATAAAAATGCCCACATTTGCCACGTCCATTACCTAATAGGAAGCCAAAGTCCGTGTCAAGGTGAAAAAATTCACGAACGGCCTGTTTGTGCGGCTAACCTATTGTATATACAGGGAGCAGGAATCAGTTTTCCTTTCTCCCATATACGTCTTCAAACCGGACGATGTCGTCTTCCTCAAGATAGGCTCCGGTTTGTATCTCTATGATCTCCAAGGGAATGCGCCCCGGGTTGGAAAGCCGGTGCATGGAGGTCTTGGGGATGTCCGCCCACTGATTTTCGGACAGAACGAGCTCCTTGTCCCCCACCTGCACAAGGGCGGAACCCGTCACCACAACCCAGTGCTCGGCCCTGTGATGGTGCATCTGCAGGGAAAGGCGTGCGCCGGGGTGCACCTTGATGCGCTTGATCTTGTAGAACTGGCTTTCCTCCAGCACGGTGTAGCTGCCCCAGGGGCGACGCACCGTGAGGTGGG
Source organism: Halodesulfovibrio sp. (assembly GCA_003252375.1). Taxonomy (GTDB): domain Bacteria; phylum Desulfobacterota; class Desulfovibrionia; order Desulfovibrionales; family Desulfovibrionaceae; genus Halodesulfovibrio. Next base: position 7,204 of record QKEJ01000108.1, read on the forward strand.
TTTCCACAAGGGGGCTTCCTTCGGCGCGCAGCTGGTCAACGATTTCGCGCACCCGCTGCACCTGGCTCTTGTCGCAGATGAGGGTGGCGTCACGCGTCTGCACGGCCACGATGTTGGAAAGGCCTATGGCGCACAGCTTGCCGCCCTTGGACATGAGCAGGCTGTCCTTGCAGTCCAGCGCAAGGGTGTCGCCCTGAATGACGCAGCCGTCGGTGTTCTTTTCGCCAAGGCGGTACAGCGCCTCCCAGTTGCCCAGATCGTCCCAGCCGAAGTCGGTTTCCACCACCGCGATGGGGTGGGCCTTTTCCATGATGCCGTAGTCCACGGAGACGGCCGGCAGCGTGGCGTACCCGTCCACCAGCTCGACAACGTCGCGCTGATGCCACCATGCCGCAAGGGCCGGATGGTGCTGCTCGACCTCCATGAGGAATTGCTGGCCGTTGAAGACGAACATGCCGCTGTTCCAGAAGTGCTGGCCTTCACGGACGTATTGTTCGGCCAGTTCCCGGTGGGGCTTTTCCTTGAAGCCGAGCACCTTGAAGGAGCCTTCGGTAAGGGGGGCGCCCCGGTGGATGTAGCCGTAGCCGGTTTCGGGATGGGTCGGCGGCACGCCGAAGGTCACGAAATATTCCCGGGCCGCAAGGGCAATGCCCTTGAGCACGGCATTTTTCCAGCGCTGGCCGTCGTGCATCAGATGGTCGGAGGGGAAGACCGCAAGCAGGGGGGCTTCCGTGATGCGCATGGCGGCGGCAAGGCCGAGCAGGATGGCGGGCAGGGTGTTCCGGGCAACCGGTTCGGCCAGCACCTGTTCCTCGAGCGCCGGGTCCAGTTCCTTTACCTGCTGGCGCACTTCATAGAAGTGCTCCTCATTGGTAATGATATGGATGCGCTCCGGGGGCAGCAGGTCCAGCGCCCTGTGTACGGTCTGCTGCAGCAGGGTGCGTTCGCCGTTCAGCGCCAGCAGCTGCTTGGGGAACAGGGCGCGGGAGAGCGGCCACAGTCGTGTGCCGGAACCGCCGGCCAGGATGACGGCATGGCATCGTTCGACGGAATCGGGATGCGCGTGTTTGGCCATGGGGACTGTCCTCCGATGAAATATGGCGGCCGTTGCCTTCGGGGCGTGCGGGCTGCCGGATGCGTGTTGTCAGAATGCCTGCCTAGGCCGAGAACGGCGTGCGGAAATCGCGCAGGCGCGGCAGCGCCGTGTCCTTGTCCGAGAGCACCGGGGGGATATCCGGCCAGGGGATGGCAAGGTCGGGATCATTCCATATGATGCCGGCGTCAAGCTCGGGCGCGTAGTAGGCGTCGACCTTGTACTGGAACTCGGTGCCGGGTTCCAGGGTCATGTAGCCGTGGGCGAAGCCGCGCGGGACGAGCAGGCGCCTGAAATTACTTGCGGAAAGGGTCACGGCGTACCATTTGCCGTAGGTGGGGGAACCGGCGCGCAAGTCCACGGCAACATCATAGACCGATCCGGCGGTTACCCAGACCAGCTTGGCCTGTGTGGCCGGGGGCAGCTGAAAGTGCAGGCCGCGGAGCACCCCCGCCTGTTCCGAGCGGGCGTGGTTGTCCTGGACAAAGTCGTGTGGCAGGCCTGCATCGCGCAGGAAATCCTTGCGGAAGGTTTCGAGGAAGAATCCTCGGTGGTCGCCGTGGACCTTGGGCTCAAGGAGCACAAGTCCGGGGATGCCGGTCTGAACAATCTGCAAGGGCCTCTCCTTGTCCGGGATGAATGGGCTGAAATGACGGGTCGTTCCGCCTTCAAGATGCCCGCGGAGTGTACATTAAGGTGTTGTGCTTGGAAAGGGGCACGAATATGGCGGGGTACAAAAAAAGTCTTTCCCCCCCTTCCCAAGTGTCTAGGCCCTAGGTATAAGGATAGCCTACTGCGGACATTGGTTTGGGGGGATTCGCATCACATGTAACGGTTCAAGGGGTTGGTTCGGGGTTCATGAGCGCTGCACGTGTAGATGATATTACCCGTCGGTTGCGTGAGAAGGGTATCGTTCCGGAGGAGTGTTCTTCGGAGGATTACGCCCTGCACAGGCGACTTGCGGAGGTGGAGGCCGAGAACAAGGCCTTGCGAGAACGAGAGGAGCAGTTGCGCGCTGACCGCCAGCTGCTCGAGGACATACTCAATGCCATTCCGGACAAGCTGACGGTGCACGACCGCTCGGACCGGGTGGTCTTCAGCAACTGGAGCGAAGAGGACACCTACTGGGAAAACCGCGGAGGCGAGCGAGACGGTACCGCCTGCTTCGGCTGCTATTTCCGGGGGGAAAAGTCCTGTGACCAGTGTCAGGTGGAAGAGGTGTTCGAGACCAGACGGCAGAAGGTCATCGAGCTCTACAATCCCAAGACGCGGGAGTACCGCTCCATCACCGTTTTTCCCGTCAATCTCAGCGAGGGCGACGTATCCATGGTGGCCGAATACGTCCGGGACGTGACCGCCACCCGCAAGATGGAGCGTGAGCTGCGCGTTGCCAAGGAGGCGGCCGACGCCGCCAACAAGGCCAAGAGCGAGTTCCTTGCCTCCATGAGCCACGAGATCAGGACCCCCATGAACGGGGTGCTGGGCATGCTGGACCTGGCCATGGATACCGAGCTGGACGATGAGCAGCGCGAGTATCTGGAGGCGGTGCAGAACTCCGCGGAGTCGCTGCTGGCCCTCATCAACGACATTCTCGATTTTTCCAAGATCGAAGCCGGGGTCATCGAGCTGGACAATCAGGCCTTCCGCCTGCGCAAGCGTCTTTCCGCCCTGCATACCATGTTCGTGCACCGGGCGGAGGAGCGGGGGCTGGACTTCCGCTTTGAGGTTCCCGATGACGTGCCTGACGGGCTGGTGGGTGATCCGCTCCGGCTGCGGCAGGTGCTGGTGAACCTTCTGGATAACGCCCTGAAGTTTACCGAGCACGGCCGTGTGCAACTGGCCGTGAGCGTGGCGGAACCGGAGCCTGACGACGGCCGGGTGGTGATTGAATTCACGGTTTCCGATACCGGTTCCGGGATTCTGGAGGCGCATCAAGAGCGCATTTTCGACAGCTTTGCCCAGGCCGACGGCTCCTTTTCCAGACGCCATCAGGGCACCGGGCTGGGGCTTGCCATCTGCAAGCGGCTGGCCGACCTGATGGAAGGGGACATTTCGGTGCAGAGCACACCCGGCGCAGGCGCCGTGTTCTCCTTCCGGGTTCCCTTCGGCAAGGCCATTCTGGAGGAAAAGGTTGCTCCCCGCCGCAGCGGAGCGGCCAAGGATGCTCCGCTGCCGGAAGCCCGCGGACGCATTCTTGTGGCGGAGGATCACCCCGTGAACCTCATGTACATAGAGAAGTTTCTTACCCGCAAGGGGTTTCAGGTGCGGGTGGTCTCCGACGGGACCGAAGTGCTGCCCGCCCTGCGCGAGGAGCGGTTTGATCTGGTGCTCATGGACATCGCCATGCCCGGCATGGACGGCATGAGCGCGACGCAGGCCGTGCGGGGTGCCGAGGGGCTGCAGACGCCCTCGGAGGTTCCGATCATCGCCATGACGGCGCACGCCATGAAGGGCGACCGCGAACAGTTTCTTGCCGCAGGCATGGACGACTACATCGGCAAGCCGATCAACTCGGACAATCTGCTCAGCCTGATCTTCAAGTATCTGCACAGGGCAGAGGCGTAGCACCGGGAGCGGCTGGGCGCGGGGTTTGGGGCAGGTTCTCCAGCCTGCCCGGATGCTTGCGCTTTGGCACGGAACCATATATATGACGGTTCCCACACGGCTTGGCCGTGCGTTCTTTCTGCGGAAGGGTGGCAGAGCCCGGTTTATTGCAGCAGTCTTGAAAACTGCCGACGTTTTACGACGTCCGTGAGTTCGAATCTCACCCCTTCCGCCATACTTGATATCTCACCGCACCAGCGGTTCTGAAGAAGCCCCCTCGCAAGAGGGGGCTTTCGTATGCTTGATGACTTCCAATGTGCAAGTTTAGGATGTATCTTTTGAATACACGATTACAACATTGATGATTGTATTGCCTATATTTTTTCTTTTTCAAGGAATACTGACTTGTCTACTTTCGAGAATATCCCTTGGTATACTTGAGCATCAAGAAGGGGCTGCGACCATATGTTTCCACCTGCGTTGCTGACAGCCTTTTGGACGATTGTTATTCGTACTCGTATGACATCCCCGTGCTTGTTGACAATGGAGGAGGCTTCTGATCGTAGGGTTGTCTGGTATGTTCCTGACCCGGCTCCATAATTAAATTCAGCTATGCTTTTTGTTGACTCATCAAGTGCGTATGTTTCCTTTGCTGCAGTTATGAGTCCTAGCTCGTTGTCTGTTGCATTTATTATGAATCCTTCATCCATGAGCGCGGATATTACTGACTTCATTACGTCTTTTTGGGATACAGAGTCGTACTCACGTGTCTGCATTTCTCTTATCTGCAGCTGAGTAAATTGAGCCTGCTCCGGGGGCTTTGGCGTTTTTGCACATGCAGATAGGATGGATATAGCGATAAGTACAAAGAGTATTCTAGAATCGACTAGAGTGGTATGAAAACTCATCAACGACTCCTTCATTGAATTTTATGATTACGGTAAGCGTGCTTTGTGAAGATGTGACAGCTCCTGCCCCAGACGCAGTTCCAAGGATGAGTATGCTCGCTCCGCCAGAGCTTTTGGAATAGGACATGTCTGTGCTGATTTTGTCCCATACATATGTTTCGCGACCTTGAGAATCTCTGGTGATAATGTTTGGTGAGCCAAGCACGGCAATCACATCTGCTTGGTTCATGCCTTTGTGGATTTCTTTTTGAACGATGCCAGTGGTTAACTTTTCGCCTTGGCTGGCTTTAATGGATTCCTGGTGCGCCTTCGCGGACATGCAGCCAGCGAGAGGAAGCATGAGCAGTAGAGCGCAGACTAAGCATAGCCTCAACATAAGCATCTCCGATAGCTGATATTTGTGGTCTGTTGATAGGTATCAGCTGTTCTTTGCTGTGACAATGGAGCTGCAAATAATTATAAAAAAGGATCTCCGTGCGCATGCGTTAGTTCTCCCCGTGCCGATACGCCGTACGGGTTTCCTTCCCGATTGTCAGTGACGCTATTCCAGACTATGGTGGAGCTTTTAGTGGCGGGGTTTGGGTGCCCGCCGAACAAGCCGACTGCGTTCAACACCGGGGAAGGAATGCCGAACCGTTCAATCCGATCATATATTCGCTTCCATGCCGTTCT